>CAMZCT010000014.1 GCA_947305065.1 uncultured Mycoplasmatota bacterium | reverse complement strand
CGTAAATTCGGTGGCCACGCTGGACAAAAGTAGGAAGGGAGAATAAGTAATGGAAGCATATGCAATACATAAAAGTGCTATGATTGCTCCTCGTAAAGCTAGAATGACAATGGATCTAGTAAGAGGAAAAGATATAGCAACTGCAAGAAACATATTAGAAAACACTAATACTAAAGCTAGCAGATTAATTCTTAAAGTTTTAAATTCTGCAGTAGCTAATGCTGTTAATAATAATGGTGCAAATGAAACTGAACTTGTTATCTCTGAATGTTTTGTAAATCCAGGACAAGTATTAAAAAGAATCAAATTCGCATCAAAAGGAAATGTTGATAGAAGAGATAAAAGAACAAGTCATATAACTGTAAAAGTATCTGATAATAAGGAGGAGAAATAGTATGGGACAAAAGGTTAATCCAATAGGATTCAGAGTTGGCGTTAATAAAGATTGGCAAGCAAAATGGTATGCTAATAAAAAAGATTTTGGTATCCTTTTAGCTAAAGATAACAAGATTCGTAAATACATAGCTGACAATATGAAAGATGCTGCTGTTTCTCAAGTTATTATTGAAAGAACAGATAAGAGAACAGATGTTAAAATCTATACTGCTAAACCAGGTGTAATAATTGGCCGTGGTGGAGAAGATATAGAAAAATTAAGAAACAAATTAAAAAGATTAGTAGACGAAGAAGTATATATTTCTATAGTTGAAGAAAAAAATCCAGATTTAAATGCTAAATTAGTTGCTGATCAAATTGCACAACAAATCGAAGCTCGTGCTCCTTTCAGAAGCGCACAAAAAAGAGCTATCAGAAACACTATGAAGGCTGGAGCTAAAGGAATTAAAACTGCTGTTTCAGGACGCCTAGGTGGAGCTGAAATGGCTCGTACAGAATTCTATGTTGAAGGAACTGTTCCTCTACATACAATTAGAGCAGATGTAGATTATGCAATAAGTGAAGCAAATACAACATATGGAAAAATCGGAGTAAAGGTATGGATCTATAGAGGAGAAATTCTTCCTACAAAGAAAAACAAGAAGGGAGATGCTCAAGATGTTAATGCCAAAAAGAACTAAATATCGTAAGCAACATCGTTTACCATATGATGGACACGCTAAAGGTAATACTGAATTACACTTTGGTGAATACGGACTAGTTGCTAACGAAGGTGCTTGGGTTACAGCACAACAAATTGAAGCAGCTCGTATAGCTATGACACGTTATATGAAACGTGGAGGAAAAGTATGGATTAATATTTTCCCTCATTTACCATTAACTAAGAAAGCTCTTGGAGTTCGTCAAGGTAAAGGTAAAGGAAACGTTGAAGGATACGTTGCTGTAGTTAAAAAAGGAAAAATAATGTTTGAAGTAGGAGAAGTTGGCGAAGAAATCGCAAGAGAAGCTTTAAGATTAGCATCTCATAAACTACCTGTTACTTGCAAAATAATTAAAAAAGAAGAAAAAGGTGGTGTTTCTAATGAAGGTTAATGAAAAGTTAAAAGAACTAAGAAATCTTTCTGATGAAGAACTTAGCAAGAAAATCACTGAATCTAAAAAAGAACTATTTGATTTAAGATTAAAAATATCAACTGGTACATTAGAAAAACCATCAAGAGTAGATGAGTTAAGAAAAGATATCGCTAGAATGAAAACTATTCTTAACGAAAGAAAAAATAATGGAGGCGAAAAATAATGGCAGAAACTAAAGAAACAAAAAGAACAGCATTAGTTGGAAGAGTTGTTAGTGCAAAAAATGACAAAACTATTACTGTTTTAGTTGAGACATATAAAAAGCATCCACTTTATGGAAAAAGAGTTAAATACTCTAAGAAGTATACAGCACATGACGAAAAGAATATCGCTAAAGAGGGAGATACAGTTAGAATAATTAGTACTAGACCATTATCTAAAACTAAAAGATATGAGTTAGATAAAGTACTAATTGAAGCTGTTATCCTATAGGAGGTATCATTTATGGTAATGCAAGAATCAAAACTTAAAGTTGCTGATAACTCTGGTGCTCGTGAAATACTTGTTATTAAAGTTGTTGGTGGAAGTAAAGTTAAAAGTGGAAACATTGGTGATATCGTAATTGGAACTGTTAAAAAAGCTATTCCAAATAGTAATGTTCCAAAAGGAAAAGTAGTCAAAGCTGTAATAGTTAGAACTGTAGAAGGCGTTAGACGTTCTGATGGTTCATATATCAAATTTGATGATAATGCATGCGTTTTAATTAGAGAAGACAAGAGTCCAGTAGGAACTCGTGTTCTAGGACCTGTTGCTCGTGAACTTCGTGAAAAAGAATTCATGAAAATAGTTTCACTTGCTCCAGAAGTATTATAGGAGGGAACTTATATGAAAGTAAAAGTTGGAGATAACGTTAAAATACTTGCTGGTAAAGATAAAGGCAAGGAAGGAAAAGTTATTAAAACCCTTAAAAAAGACAACAAAGTAGTTGTTGAAGGAATTAATATGGTTAAAAAGCATGTAAAACCAAGAGGAATGAATGAAGTAGGATCAATCGTTGACGTTGAAGCTCCTATTCATGCATCTAACGTAAAAATAAATACAAAAGAAACAAAAAAAGACGCTAAAAAAGTTAAAGAAACTAAAAGCGTAAAAAAAGAAAAGAAAGCTAGTTAGAAGGTGTTTATATGAGTACATTTAAGAAATTATACAATGACGAAATTAAAGACTCTCTAATGAAACAATTTAACTATAAATCAGTTATGGAAATTCCAAAACTAGAAAAAATAGTTATTAATATGGGAGTTGGAGAAGCTTCTCATGATTCTAAATTTATGGAAGCTGCACTTAAAGACTTAGAAGCAATATCTGGTCAAAAACCTGTTGTAACAAAAGCTCGTAAATCTATAGCTGGCTTTAAGATAAGAGAAGGCCAAGCAATTGGAGCTAAAGTTACTCTTCGTGGTGAAAATATGTACAACTTTATGGAAAAATTAATAAAGATTGGTTTACCACGTGTTCGTGATTTTAGAGGTGTTTCTCGTTCCGCTTTTGATGGTCGCGGAAATTACACTTTAGGAATTAAAGAACAAGCGATATTCCCAGAAATTGAATACGATCAAATATTAAAATTAAGAGGAATGGACGTTGTGTTTGTTACAACTGCCAAAACTAATGAAGAAGCATTGGAACTATTAAGTGGTTTCGGAATGCCATTTAGAAAGTAGAAAGAGGAGGAAATATTTATGGCAAAGACAAGTTTAAAAGTAAAACAACAAAGACCTGCAAAATTTAAATCTAGAGCTTATACTCGTTGCGAAAGATGTGGACGTCCTCACGGAGTTCTACGTAAATACAGAATATGTCGTATTTGTTTTAGAGAATTAGCTAGTAAAGGACAAATTCCTGGCGTTAAGAAGTCAAGTTGGTAGAAAGGAGGAATTAAAATATGGTTGGAGATAGAATAGCTGATATGCTTACAAGAATTCGTAATGCAAATCAAATGAAATATGAAACTGTTGAAGTATTAGGTTCAAAAATGACTTTAGGCATTGCTGAAATACTAAAACGTGAAGGGTATATTGAAGATTTCAAATATACTAAAGATACAAAAGGTGATAAGTTAGAACTTACACTTAAGTATGGAGAAAAGAAAGAAAGAGTTATCCAAGGGTTAAAGAGAGTATCTAAATCTGGATTACGTGTCTATGCAAAAACTAATGAAATTCCTCGTGTACTTAATGGTTTAGGAATTGCAATAATATCAACTTCAAAAGGATTAATGACTGACAAAGAAGCTCGTGAAGCTGGTCTAGGAGGAGAAGTACTTGCCTATATTTGGTAAGGAAATATATTATGAGTAGAATAGGAAATAGAGAACTTGTAATACCTGCTGGTGTAACTGTTGCAGTTGAAGGAAATAAAGTCACTGTAAAAGGACCAAAAGGTGAATTATCTTATGATAAAAACCCATTAATCGAAGTAAAAGAAGTTGAAGGAAAATTAGTTACAAAAAGACCTAATAATAACAAAACAACTAAACAATTACATGGAACAACAAATTCATTAATCAAAAACATGATTGTTGGAGTTAGTGAAGGATTTAAGAAGGGGTTAGAAGCTGTTGGTGTTGGTTATAGATTCCAAGTTCAAGGAAATAAAATTAACATTAATGCTAACTTCTCACATCCAGTAATTATACCTGTTCCATCTGATATAAAAGTTGAACAAGTTAGTAATACAGAAATAACAATTTCTGGTATTGATAAACAGAAAGTATCTGAATTTGCGGCTAACGTTCGTAAAATAAGAGAACCAGAACCTTATAAAGGTAAAGGTATTCGTTATAAAGGCGAACATGTACGTCGTAAAGAAGGTAAGAAAGCTGCTAAATAAGAGTAAGGAGTTAAGATTATGATAGTTAAAGAATCAAGAAACGCTATGCGTAAAAAGAGACATGAACGTGTTCGTAAAACAATAAGCGGCACAGCTGAATGTCCAAGATTAAATGTATTTAGATCAAATACAAATATATTTGTACAACTAATCGATGATGTTAAGGGCGTTACTCTAGCAAGCTCTTCATCTGTCGAATTAAAATTAAAAAATGGTGGAAATGTTGAAGGCGCACGTCTTGTAGGTAAAGACATCGCTGAGAAAGCAAAAAAATTAAAAATAAAGAATGTCGTTTTTGATAGAGGTGGATACCTTTACCATGGACGTGTAGAAGCTTTAGCTAACGCTGCACGTGAAAACGGACTAGAATTCTAAGAGGAGGTTAAGTTATGCCAAGGACAAAAATGGACTCAAAGAAAAACTTGCTTGAAGAAAAAGTAGTTTCAATTGGACGTGTTACTAAAGTTACTAAAGGTGGTCGTCATTTCCGTTTCGCTGCTACAGTTGTTGTAGGAAATAGAAAAGGACTAGTTGGTATTGGTACTGGAAAAGCTAACGAAGTTCCAGAAGCTATTAAAAAAGCAATTCAAGCTGCTAATAAAAACGTTATTAAAGTTGCAATTATTGATAATAGAACTATTCCACATGAAGCAATTGGAAAAGTTGGACGTGCTGCAGTTCTAATTAAACCTGCTAAGGAAGGTACTGGAGTTATCGCTGGTGGATCTGCCCGTGATGTATTAGAACTAGCTGGAGTACGTGATATAGTATCAAAATCACTTGGATCAAATACTAAGATTAACGTAGCTAAGGCTACTTTAGAAGCTCTTAAAATGCAAAGAACTCCTGAACAAGTTGCTGCATTAAGAGGAAAGAAAGTTGAGGAGTTATAGTATGAAGTTAAATGAATTACAAAAAGCTCCAGAAGCTAAGAATAGAAAAAGAGTTGGTCGTGGACCTGGAAGTAACTGGGGAAAGACATCAGGACGTGGACAAAAAGGTCAAAAATCACGTTCAGGAGTAAGTATATCTGCATGGTTCCAAGGTGGACAAACTCCACTATATAGAAGAGTTCCAAAACGTGGATTTAACAATGCTCAATTCACAACTAGATATTCAACAATTAATTTGAGTGATTTAAATAAGTTCTTTAATAACGGAGATGAAGTTACTCCAGAAATACTAAAAGAAAGAGGTATTATCAAGAAGCAACTTGATGGAATCAAAGTCTTAGGTAATGGTGAATTAGAGAAAAAATTAACTGTTAAAGCTAATAGATTCTCAAGTACAGCTATTGCTAAAATTGAAAGTGCTGGCGGAAAAGCAGAGGTGATTTAGAATGTTTAAAACATTTGGTCAACTATTTAGGCGTTCAAATAAAGACTTAAGAAAAAGAATATATTTTACATTATTCTGTTTAGCAATATTTGCTTGTGGTAGTTCTATCACAGTAAGTTGGATATCTGCTGCATATGAAGAATATGGATTCTTAGAGATTTACAACCTTATGGCTGGTGGAGGATTAAAATCATTCTCTATCTTCGCTCTAGGAGTTACACCATATATTAATGCACAAATCATTACACAATTATTGCAAATGGATATAATTCCATATTTTAAGGAATTAAAAGAAGAGGGATATACAGGAAAACAAAAGATTAATAAGATAACAAGATATCTTGGTATTTTCCTAGCTTTTGTTCAAGGTTATATCTTTACTAGAGTATATTCAGGATCAACTGATGCAATGTTAATTATGAAAACAACAGTAATATTTACTGCTGGAACATCTCTATTATTATGGATGGGTGATAGAATTACTAAAAATGGTATAGGTAATGGTATTTCACTACTTATCATGGCTGGTATTTTACAATCACTTCCAAATATATTTATAGAGGCTTTTAAGAATTTAATAACATCAGGAACATTTAAAACAGGTGTAGGTATTGCATTATTTGTAGCCTTCATACTTGTTTATCTATTAATAGTAGTTGGAATAATTTGGGTACAACTTGCAGAAAGAAGAATTCCAATTCAATATGCAAATCGTACAAATTCTGCTTATGGTGGACATCAAAATTATTTACCAATTAAGATTAATTCTGCCGGTGTAATTCCCGTAATATTTGCAACAATGTTACTAAGTTTACCTGGCACAATAGTTGGTTTTATGGGAAATGAAAAAGCTATTGACTTTGTAGAGAAGTATTTAAATAATACAACTTTAACAGGATTCTTTATATATATAATATTAATATTCTTATTTGGATATTTTTATACATTCCTAGAAATGAATCCTGATGAAATGGCTAAGAATTTAACTAAGAGTGGAGCATATATACCTGGTGTTAGACCTGGAGATGCAACCATAGATTATGTTAGTAATATATTAAGTAAACTAACAATCGTTGGATCAATATTCTTAGTTATAATTGCTGCATTACCTATATTATTTACTAAATTTTCAGGCTTATCTAGTAGTGTAACTATTGGAGGAACAGGATTGCTAATCGTTGTTGGTGTTGCAATAGAAACATTTAAACAAATTGAAAGTAGTCTTGTAAGCCGTAATCATAGATTCGGAGTGAATAAAAAATAATGAATGTTATTTTTTTAGCGGTCCAAGGAGCAGGCAAAGGAACCTTTGCTAAAATGCTTCAAGACAAATATGATTATGTCCATATCTCAACCGGAGATATCTTAAGAGAAAGAGCTTTGGTTGATGATGAAATGGGTAAAAAAATAAAGGATATGATAGACAACGGTATTTTTGTACCAAACGATATCATATACGATGCAATAGAATATAAAATCACGCAACCAGAGTGTCAAAAAGGTTATATCCTGGACGGATTTCCTAGAAATCTAGAACAAGCTAAAGGATATGATGAATTATTAAAAAAATTAGGTAAAGAATTAGGAGTTGTTATAAATTTAACAATCCCAGAGAAATTACTTAAAAAAAGAATTATTGGTCGCAGAATTTGTAAAAATTGTGGCGATATATATAATATTTACTTTGAAGAATTTATGCCTGAAGTTGAAGGTGTTTGCGATAAATGTGGTGGCGAATTATATCAAAGAGATGATGATAATGAAGAATCCATGAACACTAGAATTAAGACATATTACGAAGTAACAGAACCAATAATTGATTATTACAAAGAAAAAGGCGTATTAAAAACAATCGATTCAAGTCAAGGAAATGACATTGTATTTAAAGAAATAGAAAATATTCTTAGGAGTGAAGATGTGGATAACTAATAAGTTATTCACATCTGAAAAACTCTAATATAGTTATGGAGAAAAAGAATTTATGGCTAAAGAAGAAAAAATTGAAGTAGAAGGCAAAGTAGTAGAAACCACAAAAGGTGGAAATCTAATAGTAAAATTGCCTAATGATCATATTGTAAAAGCCTACGTTTCTGGTAAAATGCGAGTTCATATGATTCGTATCTTACCAGGTGATACAGTTACAATAGAATTGTCGCCTTATGATTTAACACGTGGGCGTATTATATGGAACAAGAAATAATGGAGGTTAAGTTATGAAAGTTAGATCATCTGTTAAAAAGATTTGTGCAAAATGTAAAATCATAAAAAGAAAAGGTAAAGTAATGGTTATTTGTGAAAATCCAAAACATAAACAAATTCAAGGTTAATAGGAGGTAAAATATGGCACGTATTAAAAATATTGAATTACCAGGAGAAAAACACATCAATATTAGTTTAACTGCTATCTATGGTATTGGTAGAAGTTTAGCAAATAAGATTTGTGATAACGCTGGTGTTGAAAGAATGAAAAAAGCAAAAGATTTAACAAATGAAGAAGTAACTGCACTACGTAAAGAAGTTGAAAAAGAAACGACTGAAGGAGATTTACGTCGTGAAGTTCAATTAAACATCAAAAATAAAATGGAAATTAATAGCTACCAAGGAACAAGACATAAAAAAGGATTACCTGTACATGGACAAAGAACTAGCAGAAATGCTCATACTAGAAAAGGTAGAGGTAAAGTAGTAGCTAATAAGAAAAAGGCAACTAAATAATTAGGAGGTTAAACTATGGCTTATAATAGAAGAAAAAGAAAAGTTAAGAAAAATATACCTGAAGCTCAAGCACATATTCATTCAACTTATAATAATACTGTAGTATCTATTACAGACAAAGATGGAAATGTTATCAGCTGGGCATCAGCAGGTACTATTGGTTATAAAGGTAGCAAAAAGAAAACTCCATATGCAGCTGGTATGAGTGCAGAAGCAGCAGCAAAAGTTGCTATGGATAATGGTGTTAGAAAAGTAGAAGTATTTGTTAAAGGATTAGGTGCAGGACGTGAAAATGCAATTCGTTCATTACAAACTGCAGGACTAGAAATTACAACAATTAATGATGTTACTCCAATTCCACATAACGGATGTCGTCCACCAAAACGTCCTAGAAATTAATTGAAAGAGGGGAATTAAGGATATGTTAAGATTTGAAAAACCAGAATACAAAATTAAAGAATATCAAGAAAGCAATCATTATGGAAAGTTTGAACTTGAACCATTAGAAAGAGGTTTCGGTACTACAATAGGTAATGCTTTAAGAAGAGTTATGTTATCTTCATTACCAGGTAGTGCAATAACTTCTGTTAAAATCGAAGGAGTTATGCATGAATTCCAAAAAATCGAGGGAATAGTAGAAGATGTTACAGCTATAGTTCTTGCTTTAAAAAGCGTAGTTATCAAAAATCATTCTGATGAAGATAAAGTTATTAGATTAAAAGGTAACAAAGAAGGAGCTCTAACTGCAGGAGACATCGAACATGATCAAGATTTAGAGATAATCAATCCAGATTTAGTTATTTGTAACCTTGTAAAAGGGGGAAAAATTGAAATGGAAATGACTGTATCTAATGGTCGTGGATATGTAGATTCTAAAACAAATCAAAAATTATTTGGAGAAGAAAAAGTTGGCGTTATAGCTATCGACTCATTATATTCTCCAATTGAGTTAGTTAATTTCGAAGTTGAAAGTGCCCGTGTTGGTCAAAATGAAAACTTTGATAAATTAATAATGAATATTTATACAAATGGTTCAATTACTCCAGAAGAAGCAATGGCATTATCTGCTAGAATATTGATAGAACATTTTAACATAATTACTGACTTAAATTCAATTAGTGATATTTCTGGATTGATGGCAGAAAAGAAGGTAGACACAATAACTAAAACTTTAGAAACTCCTATTGAAGAAATTGAATTCTCAGTAAGAGCATATAATTGCTTAAAAAGAGCAGGAATTAATACTGTTCAAGACTTAATATCTAAGAAAGAAGTAGAAGTAACAAAAATACGAAATCTTGGTAAGAAGTCTCTAAAAGAAGTATTAGACAAAGTAAAAGAAATGGGACTTAAGTTCCGCGATTAATATAACAAGGAGGTAAAATACATATGGCTAAATATAGAAGAATAAATAGAGAAAAGGGTATTCGTAGAAGTATTTTAGCTGGTTTAACTAAGACTGTTATCATGAATGGTTCTGTTGTTACAACTGAAGCCAGAGCCAAAGAAGTAAGAAAATTTGTTGATAAAATGATTACTTACGGAAAAAGAGGAACTTTAGTTTGCAGAAGAAAAGCATTAGCATTTCTAAATAATGATAATGAAGTTGTTAGTAAAATCTTTAATGAATTAGCTAAAACTTACGAAAATAGAGCTGGTGGATACACTAGAATTCTTAAATTAAAAGAAAGAGTTGGAGACGACGCTCTAACAGTAAAATTAGAACTAGTTTAGTTCTTTTTTTCTTGTGTTGAATTATTGAAAAATAAAAAGGTATATGATATCATAAAAGTAGACTAGAATAAGAGGGTGTTTCCTATGGGTGATAATGCTAAGATATTAAAGGATATTTCGACTTTAGTTCAGATTTGCCATTCAAATAATGATGGGCCTACTCTAAAGATAGAAGAAAATGAAATAAAGAATAAATTAGTCGAATATGATGAAGAAATTGAAGAAATAAAAGCTACTGATGCTGACGACTCATATGACACCAGCGCAGAAATGGCTGACAGAAATATCGAAATCATAACAAAAAAAGTTATTCAATCCACAAATAATGAATTAAAAAACAAAACAATGGAAATGGATGCCTTAAAAGAAAAGGAAGCTGAATACAGCAACTCTTTATATGGTCTAAAAAGAACTAAGATTAGTTATGAGAAGTATATTGCGAGTTTAAGGGATAGATTAACAGCAGCTACAGAAGATTCTATAACAGAAAGATATAATAATATAATTGCTAGTACAGAATCTAAAATGATTAAACAAGATGAAAGAATAAAAGAAGTCGAAGAAAAACATGCTGAGATTCAACAAGCGATGGATGAACTACATGGAGAAATAACCAGTTTAGAAAACCGCTTAGAGACTAAAAAGACTTTACTAGCTGAAGCTCAAAATAATCTTCAAAATAGAGAATTATATGTAGATAAAGCCAAGAAAGAAAAAGCAACAAGAAGAATCATCGAAATTGAAGATAAAAAAGAAGAGTTAAATAAAAGATTAGAAGAAATATCAAAAGATCCAAAATATTTAGAATTAAAAATAAAAGAACTGTTATCGGAAGTAAAAGATAACTTCGAAGTTCGAAATTACTTAATAGAGTTATTAACGCATGCTTCAAAAGTTCCATATGCAGATTGCTATGTAGATAAAAGAATTGAAGAAGAATTATTGGATGCTACCCAAAAAAGAGATACTTTTGCTCAGGAAATAGATAGTAAAACGTATGATATTATGGAATCTGTAAGTCCAGAGCAAATAAGAGTAGAGTTCCTAAATAATCGCATATCTTATTGGCAATCAGAAATAAAGAAGTTAGAAGAAAAAGTTTCAAAAATTGATAAAGACGAAACTTTCCACTATGCAGAGAAGACTAGAGAACTTGATGAATTAATTGCTAAATTAAAAGAAGAAACACAAGACTTCAAATCTATGTATGAAAAAGAATCTGATAGTAATTTAAGTAATAAAGCTATATTGAAAATAACTTATGAAGAGAAAAAAGCTGATTTAGCCGCTGCTGAAGAAATATCTTCAAAGTTTAGAAAAAATGAAGCAGAAGATGTTGAAGAAGCAGGACGTATAGTTAAACAAGATATAGAAGAATTAAATAAAAAAGTAGCAGAAGCAGAAGATGAAATATATCAAATTAAAGCCAGACTAGATAATAGAAAATCTGGTAATAAAGATATAAGTGCTAAAAATAAAGATCGTGAACATCTAGAAGAATTAGCACAGAAAGTTATTGATATTAAACATCGTCGTCAGTTCGCTGATAGAACATTCGATATTGCTAAAAGATTAGAAGCTAATTTAGGAATAAAGTTAGTAGATGCAGTATATTCTGAAGAAGAACAAGATAGATTATCTAAAGAAGAAATGATACCTATCGAAGAACCTGTTGCTGAACCAACAGTAATGGAAACTACTGAAGAAATTGCTGAGGAACCAGTTATAACAGAACAGGTTGCAGAAGAACAAGTAGTTGAAGAACCAGTTGCTGAACCAACAGAAGAAATAACTGTTCAAGATGCAATAGATGAAATTCCTACAGAAGTTCCAGTTGCTGAAGAGCAACAAGAAATAATTCCAGAAGAACCAATTGTAGAAGAACAACCAGTTGAAGAACCAACCGTTGAAGTAACAGAAGAACCAGTTGTTACTGAAGAAACTTCAGTACCAGCAGAAATATCAATACCAAGTGTTGGAGAACCAGAAGTTAATGAAACAACTGAAGAAGAACCTATTCCATCAATTCCAGAAGTAGAAGTTGAACCAGAAATCCCAGTTGACTTCTCTATACCAGAATTGATGCCAGTAGATGATAGTGCAGAAGTCGCTGATGCTCAATCAGAAGTAGAAATTCCTGATAAAGCACCAATCGTAGAAGCTGAACCAGCAAGTTCAGAAGAAATAACAATTCCAGATTTACCACCACTTCCTGATATCTCAATTGATGATACGACTTCAATTCCAGTAATACCAATTGCTGAACCTTCAACAGATGATATTTATCCAATTAATACTGAAGAAAATCCAAGTGATATAAACTCAGAATTGTCACCTTTCCCAAAACCAGAAGATATTAACGACTCTTCTAGCGAAAGTGGCATAGAATAGGGGGGATAAAAATGAACTTAAAACCAAGTGATAATGAAATGCCACAATCAAACAAACCAGAAAATACAGATAAAAAGAAGATTGGGTTAAAATCTAATACAATTATTAGTTTAGAGAACGATGAAAAATACGTTGTATTAAATGAAACAATGTATGGCGGAGTAAAATACTTCTTAGTAATGGGAGTAGATGATAAGAAGAATGTTATTCCAACAAATGTTGCAATAGTTGAAGAAATCATTGATGGTGGAGAAACGTATGTTGATAGAGTCAGAGATCCTGAACTAATAATAATATTAACAAGAATACTAAAATCACAAATATAGGAACGAAAGTTCCTTTTTTCTTGGTTGACATATATCAATCCTTATAGTAGTATAAAAAACTAAGGGGAGATGGGTATGAATTTAATTTCATTAATAATAGATGTATTACTTACTATACCTTTGTCATTAATAATGATAAAAGTAGAAAAGAAAAAAGATAGTTTTCTCTATGCTTGTGTTATTCCAGTAATTTACATTATAATAATTGCTGCTTTAATTCCTGCTCTAAAGAAAAACATCTATCTAATACCAATTTTTGAAATATTTATTAGAAACTTCTATATTACTAATATTAACGAGGAATTAAATAATAGTAAGAAGACAATATTTTCAAGTATTATATCTATTTTATTAGTAATATTTATGTATAACTATTTCATAGTTAAAGTCAAAAACGTACTACCTACTCCTGAAGAAATAAGACCATTCATCTGGTTAATAATCTTGTTTATTATTTATTCTATATCTAGAGATAATAGCATTAAAACAATTACTAATATTAAATCTCTTCAAGGTAAAAACGAATATATACTAATGCAATATGCCAAATATAAGGCAAGATATGAAAAAGTAATAAATAGTAAAAATGATACTATTAATAAACTTATCTACAGTTTGATGATATTTAAAAATTATCAACAACCTAAAATATATAGAAATATTAATAATTATATTAAGCACCTATTAAATAAGGAAGTAAAATATGGTGTTTTAGAAGTTGCTTCACCAACTCCAATTAATGATGAAGAAAGTATTGTTAAAACGATAAAAAAATTTGAAACTATATCTAAAAAGAATAAAGATAGTAAAATAGAAAACTATTTAACTGAATATAGTGAAGAAGAAATAAAAGAGATTGTTGATATCTATAATGTTATTAACAAGTTCTAATAAAAGTACGATGAGAAAAATCTCATCGTTTTTTTTATAAAACATTTTATATAGTATTAAAGAATCTTATATATGCAAATATTTAGAATATAATATATTTTAAATAAATCTTAATAAGTAAATTAGACATTTAAATACTTCAAATTAGTAGGAAAACCGAAATAAGAATGTTAGAATAAAAGAGAAAATAGCTAATGTTATAATAAAGGATTAAGAGGACTTTGTTTTCATCATATTTATTTCAATATTATTGTAGTAACTAGAAAAAATCAAAAATGTCTACGAAAAGTAAATATAATTAGTATTAATAAAGTCTCAAATGGAGGGATAACTAGTGAAAAAAGAGAAAAATATTTTCAAAATGACCGAAAGAGTAAAAAATGATCTTTGCTGGAAATAATAATAATATATATATTGTAAAACTATGCAGTAAATACTTTGAAGCTTGCATAGAATTAAAGGATATATTAGAAGCATATTCTAAAAGTACTACAGATGAAAAGAATCGTTTATACTCAAATACTTCATGGAATCTAGAAAAGCAATGTGAAGTATTTTATGATAGCATTATTATCTGCCTAAATGGAAATTTTAAACAAATTATTTCAAATAAAACAAATAATATGAAGACTTCTGAAAAAAATAAAAAATTAATTCAAGAATTTTTATTACAATTACTATCAAATAAGAAACTAGATGATTTATCATATTTATTAGCTTTATTGCCATACATTAATATTATTGAACAAAATAAATTCATTATCAAAGAATATATACCTGGTACAACAACCATAGCTGCAGCTGATACAACTTTTTATTTTGAAGAAGGTATAATTGGTGATAAAGAAAAACTAATTTTAAATCCAGAAAAATTTTTAATTACAATATGGTCGAAACTAGACGACGATATGCGAAAAGAAACTATAGTTCATGAATTGACACACATAATCATTTATCCTAGAACTCATGATGGTAAAATAAATAATAATCAAGAACAAGAAGATAAAGTTGATGAATATCTAAAATCTTTACAACCTACAAGTAATATAGAAAAAGATGATATTATTAGAACTGATAAAACAATTAATCTTTTTCAGGGATCGTTTAATATGAAAAAGTACACTGTTCCAATATTTGATGATGAAGAATTTTTAAGTGATCTTAAAAACGGACCAGTTTTGTCCGAAGGACAAACAAGCTTTTATTGTCCGTTATGTAGGATGCTTGCATATGATGAGGAAGTATATTTTGATACAGAATCACGCGAACAATTAACTGTTTATAGATTGTTTCATACAATAAAATCTATTCGTTTTAAATTGGATGATAGAAATTCATATAGATATTATATAAATAATGAGGAAGTTAAAAAAGAAGAATGGAGTCCTCACATGTAATAAAAAAACATATTGTTTATTATTGTTAATTCAATTAAGAAAGTATTTGCAATAAATATAAGTATGTGTTAAAATTATCATCAGTAAACGAAGAAGGCGAAACAAGTAATTATATTTAGTTCTTCATTTAGAGATTAGGTGTCACCGGCTGAAAGCATCTAAAGATAAAAAATATAATGAAATTCATCGTTGGAGTTTAATCGTGTAAGAGCGTTAATCTATAATAAGGTAGTAGTAATACTACAAACAAAGGTGGTACCACGAGCAATTCGTCCTTTAGGGATGGATTGCTCTTTTATTAATGGCTCCATAGCTCAGTTGGTAGAGCAGAGGACTGAAAATCCTTGTGTCACTGGTTCAATTCCCGTTGGAGCCACCATTTAATAAAGGAAGTGAGTAATTTTGAAGATGGATTTAAAAGTGACTTTAAATTAATCACTTTATATATAGAGAAATAGAAAGGAAGAAAGATATGAAAGAAAAATTAGAAGCCATCAAAAAAAATGGTTTAGACAAAATCAAAAAAACAAAAACTACTCAAGAACTTGAAGAAGTTAGAAAAGAATTAACTGGTAAAAAAAGTGATTTGGCTGAAGTACTAAAAACTATAGGAACACTATCTCCAGTAGAAAAAAAAGAAGTAGGAATGAAAGCTACCGAAATTAAAAATTCTTTCGCTGAAACTTTAGATAAAAAAGAAGAAGAGATAATAGCATCAATGAGTGTTCTAGATGGACCATTAGATATTACTATTCCAGGCACAAAGAATAATGAAGGTGGATTACACCCTGTAACTCAAATGTGTTATGATCTTAATGATGCCTTTAAATCATTAGGTTTTGAAGTATATAGCGAAGATGATATTAGTAGTGAAAAATATGCATTCGATAATCTTAACTTTGCTAAAGATCATCCTGCCCGTCAATCAATGGATACTTATTGGTTAGAAGGAACTGAAGACAAAGAAGGTGCCGAAAGGTTATGTTTAAGGCCTCATTTAACAGGAGGTTCTGTTAGATATCTACTTAAACATGGTGCTCCAGCACGATTTGTCTATCCAGGTAGAGTTTATCGTAACGAGACTACTGATGCTCGTCATGAAAGGGCTTTCTATCAATATGAAGCATTAATTGTTGATAAGAATATTTCCTTTTCGTCTGGAATGGTTATGATTCAAACCATTTTAGAAAAAGTATTCGGAAGAAAAATAAATGTTAGAATGCGTGAAGGCTTCTTCCCGTTTACTGAGCCAGGGTATGAAATAGACATGGAATGCTTAGTATGTGGTGGAAAAGGTTGTAAAGTTTGTAACCACAATGGCTGGATTGAAGTTATGCCAGGTGGTGTTATCCATCCAAATGTTTTAAGATCAGCTGGATTAGATCCAGAAGAATGGACTGGGTTCTATATTAATATAGGTTTAGATAGACTAGTAATGATGAGATATGGAGTGGATGATGTTAGACTATTCCATAGTTCAGATTTAAGATTTATTGAACAATTTAAATAAGGAGGAAACAATATGAAAGTATCATTAAAATTAATAAAAAAATATATAGATTTACCTTCTAATTTAACCGATAAACAAATTGCTTATGATTTAACACTTAGAACTGTTGAAGTAGAAAATGTTGAAGATATGAGTTCTAAATTCAATAACATAGTAGTAGGAAAGATTGAAAAAGTTAATCCTCATCCTAATGCCGACAAGTTAAGAGTATGCCTAGTAGATATCGGTGAAAAGGAAAGTGTTCAAATTGTATGCGGTGGGTCAAATTTATATGATGGTGAATATGTCGTAGTTTGTAAACCAGGTGCTGAAGTAGTATGGCACGGTGAAGGTGAACCAGTTATAATAAAAGAAACAAAAATGCGTGGAGAATCATCTTATGGAATGATATGTGCAGCTTCTGAGGTTTATCTAGAAGACTTCTTTCCCAATGCTACTGAAACAGAAATTATCGATTTAAAAGATATAGATTGTAAACCAGGTCAACCAGTTAGTGAATTATTTGATATGGATGATACAATACTAGAAATTGATAATAAATCCTTATCTAATCGCCCTGATTTATGGGGGCATTATGGTATAGCTAGAGAGCTTTCTGCCATATATAATGTTCCGTTGAAAGAAATAGAAACTTACAAAGTAGATTCAAAATTACCTAAATACAATATTGAAATAAAAGCTAAGGATAAATGTCATAGATACATTGGCGTTGAAATAGATGGTATTTATGATAAACCATCCCCAATGTGGATGCAATCGCTATTAGCAAAAGTTGGACAAAGACCAATTAATGCCATAGTAGATATTACTAACTATGTTATGATGGCAGTTGGTCAACCATCTCATGCTTTTGATAGAATTCATGTGAGTGGAGAAAAAATAATAGTAAGAAATGCTAAAAAAAATGAAGAACTATTATTACTAGATCATACTACTATAAGTTTAACGGAAGATGACTTAGTAATCTGTGATGAAAAAGATCCTATGTGCTTGGCAGGTATCAGAGGAGGGGCTAAAGACTCAATTCTACCTGAAACAACCGGTATAGTATTAGAAATGGCTAATTTTGAAGCTAGTACTATTAGAAAAACAGGTAAGAGATTTGCCGAAAAAACTGACTCCTCAATTCGTTATGAAAAAGGATTAGATACGCAAAGAGTAGATCAAGGTATAAACCTAGCACTTAGCTTAATAGAAGAAATATTCCCAGAAAGTAAAATAATAAAATATGTTGATGAGCATCCGAATCCAACAAAAAATAACAAAATAGAAGTAACCGAAGAATTCTTAGATACAAGACTTGGTAAAAAAATATCTCGAAAAACTATTGAGCAAATTCTAACATCACTAGGATATGAAGTAGACTATAAGAAAGGACTATATACAGTAGTGGTACCTACATGGAGATCTACAGGAGATGTAACATATAAAGATGATGTGATGGGAGATGTTGCTAGAATTTTAAGTTTTGACTCTTTTGAAGCAAAACCAATAACGGTATCTTTTGAACATTGTATAAAACAAAACGATGTATTATTAGAAAGAAGAATAAGAGAATACTTAGCACATAGATGTGGATTCTATGAAATATATACCTATCCATGGATAGATGAAAAATATATCAATGCTGCTAAAATAGATACAACTAATTCTGTTAAATTAGCAACTCCACCTGCCCCAGAATTAGCAATATTAAGAAGTTCTCTTATACCAGGTATGTTAGAATCAATATCTAAGAATCTGAGATATTATGATTCATTCAAACTATTTGAAAATACCGAAGTGTATCATAAAGGTGATTATTCTCCATCAAGCAAAGATGAAGTATTACCTTTACAAAAAATGTATCTAACTGGATGTGTTGTTGGTAAAGATCCTAAAAAAATATTCTATGAAGCAAAAGGTGCATTAGAAAACATGTCAGCTTACTGTCACATGGAAAAACTTAAATTTGAGCAAATAGAAAAACCAGCTTGGGCTGATGCTAATGCCTACATTAATATTATTAGTAGAAATGAAATCGTAGGTTCATTAGGTTTAGTATCTGTTAAAACTATGTCTGATTGTAAAATAAAAAGAACTAATGTAGCTATGTTTGAAATAGAATCTTATAAACTAATACCATATGATTCAAGAACAAATAAATATGAAAGATTACCAGAGCTTCCTCTAGTAGAAAAAGATTTAGCTATTATAGTTGATGAAGAAACTAGATGGAGTACTATAGAAAACAGCATTAAAAACATAGTAAAAGAAATAGAGTTTGTTGATGAATATAGAGGAAATCAAATACCAAAAGACAAAAAATCAATTACCCTAAAGATAAAGATGATTAACGAAGGTACAACTATGACATCAGAACAAATAAACGAAAAAATTAACAACATACTAAAAGTACTCAACAAAAAATGTGGAGCAACACTTCGCGAAGAATAGCACTTTTATTAATGATATATAAAGAATTATACTATGGTATAGTTCTTTATTTGTGCTATAATTTACATAGGAGGTAGAAAAATGAAAAAAAATGATAAGATCAAAATACTATTAAGTATTCTATTAATAACTATGATCGCAACATGGTTTATTGCCGGAGGTAATTATGATACAGAAGGGACTTTTCAATTAGGAAATATTACTAGAGGTGGAATATTTGATTTAATACTAGCTTTAATGTATAGCTTTTATTATAAAATACATAATGTATTCTTCTTATTTGCTGTTGGTGGAGCATATGGAGTATTAAGTCAAACTAAATCATATCGCAAATTAGTAGATAAGACTGTTAATTTAGTAAAAGGTAAAGAAAACATCTTCTTTTTACTAACAACATTCATAACAGCACTATTTGTTTCGTTAACATCTGAAGTATTAGTACTATTTATGTTCGTTCCATTCGTTATATCTATATTCTTAAAATGTGGGAAAGATCGTGTGACAGCTCTAAGTGCTGCTATTGGTGGAATCATAATTGGTATTATCGGTAACACATTTGGAACATATGGCGTAGAAAATATGATTAGTGCTATTGGTATAACTTATACAAAAGGTATTGGCTTTAAAATAGCATTCTTCATAATATCTTATGTACTATATAACTTATTTGCTTTACTACACATGAACAAACAACAAAAAGAACTAGATGAAACAGAATATGATTTATTCTTAACAGAAGAATTAGATGAAAGTAAAAAGAAAAGAAAAACAAAACTATGGCCAACAATTACTATGTTTATTTTATTAATAATAGTAACTATTCTTGGTTATATCAACTGGCAAACTAGTTTTGGAATAGAATTCTTTAACAAACTTGAAAAGGGTTTTGAAAACTTAAGCGTTAGAGGAATACCTATTCTATATAGTTTAGCAGGTAGTACAAGTGCATTCGGTAATTGGACTGATTTAATGGGTGCTACTGGTATATTATTAGTTACTGTTATCATAGTAAGTTTATTTAATAAAGTTAAAATAGATGATTTTATTGATAACTTCTTTGAAGGTATGAAAAAAGTAGTTAGAGTAGTAATGGTCTTCGCACTTGTATATACAATCTTCGTTATTGTTAGTTGGTATGGCTGGCCAGTTACAGTTGTTAACAGTTTAATAGGAAACGGCAAGTTTAATATCTTCACTTTATTCCTAGCTTCAATTGTTATTTCATTCTATCTAATAGAAAACAATTATTCTGGTTATATTCTTGGAACCTTTATTACAAATAGTTTTGGCAAGAAAGCCTTAGCTGCTACATTAATGCTAAATAGTTCATTTGGTACATTAGCTGCAATATTACCTACAAGTTTCATATTAATGATAGGTTTAACAGCTCTAGATATTCCATATAAATCATGGCTAAAATATATCTGGAAATTTGTCCTAGCAATGGTAGTAGTAATATTAATAATAATCTCAATCATGGTTTATATGTAAAAGTTTAAAGTCACTTTAAACTTTTTCTTTTTGTGATAAAATAATATCGGAAAGACAGTGATTATATGAATTATTTATATCTATTATTAATAATTTACTTAATACCACTCATCGCCTTTATAATTATCAACTTTATCTCAAATAAATATAATAATATCGATAACAAAAAAGAGCTAAGTGGTTTCGAAATAGCAAGAGCTATATTAGATAAACATAAACTAGAGAATATGTATATAGTAGAAAGAAGAGGATACTTCACTGATAGTTTTGATATAAAACAAAACGTCTTAAGATTCTCTTCACCAGTATTTCATAACGATTCTGTTTACTCTCTAGTATTATCTTCCTACTTTGCTACCAAAGCGTATTTATATAATAAAGGAGATAAAACAGTAAAAACTAAAATGTCGATAGATAATTTTATTAATTTATTAACAACTTTTATATATTTATTATTGTTAATTGGAATTATACTTAATTCCTTTCCAACCTACAAAGTTGTTTTGATACTACTAATAGCAGTATTACTATATAACATAGTAACAATACCTATTGAAAACAAAATAATTCAGATAAGTATGAAAGAATTAATAGATAACAAGTACATTACAAAAAATGATAAAAATGTTCAAACATTATATAACATAATAAAGATATATGGTATTTCCCAAATGGTAATTGCTTTATCTAATCTTTATTACAATATAAGAGATGATATGAAAAAATAATAATAACATATATGGAATTAATAAATTATATGATAAAATAATCAAAGAGAGTAGTGGTAGAATGGTAAACAAAAAAAATACCAAAGGGGTAGTTGTATTTATAGTATTAATACTACTTATAATGGGTTTTTCTAACATAAAAAATATAGTTCTAAAAGGACTGAATGATGTATTTAATTATGACGAAAGATATTTTACCTTAATATCTTCAGATGCTAATTCCTTTATGGAAGAAGATTTAATGGAATTTGCTAAAAAAGAGAAGATTAATTTAAAAATAGAGTATTCAGATGACTTAGAAATAGTAAATAAACTAAATGATGAGAACAATAGATATGATGCTGTATGGATATCAAATTCTATTTGGTTATATATGTTAAACAATTCTAGTTTAGTTACTAATAGTAAATCTATAGCTATTTCTCCGGTTGTCATGGGTGTTAAAAAAAGCAAAGCTCAGCAACTAGGTTTTATAGGAACAGACATATATAACGTAAATATTCTAAATGCGATAAAAAGTGGTCAGTTAAAATATGTTATGAATTCTGTAACTAAAACCAATACTGGAGCAATTGCTTACTTAGCTTTACTAAATAGTTTAGCAGGAAGTCCAGAAGTATTAAAAAGTGAAATGCTTAAAGATCAGACACTAATAAATAATATGAAAGAATTCTTTAAAGGTGTTGAAAGAGTAAGTGGTGATGAAAACTACTTAGATGAAATGTTTATTAATGGTGATTATGAAGCTGTAATTAATTATGAAAGCACTTTAATAGATTTAAATAAAAAACTAATAGAAAAGGGTAAAGAACCTTTATACTTATTATATCCTCTAGATGGTGTAGCAATTAATGATATGCCAATTGGATACGTTAATAGAAATCAAAGCAAAGAAGAAGACTTTTATAAGATTCAAAAATACTTAAGAAGTAACGATACAGCGAAGAAACTTGAAGGTAAAGGTTTAAGAACTTGGTTTGGTGGAGTTAAAGAAAAAACCGATAATAATGTCTTTAATAAAGAATGGGGTATAGATACTAATAAATACTTAATGCCATTTAAATATCCAAGTAAAACAGTTATGAACGAAGCGTTCGATCTTTATATAGATGCTTTAAGAAAACCAACTCATACAGTCTTTGTTTTAGATACATCAGGAAGTATGAATAGTAATAATGGTTTGGTAGAGCTAAAAGATGCTATGCATTATATTTTAAATAAAGAAATAGCAAGAAAAGATAGTATCCAATTTTCTGATAAAGATAAAATTACAATCATTACTTTCAATAGTACAGTCAATCAAATAAGTAATACTACTAACGGAGCTGATACAACATACTTAATAAACTTTGTTGATTCTCTAAGAGCATATGGAGATACTAATATTTATAGTCCATCAATAGAAGCTCTTAAAATACTAAAGCAAGAAAGTGACGAATATATGAAGATGGAAATACTAATGACCGATGGTCATTCCAATAATGGATCATATAGTAGCTTATCATCATTCTACAGTAATAATAATTTAGACATTCCAATATATAGTATTACTTTTGGTAATCCTAGCGAATACCAACTAAAAGAAATAGCTAACCTAACTAATGCTAAAATATTTAATGGTAAGTCCGGATTAGTTGAAGCATTTAAAGAGGTAAGGAGTTATAGCTAATGAGACAAATTCAAAAAAGATATATATATGCAGCAATATTAGCTTCAATATTCTTTATAGTATTATATGTAGTACTTACTATAATAGGAATAAATCTAGTAGTAAGAATACTAATACCAGTAATATTGACCATTGGAATATATATTGGAGGTATATTCTTCTTTAGAAAAGAAGATGTAAGAGAACTGAACGGTGAAAGTATAAATAACTACTACTATTTAGCTTCAAAAGTAAACAATGAAGCAAATAGAACAGAAGATAAAGATATAAAAGAAATAACAGAAGAAATATCCAAATTAACAGATAGTATTTTAGTAAGTCTTAGCCAAAGACCTAAAAAAGTAGAATATACATTTGATTTCTTTGATTATTACTTAGATATATCATATAAAATACTATACAAATACAATTTAATTAAAAATAAAGAAGAAAAAACTAAAGATGATAAAGAATTTATATCATCAACAAAAAAGTACTTAGAAAATGTTTTAGAAGCATTTAGAAAACAAGCTAAGAACATGCAAGAAGCTAAGATGTTAGATATAGATACTGAAATAAAAATATTTGAAAAAACAAGTGGTATAAACAAAGAAGATGTTATGGTAGGTGGTAAAGATGAATAATGATATAAAAATCGAAAAAGAAGGAAAGAAAGAAAAGATAATTGGTATAGCAATAATAGCTGGTGTAATCCTACTAACTATACTAATTACTGTAATACTTACTACTAATAAGAAAAACAACGCTTTAAAAGATGTATACGTTGCCACGGGTGGAGGTAAAGAAGATTTTATTTCCGATGATGAAGTAACAAAAATAATGGAAAGTAAATATAAACTAAATGTTATATATGATAGCTGGTCAAATGGTAAAACGGTAACTGCTCCATTAGTAAGAGAATACGTTCATTTAGGAAACAATAATGTTTCAGAAAGTGAATGGTCAGTTAATTGTCAAAGCTGTTCAAAATATAACGTCCTATTTACTTCGGATGAAAGGTTCTATGATTATTACAAATTATCACCTAATAAAGCATTAGGAGAAGCTGATAGATATTATGTAAAAAATGGTAGTTTAACACTTAATACTCCAATAGTTATTTATAGTTGGAAAGATGTAGCAGAAGCCCTAATCAAAGAACAAATAGTTACTAAAGAAGATGGTATTTACTACATTACCGATATGAATAAACTATTAGATTATATATTAGCAGGTAAAACGTGGAGTGATATTGGTTTGTCATCAATATATGGAAAGATTAATATTTACTCAACTGATCCTGTTACGTCATCACCTGGAGCTACATATTATGGATTACTACTATCAATAATGACTAATACTGATATGAGTGAAGAAAGTATTAATAAAGCATTACCTAAATTAAATGAGTTTTATAAAAAATCTGGTTATATGAATAATACACCATCAGATTTATTCGAAATGTATTTAAGACAAGGTCAAGGTGCAAAACCAATGATAGTTGATTACGAAAAAAGTATAATGGAATTAAATACAGCTAAACCAGATGCTTATAAAGCAGTTAAAGATAAATTAGTTATTCTCTATCCAAAACCAACAATTTGGAATTCACACTGTATAGCAACTTTTGATGATCTAGGAAACGAATACTTAAAAGCCTTTGATGACAAAGACATCCAACAAATTGCTTGGTCAAAATATGGCTTTAGAGTTGGTGTAAGTGGTGGAAACTATGACGTAACAAAAGTTAATGTAAGTGGAATACCACAATCAATAGATAGTGTAACAAGTGGACTAAAAATGGACACATATAATAAGATAATAGAATACTTAAGAGAAAATAATTAAAGGAGGAATTATTTATGGGATTTATTAAGTCTATTCAAACATCTATGGTGAGTCAATTTGATGATTCATTTAAAGAGGTCATCAAACTTGAAAACAAGGATAAAAACTTGTTAATCAAGAAAGTAACAACAGAAAGAGGTACTATAACAGATAAGTCAAGGTTATTTGTTGAACCTGGAGAATGTGCTATCTTGGTAGATAACGGAGCAATAAAAGATATTGTAACAGAACCAGGAATGTATTTTATGGATACTTCATCACCAGTACTATTCCAAACTGATATATTTGGTGGATTAGGAAAAACAATTCTAGAAGGTATCAAAAGAGTTGCTTACAAAGGTGAAGTAATTCAAGAACAAGCAGTTTACTTTATTAGTTTAACAGAAAAGATTGGTCAAAAGTTTGGTACTCAAACACCAATAATTTATAAAGATCCAGAATGGGGACCAATTGAAATACTAGCTAATGGAGAATATGCGTTTAAAGTTAGTAACCCAGTTGCGTTACTAACAAACATTACAGGAACAGTTAATGAGTTCTATGTTAATGATTTAGCAGCTAACGTACTTCCATTCATTCAATCAGGAATGGCTCAAGAAATAGCTAATTTAAAAGTAAGCTTTGATGAAATAACTTCTAAACAAGCAGATCTAGGTAAAGAATTAATTAAAATTACTTCTGAAAAACTAGAATCACTTGGTATTGAAGTTACTAAATTAGTTGTTACTGCTATCGATGTACCAGAAGAAGTTAAGAAGTCAATGCGTGAAAGAACATCTATTAAGATGAAAGCTACAAGCGTTAATGACAAAGAAGCAGATGTTTATACTAAGCTTAATCAAGCTGAAGCTGTTAAAGATCTTGCTAACAACCCAAATAATGCTGGAGCAACAATCATGGGTATGAATATGGGTCAATCATTTGCAGCCAACATGCAAGGAAGCTTTAATCCAAATAACAACAATAACAAAAAGGATGACAAATAGTCATCTTTTTTTTGTTTTGTTTAATTATTAAGATTTTTATTATATAATACTTATAGGTGATACTTATGAAAGAAGAAAATAAAAAATTATTAATACTGCATTTACTAATGATCTTATTAGAAATAATGGGCTTGATAACAACAATAAATATAATACACTCTGTTGATTTTCAGTATTATACTGAAGATTCAAATATTTTAATGTTAATAGTATCATTAATATTTGTATATTTCTTGGTATTCAATAAAGAAATACCTAAGTGGTTAGAAATATTAAACCATATGGCAGTTCTTGGTTTAACTGTAACTTTCACGGTTGTAATTTTAGTATTAGCACCAATGTATAGATTTAACTATTCATGGCTACTATTTAAAGATGCAATGCTATACTATCACACATTGTGTCCAATTTTGGCTATGATTACTTATGTATTTTTCACTAAGACTAACATTGAAAAGAAATATATACCACATACAATGATCTTTACTATTATCTATTCTATAATACTAATAATACTTAATATATGCCAAGTTGTAGAAGGACCTTATCCTTTCTTGATGGTTCGTAAACAACCAATAATTACTTCCATATTCTGGATAATACTAATAGAAGGCGGAACATTATTATTATCTTATAGTTTACTTAAATTAAAATTACTAAGAAAAGAAAATTATAAATAATATTAAATGTTAAAAATATGGGTAGGGTTAAAATGGCGATAAAGAAGTTGGAAACATTATTTGTTGTGGTTCCGTGTTACAATGAAGAAGAAGTGCTAGAAGAATCAACAAACAGATTAAAAGAAAAACTGGAAGAATTGATAAAAAACAAAAAGATAAGTTCAGACAGTAGAGTTATGTATGTAAATGATGGATCAAAAGATTCAACGTGGTCTATTATCAAAAAAATAAATAAAAAAGAAAAACTATTTACAGGTATATCCTTATCAAGGAATAGAGGGCACCAAAATGCCCTATTAGCAGGATTAATGACTGCTAAAGAGTATGCAGATATTGTAATAAGTATGGATGCTGACTTACAAGATGATATTAATGCTATTGACTCAATGATTGAAGAATACAATAAAGGTAACGAGATAGTTTATGGCGTAAGAAGTACAAGAAAAAAAGATTCGATTTTTAAAAGAGTCACAGCAGAAACTTTTTACAAAATAATTAAATTTATGGGTGTTGATATTGTTTTTAATCATGCTGACTATCGTTTAACAAGTAAAAAAGTATTAGAAGAACTAGAAAAGTATAATGAAGTAAATCTATTCTTAAGAGGAATATTTCCTCTAATCGGATATAAAACAAGTATAGTGTATTATGAACGAGCTGAGAGGTTTGCGGGTGAATCCAAATATCCTTTAAAGAAAATGTTAAGCTTCGCATGGGAAGGCATAACATCGTTTACAACAGCACCATTAAAAATGATTATGAACTTTGGTTTAATAGTTGCATTTTTCAGCATTATATATCTAATATATGTCTTTATTAGATATTTAACAGGTAACACAGTTACTGGATGGGCAACAATAACCTCACTGATATGTCTGTTTAGTGGTATCCAAATATTCTGTATTGGTGTAATAGGTGAATATTTAGGAAAGGTTTATATTGAAACAAAATCAAGGCCGAGATATTGTATTGAAGAAGAATTAAAACATTGATAGTTTAAAATAAACTGTCAATTTTTTTATGGTATAATTAATATGTGATGATATATGATAGAAGAAAAGAAAAACAACTTGAATTATATAAGACTATTTGCCGGTATTGGGGTTGTTATGCTTCATTTAATTAACCAAGGAGGGATACTTAATAATATCCTGGATAGAAAAGTAGCTTATCCAATTATTACTTTGATTTACGGCTTATTTTTCACTTGTATAAATCTATTTGGATTTCTATCAGGATATTTGTTATATAAAAAAGAAAAAATTAATAAAAAAAGAATAATAGGAATACTAGGAACAACTATTTTTTATAGTTTTATAATTACAATAATTTTTTTTGCTTTCAATCTATATGATGTTAAAAATACACCATTTAATATTGTTGATTTAAAAAATTACATAATTAATGGTTATATAAATATAAACACGATGCCAAACTTATTGATATCTTCTCTTTTCCCAATGTTATATAACGAGTATTGGTATGTAACTTGTTACTTAGTTTTATATCTATGTACTCCATATCTTAATACTTTTATAAAAAACGTAGATAGAAAGAAGTATAAAAAACTGCTAGTACTACTATTCATTCTATTTACTATACCTCAATTCCTTATTAATTATGATTTCTTTAAAATAAATAATGGATATAGTGTTTTTTGGTTAATCTACTGCTATCTAATCGGTGCATACATTTCCAAATATCAAAAAGAAAATGACTACAAATCTACTAAACTAATATTTGTTGGTATTATTAGTTTAATAATAGCAACCATTCTCAATATAATAACCAATAAATATAGGTTAAATAATATGGGAATAGATTGGTTATATTTAAGGTTTTTAGATTACATATCTCCATTTAATGTTTTGTTATCTTTGTGTATATTTTTATTGTTTCTTAAGATTGATATTAAAAATAATAATATTTTAAATAGAATAGTTTCTTTTCTTGCAAAAGCCTCTTTCGCAGTATACATAATTCATGTTCACCCTTTAATATTCTATAAATATATAAAAGGATTATTATCATTTTCACTTAAATATAATACTTTAAATATTATTCTTATCACCTTTGGAACAGCTTGTACAATTTACTTGATTTGCGCAATTATTGAATGGTTAAAAGGTGTTTTAATCAAGATAACAAAAGGCGTTTTTTGAATGACTAAAAAGAAATAATTGTCATTCTAGAAGATTCATTCATTACAATAAAATGTCTTATTAATATAAGACGTTTTTTATGTTAGCCTAAGCTTTATCTAAACCCAATAGCATGTTATAATTATATAGGAGGAGATACTTAATGAGTACAGCGATAATAATACTAAACTATAATGATTCTACTACTACATTAGAAATGATTAATCAAATAAAAAATTATAAAATATTAGATCACATAATTATTGTAGATAATTGTAGCACAGATAACTCCTTCGAAATATTAAAAGAAGAAGAAAAAGACAATATAGAAGTTATTAAAACAGACAAGAATAAAGGATACGCATCTGGTAATAATTTTGGTATAAAATATGCAATAGAAAAATACAATGTTGATAATATTATTATCTCTAATCCAGATATAACAGTAAGCGAAGATAATATTAAAGAATTACTTAAATCTTTAAAATATAATAATGTTTCTTTAATAGCACCAACTATAGATGAAAATGGCGAAATATCTAAAGGATGGAGAATTCCTACCCTTAAGGACGACTTGCTTTCAAATATTAATTATTTTCATAAGTATGCTACCGAAAGAATGAAATATAATACATTTATATATAAGGATAATATAACGGAAGTAGAAGTAGTAAAAGGTTGCTTTTTTATTATAAAGTCAAGTATAATAAAAGATATTGATTACTTTGATGAGAATACATTTTTGTATTATGAAGAAAATATTTTAGGAAAAAAATTAAAAAATAAAGGATACAAATCATATATTCATAACAAAGTAATAGTAAAACATAATTTATCTAAGAGTATTAATAAGAGTTTTAATTCGTTAAAGAAATATAAATGCTTGAAAGAATCTCAAAGATACTTTGAAAAAACATATAATCATACTAACTTTTTTGGAATGTTACTATTATATATTACCTATTATGTTAGTTATTTTATTGCTTTTATCATTTGTTTACTTAGAGGGGGCAAATAATGAAAAATATAATAATGATTGGATCTCGTGGTTACAATTTCAACTATGGAGGATGGGAAACTTTTGTAAAAGAGTTTATAGACAACAACCATGACAATACTAATTTTTATATTGCTAATCTAGTGCAAGAAAAAAAATTAGATAAAAAAATAACAAAAACAAAAAAGATAGAAATAAATAATATTTATGTTCCTAAGCTAGGATTTGCCACGATGTTTACCTTTACCATCATGTCTTTTAACTATTTTTTGAGATATATAAAAAAGAACAAATTAAAAAACTGCATAATAATATCTTTAGGATGTAAGATTGGTCCATTAATGCCTTATTATTATCGAAAACTTCACAAGATGGGAGCAAAAATAATAATGAATCCTGACGGATTAGAGTGGAAAAGAGAAAAATGGAATTGGTTAATTAAACAATGCTTTAAAATATCTGAAAGATATTCAATAAAATATTCAGATTATGTAGTATGCGATTCTAAAGAAATAAAAGCATATATTGATGAAAAATATAAAAAGTACAAAAAAAGGTCTAAATTTATAGCTTATGGGGCTTATTTAAAAAAAGATGTTATTAACGAAGAAATAAAAAAGTATATAAAAACAAATTTTAAAACTAAACCTTATGAGTATTATTTAGTAGTTGCTAGATTTGTACCAGAAAACAATTTAGAAATAATTATAAAAGAATTTATGAAATCAAAAACTAAAAAGAAATTGATAATACTTTCTAACATTGAAAAGAATAAGTATTATAATTACTTATTAGAGAAAACTAATTTTACCGAAGATAATAGGATATTTTTGCCTGGTCCAGTATATAATCAAGAAATACTTAGAAAACTTAGAGTAGCAGCATTTGCATATATTCATGGACATAGTGCAGGAGGAACGAATCCATCCTTGCTAGAAGCTTTGTCTGCAACTGATATTAACATATTATTCGATGTCCCTTATAATAAAGAGGTAGGTAAAAAAGCTACTTTATATTTTAATAAAGATGAAAATTCCTTAACTAAAATAATAAACAGTTTAGAAAAAATAACAGATAAAGAAAAAAAAGAATATGGAAAATTAAACAAAGAAATAATAAAAAACGAGTATACTTGGGATATAGTAGAAGATAAATATGAAGAATTATTTAATGAATTATAAAAAAACATAGTCGAAGGAGAGAGAGAATTTGAAAAAAGATTGCGCCATAAAAGTCACTAACATGACAAAAACTTTTAAACTATACTCTGATAAACCTAATACTATGAAAGAAAGAATAGTAAGAGGTTGGAAGTCTAAAACAGAAACAAGAACAGTTTTAAAAAATATAGACTTAGAAATAAAAAAAGGAGAAACAGTAGCACTTATTGGTGTTAATGGCTCTGGTAAATCAACGTTATTAAAACTAATGACAAAAATAATATTTCCTAATAAAGGAACTGTTGAAACAAACGGAAAATTAACTTCCTTATTAGAACTAGGAGCCGGTTTTCATCCAGACTTTACTGGTAGAGAAAACATTTATTTCAATGCGGCTATTTTTGGATTAACAAAGCAAGAAATTGATTCTAGATTAGACAGTATTATAGAATTCTCTGAATTAGGAGAATATATTGATTCACCAATAAGAACATATTCATCAGGTATGTATATGCGTCTTGCTTTTGCAGTTGCCATAAATGTAGATGCAGATATTTTACTAATTGATGAAATACTTGCAGTAGGTGATCAACATTTTCAAGACAAATGTTTTGCTAAATTAGAAGAACTTGCCAAAAGTACAATGACCATTGTTATTGTTTCCCATTCATTAGAACCATTAAAAAAACTATGCAATAGAGGCATATGGATAAAAGATGGTGGTATTGCAATGGATGGAGACTTTGAAAAAGTAAGCGAAGCCTATGTTAAGGAGTGTGCTTAATATGAATTTTTTTAAAGAATTATATAAATATAGAGAATTTTTGCGTACCAACGTAAAAAAAGAAATAAGGGGAAAATATAAAGCATCATTTTTAGGAGTATTATGGTCATTTATTAATCCTTTATTACAAGTATTAGTATATGCAATAGTATTTCCGTATATTATGAGAGTAAAAACACCTCATTATCTAGTGTTTCTAATATGTGGAATAATTCCCTGGACTTGGTTTACTACTAGTATGGTTGGTGGTACTACTAGTATTTCAACAAACGGGAATCTAATTAAAAAGGTATATTTCCCACGAGAAATATTACCTATATCAACGGTTACTTCAGGAGTAGTAAACTTTTCGATAAGTTGTATTATTATTATCATTTTTGCTCTATTAGATGGAGTTGGAATAAGTTGGCACATAGTATTCCTACCATTAATAATGTTGTTACAGTATATCTTTTCATTAGCACTTGTATTTTTAACTTCATCATTTAATGTTTATGTAAAAGACGTTGAATATATGGTGGGATTCATAATTAACTTAATGTTTTATGCCACTCCAATTTTATATTCAGCTGATATGTTTAATGGTACTAAATTTGCTTGGATCTTTAAATTAAATCCTATGGCTTATTTAGTTGAAAGCTATAGAAACATATTTTATGCACATCATATACCAGGAATAAAAAGTATGTTGATACTATTAGGAGCCGGTTTAATCTTATTGTTAATTAGTTTTGCAATTTTCAAAAAACTAGAAAAAAGATTTGCCGAAGAAATCTAACATAATACAATCCAATAAGTGAGGAGTAATAAAATGAAAACAATTAAAACAATTTATGATAGTAAGAAAAATTCATTTGCTTTACTAGAATTCTTGCTTGCAATATTAATTATATATTTTCATGCTTATCCATTGTACTATGGACCAAGTACAACAAATTCAGATCTTTTTTCAAGATATTTCAGTGTCCAATTGGGGAATGTTGTAGTTGCAATGTTTTTCGTTATTTCTGGTTTCTTCATCATTGATAGTCTTAATAGAAGTAAAAGTATTGGGGAATATCTTAAAAAAAGAATAAAAAAAATATATCCACCTTTAATATTTTTCTTCCTAGTTTTTTCTTTAATTATAGGTCCTTTAGTAGCTGACCCAGGTGGGACGAAGTATTTATTACAAACTAGTAATTACATGAACTATATAACAAGTAACTTATTGTTCTTTCAGAATAACTCTTATAGTATTGTAGGAATATTTGAAAAATTACCATATCCACTAGCTATAAGTGGATCACTTTGGACTATTAAACATACTATATATACATACCTGTGTATAATACCTATTAACAAATATCTAATAAAAGACAAGAAGAATAACTATGGTTTTTGTATTTTCTACTTAATCTTATTTATCATTGCGTTAATATCAGAATTTGGTGTACTAGATAAATTTTATGGTACAGTAGCTACTTGGAATCCAAATTTAAGTTTATTTATAGAATTTAAATCATTTGTTAAATTATTATATTTCTTCTGCTCAGGAATACTTATAAACTTATTTAAAGACAAAATAAAAGTAAATCTTTTCACTGTTAGTATTTTTATAATCATATTTATATTAGGAACAGTTTTCAAAAAGAATACTTATCTAATCTACTTGTTTATTCCGTATTTAACTATATTATTAGGAAGTATTAAATTACCATTTAGTATAAAACCATATTCTTATCATATTTACATATGGGGATTTGCAGTTCAACAATTAATAATCTTCTATAAACCGAACATTCTGCTTATTAACTACATTGTCTTAGGAGTAGTAATATATATTATCTTTGGCTTGGTATCATATTATTGCACCGAAAATATAATTTATAATTGGAGAAAAAAATGAAATTAGCAGCAGTAGTAGTATTCTATTTCCCTTCAGAAAAGAATATAAAAAATATCAATAATTATATTGATGTTGTAGATAAAGTAATCGTTGTTGACAATTCTGATGATGAAATAGAGAGAATGAAAAACACTGAAAAAATAGAATATATAAAATTAGGAGAAAATAAAGGAATTGCTTATGCGCTAAATGTTGGTGCTAAAAGAGCTATTGAAGATAAATATAAATATTTACTTACTCTAGATCAAGATAGTAAAATGAGTAAAGAAATAGTGCTTAGCATGATAGAATTTCTAAAAAAGACAAAAGAAAAAAAGATAGGGTTAATATCACCATATCAAGACATAGATTCAAAAGAAGATGTATTAAATGGAGAATATGAGGATATGATAGAAGTAATGACATCAGGCAACATTATTGATTTAAATGCCTATCAAGAAATAAAAGGATTTAAAGATTGGTTGTTTATTGATTGTGTAGATACTGATTATTGTATGAATCTTCATAAACATGGATATAAAGTTTTAAGACTAAACAATATAGTTATGAAACACGAACTAGGTAACCTCGTTGTTCATAAACTATTTAATAAAGAATATCCATGTTATAATCACAATCCAATGAGAAGATATTATATTGTGAGAAATAATTTATATATTAATCAAATGTATAAAGATTTATATCCAGAATATTGTCAAAGGTTACTGAGAATTCAAAAAGGGCAGGTTAAAAGAATAATTGCTTTTGAAAAAAATAAAATTAATAAATTGAAAATGATGTTTAGAGGATACAAAGATTTCAAAAAAGGAATAAAAGGAAAATTAAATAACGAGAGGTGAAAGAGATGAAATTTGACGTAGTATTTGTTACTTACAATTCAAAAAAATGGTTAAAAGGAAATCTAGATAGTATATTAAAATCCAATTATGATTTAAAAAAATATATATCTCTATACTATTATGATAATGCTTCGAAGGATGATACAGTAGAAGAATTAGAAAAATTGAAAAAGGAACATGGTAGTAAATTTTTAAACTTTGAAATAATAAGAGGTCATAAGAATAAAGGCTTTGGCTATGGAAATAATATGGGAGCTAAGTATGGAAAATCAGATTATATATTTTTCCTAAATACTGATACAGAGATTAAACCTGAAACTTTCAAAGAAATTGAAGAAAGAATTCGTAATTCCGAAAAAGAATTTGACGTTTTCGAATTAAAACAAGAACCATATGAACATCCTAAATACTATAATCCACTAAATGGTGAAGTATCATGGGCTAGCGGAGCTTGTGTTATATTTAAAAGAAAAGTATTTGAAGAAGTAAAAGGCTTTGATAAAAACTTATTTATGTATTGTGAAGATGTAGAAATAAGTTGGAATATTAGACAAAGAGGCTATAGAATAAAATATCTTTATGATGTTGGAATTACTCACTATTCCTATACTGAACCAGATGAATTTAAAGTAACCCAATATATATACATGTACATAAATAACCTATATTTAAGATGTAAATATGGTAGTTTGAAAAATTCGTTGAAAGGATTATTACTAACTTCTAAAGCCATGTTCAAAAACAAAGCATCCCACGCTTTAACCGATAAAGAATATAAAAAAGTAGCACATAAAATGAGGGTAGCATTCGTTAAAATGATTTTCCCATATTTTGGTGCGAGAATTTATAAACATACTCACAGAACTGTAGGGGATTTTAAACCAAAATTTATTAATTTACTTGATTATGAAGCTCCAAAAGTAAATCCATTTAATGTAGAAGACAATAAGAAGATTAAAAAGAACGTTTTAGTAAGTATAATTGTAAGAACATGCGGGAGACCAAATGTTCTTAGAGAAACGCTAATATCATTAAGAAATCAATCTTATAAAAACATTGAGATAGTTATTGTTGAAGATGGTAAAAACGTTTCTGAAAAAATGATAAAAGAGGAATTTAAAGATCTTAATATTCTATATAAAGCTACAGGTGAACATGTTGGAAGAAGTAAAGTAGGAAATATTGCTATGGGCCTTGCTCATGGAGAATATTTAAATTTTCTAGATGATGATGATTTATTTTATTATAACCACGTAGAAACTCTAGTAAGAGAAGCAGTTAATAATGATTACGACATGGTTTATGATACAGCTTTTGAAACTGCTATAAGTGTTGAGAGTAAAGACCCATATATTTATGACATAGCTTATATTGCCGTAGTGCATAGTGGGTTGTTTAGTAGAATGAGATTATATACTAGCAATGTCTTTCCTATCCAAACCGTAATGTTTAAAAAGAAAGTATTTGAAGAATGCGGTGGATTTGATGAAAATATGGATGCTCTTGAAGACTGGGATTTATGGATTAAATACTCTTTAAAATATGATTATCATTATGTTAGGACAACTACTTCTGTTTATAGAACACCAGTTAATCCTGACTTATCAAAAGAAAGACAAAAATTTATTGATAGCTATTTGTATTACATGATGGATAAACATATTAATTCCAAAATACAAGTATCTGTTGCAGATGTTTTCTTGGATAGAAACAGATTGTAAACAATAATTATATTATAGAAAGGGAAAATGTTTATGGGATATTTTATAGCAGCTTTATTCTTCTGCTTCTATGCCATCTCACTTGCAGTATTATTTAAAAAACAATTTACCAATTGCTTACCAATGGGTTTCTTCCTAAGCTCATTAATAATGATGTTAAGCGCTTTCGTTTTTAAAACCTTTAATATAGGATATATAATTAATATTGTTATTTCTTTATCTTTTATTATCATTATACCCGTAAAGTTAATGCTAAAAAAAATCAAAGTAAAAGACTTAAAAGAATTAATCTTAACTAAAGGTTTCTATGCTTATATATTATGTTCAATATTTATATTCATCTATGATTTGAACAGAAAATTTAGTGCTTGGGACGAATTTTCTCACTGGGGAGTAATGATAAAAGAAATGTTACGCCTTGATAATTTTTATTCTATAAAGGAGTCAACATTATTAGTTCATAAAGATTATCCTCCAATAATTCAGGTATACGAGTTATTATTTATTAAATTATCAGGGGGAGTTTATAACGAAGGAAGATTAATTCAATCTATACATTTATTTGAAATGATTTTGTTTATTCCAGCTTTGAGTGATATTAAGAAAAACAAAACAAAATTGCCAGAATACTTTTATGGAATAATTATAGGATTTATAGTTTTATTACTACTCTTATTTATAGACTGTCATACAGTTATGAATAGTATATACACTGATTATATAATGGCCATAATTATTGGGTATTGCCTATTCTCGATAGTTACTACAAAAAATAATATGGAACTTTTTCAAGTATTTAGTTTAACTATAACATTAGCAGCAGTACCCTTAATAAAACAGATGGGATTACCATTATACGCAATGTGCATTTTCCTATTATTATTAGATTTAGTACTAAAAAAACAAGTGAGTTTGAAGAATATAATAAAAACAATAATAATTGTTTTAGTACCATTAATATTATGGAAATGTTGGAACAATTATATTGAACACCTTCATATTATAGGTCAATTTAATCTTTCTGATATTCACATATCTCGATTAATTAATATTTATTTTTCTTCAGAAGGATACGCTTATCAAAATATTACCATTAATAATTTTATTAATGGACTCAGCACTATACCAAATACTACATCCTATATACAATTAAACTATTATCAATTAATAGTAATTAGTTTAACTTTATTAATCTTATTATATAAATTGTTTAAAAAATACTTTTATAAACATCAGATAGAATCTTTGGTAATTACTTTAATTATAGGAGCAATTGGTTATGCGTTTTCCATGTTAATTTTATATGTATTTTGTTTTGGTGAGAGCGAAGGACCAAGATTAGCAAGTTTTAATAGATACATGCCGACATTCGCCCTTATTATTCTAGCACTATTAGCAATGTTATTTATCTACTATTCTAATAACGAAAAGAAGATTGGTTATATTTATCTTTTAGCTGCAGTGTTATTGATGATTCAATCACCTTCTGTTTTAAATAGAGTTTTTACACCAAGCAATCCAATACCTACGGAAAATGAATTTGAACAAAATGCCAATTGTATAGAAAAAGATTTAAGTAAGAATGCCAAGGTATACATAATCGCTGAAGATTCCGTAGGTGATCACCCATATTATATGAAATACTATTTAGAAGAAAACACTGTTAATACAAATAATTTTAATTTAAGTGTTGATGAAGGGTTAGATTATAAAGAATATTTTAAAAACAATATTTACCCTTTAATGAAAGATTATGATTACTTATACTTAGCTAAAATAAACGATAGTTTTAAGAATAATTATAAATTCTTATTTAAAAACGAAATAAAAGAACATCAATTATATTCGATTGAAAATAAGGATGGTAAAATCACTTTTGCTTTAAAGAAGATGTGTGAACTATAATAAAACAATTCTGATGGGAGATTAAATATGAAAATAGTTGTATATACATGCATAACTGGAAATTATGATAAATTGATTGAACTAGATAAGAAAGAGAAAGGTGTCGACTATATTTGTTTCACCAATAATAGAAATTTAAAATCTAAAACGTGGAATATAACCTACCTAGAAGAAGATTTGGATAATTGGACACTTTCAAGGAAGGTAAAAATAATGTTTTATAAATATTTACCTGAACACGATCTTTCTATTTGGATCGATGGTGCTGTAAAAATTATCAAACCAGTTAGTGAATTTATAAAAAAAGAATGTGATTTAGAAAATCATGATATGGTTGTATTTAAACACCAATTTAGGGATTGTATATACGATGAATTAAACTCTTGTGTAGAATTAAACAAAGATAAAATAGAAAATATCAAGAAAATAGAAACACTATTAAAAAAAGAAAAATATCCGAAACATAACGGATTAGTAGAAACTACAATATTAGTTAGAAAAAACATGGACTCAGTTAAAGACCTTATGAAAGATTGGTTCGATAAAATTGTTAATTATACAAAACGAGATCAATTGTCGTTTAATTATTGTCAATGGAAAAGAAACATCAAATTACAATACCTGGATGCTTGGGCTTTTGACAATGATTATTTCAAACATATGGGCCATCAAAAAATAGCATATTTAAATTATAGAATTCTATTTAGTCAAATGGATAAATTTGATTTTCACCTAGTAATAGATGATAAAATTGAAATAATTGATAACAAAGTTAGAATTAGTCATACTTGTCCTAAAAAAACAAATACTATAACTCTCTATTTATTTGATGAAATTGGTAGCATTATAAAAAATCTTAAAATTAATAAAACTAAAACAAAAATAGAATACATTAATACTAGAATTATTAATGATGCTATAATTTTTTATGATACACCTGTAATAGTGTTTAACGGCGACTTTGATAAATCCGATAAAATAACAATTGAATTTGAAATAATCAGAAATAGTAGAAGTGTTCTAGTAGAAAAAATATACATCAAAGATCTAGAATTAAAAACCCAAAAAGAATTAATAAAAGAGGAAATGCAATTACAAATTGATTCATTAAATAATAAATTAGCAGAAAAAAATAAAGAAATAGACAAACAATTAAATGATAATATTGTATTAAAACAACAATATGACGATTTGTATAAAGTTTATGATACTATTATGAATAGTAAATCATGGAAATTAATATCTAAAATAAGAAATATAAAAAAGAAATAACATAGTTTTGTTATTTCTTTTGTTTATTTAAAAAGATATATTAAATACAATATAATCATATGTAGAGGATAGAATACATAAAACAAATACTTGCTTTTTCTTCCTTCTTTATTGTTATACAAACAGATAGGAATTAAAGCGGCTAGAGTAGCTAATAAAATAAACAAATAATCAATTGTATCTACATAGATAATATACAATATAAAACGAAGTATAAAGAGAAGACTAAAAGCAACACAAGATTTAACTTTACTCTCTTTAAAATAATAAAAAAAGAATATAGTTAGTATACCAAATAAACCATAATCAACTCTTAATGCCTCACCAATAATACTTATTAAAAAAACAGCAATAAATCCATTAATTTTATTTTCGAACGTTTCAAAAGTGTAAATAGATAAAAGTCCCAAAAGGATAGTAAACATTACGTTTATCATCATCGGCTGTTTAGTTATTATATACAATAAAGAAAAAGGAATCTGAGAAATAAGACCAAACAAAAATAACTTTAAAAAATGCTTCTTTTTGTTACTAGTATGTTCAAATCCTATAACTGATTGAAAAGCAAAAATTGGAAAAGCCAATCTACCAATTATTCTTAAAGGCAATGTATCATAAAAAACAAATCCAATGTGATCAATCAGCATAGAAATAATACCAATAATTTTTAATACAAAACTACTCATTAACATCAACTCTTATATAATTATCTCTTTATTATCATAATAAATCAATAAGAAGACATTTATTAAAGGAAAAATGATATAATTATTATGGTGATACCATATGTTAAAAGCAACAAAAAGAGAAGAGTTTCTATCGACAGATACAAAAGCTATTAAAGGCATTGGTATTTTATTAATGCTTATGCATCATTTATGGTCTCTACCAGAAAGAATTGCTGGTGGAGAATTAAAACATTTGATAAATATTAATGAGGACAGTCTTATTTCTTATTTAGGCGATTTTGGACAAATATGTGTTCCTTTATTTTTCTTCCTTGGCGGTTATGGGGTGTATAAACAAGCAGAAAAAAAAGATTTTAGCATTATAAATAACCTTAAAAAGTTATACAAATCTTATTGGAAAGTATTCTTGATTTTTATACCAATAGCTTTGATATTTTTTACTAATCAAGGCGCATATTGTGCTGATCCTAGTATCTATGCACGTTTTGACAGCGTTAGTTTTATGGAGATATTTAGAAACTTCATTGGTGAATCTTGGTCATTAAATGGAGAGTGGTGGTTTTTAAAAAGCTACTTAATAGCGATTTTATCTTTTCCATTAGTTAAAGAAATAATTGATAATAAAACACTACCAAAGAATATTTTCCTAGTAATAATAACAAGCATATCACTATTGTGCATTTTTCCGGGAATTGGTAATATTGAACAGCTTGGACCACTTAGTAACAGTTATCTATATACAACTTTTTTTACCCCAGCTTCTTTATCAATTGTTAGTTTCTGGGTAGGAATGATTTTTGCTAAAGAAAACCTATTAATAAAAATAAAAGAAAAATTAAATCTGAATATAGTAAAAGATTTATTAATCCTTTTAGCAATAATGTATTTAAGGTTAATAGTATTGGGTAAAGAACTAGATATTCTATACGTTCCATTCCTAATAATAACACTAATGGATTTCCTTAATGAAATGCCTCCAATTAAAAGAGTATTTACTAATATAGGAGTTAATAGTACTAACATGTGGTTAATCCATTCGTTCTACTGTTATTACTTTTATCCAGTTGTAAAAGTAGTAGTTGGTCTTAAATGGGCAGTTCCTAGTTTGATAGTGCTATTAATTCTTACATATATATCTTCATATATATTAGATTATTTTTGGAAATTTATAAATTACATTTTTACAGGCTTTAACAAGACATTTAATAAAAAAATAGCTGTCTGATAATTCCGTAGTAAAAGCATAAAAGTATGCAATCATAAATAGTTTGAATATTTAACTATAAATGATATACTTATAATAGGTGATAGTATGAAAAAAATAATATTAGCAATAATGCTTATGATTTGTATAACAGGTTGTGATCTACTAAAAAAGGAAGAAATAGTAGATGAATTTGAAAAAGTTAAATACTACGAAGGTGGTCAAATAGATAGTGACCGAATAGCATATCGTAATATGTTGATAAGTAGCTATGATAAATTACAAGAAGTAGAAAACCATTATGATTTCCATCCTGATATTACAGCTGAAAAATTTGAAAAGTACAACTACTTGGTACTAATTGGTGAAGACAGATATTGTAATGGTAAGATAGAGTCACTAGCAGGAATAAAAGAAGAAGACAATGAAATTCACGCTAGGTTTAATATCAATAAAACGTGCGATGAATGTGCAATAAAATTCTATCTATACTTTGTTGAATTAGATAAAAATAAATATAATCAAGAAAAAATAGTTCAATATGAATATAATCCAATAAAAAATGTATATTGTGAAAAATAACACTAGTTTAATACTAGTGCTTTTTTTGACATTTTGATATTTTTGAAGGTACACCAGTATTTGTTAAAAAATAAATGTTGTATTTTTTTGCATTTATAAAACAAAAAACGTCTCAAAAGACATTTTTTTATTGTTTTATCATTTAAAATGTTGATTATTTCAACATTGGTGGTTATAATATGAGCAAGAGGTGAAAAAATGAGTAAAAGATTAGACTCATTTAACTTGGGAGATAAGTTAAGGGAAGCTAGAAAGAATTCTGGCTTAACGCAAGAAGAAGTTGCTGTAACGGCTAACATTAGTAGAGATACCATAATAAGAATAGAAAACGGGAATAAAAAAATAACATTCGAAGAACTTCGAAAATTAGTAGAAATATATAACATCGACATAGAAGACCTTATATTTGGTCAACCAAATATCGATGCAAAAGACTTTAAAGGAATAATACTTGCTGGTGGATCAGGTACAAGAATGTATCCAATAACAAAAGCTGTAAGTAAACAATTACTTCCAGTATATGATAAACCGATGATTTATTATTCTTTGTCAGTTTTAATGCAAGCTGGAATAAGGGATATTCTAGTTATTACTACACCAGAAGACCAAAAGGCATTCCAAAAACTATTAAATGATGGAAAACAATTTGGTATTAATATCAACTATGCAGTTCAACCAAAACCTGAAGGACTTGCCCAAGCTTTTATAATTGGTGAGAAATTTATTGGAGACAATCCATGTGCCATGATTTTAGGTGATAATATCTTCTATGGTAGTGGCTTAAAAAGAGAATTAAATCAAGCTGTTATCAATGCTAGAAACAATATTGCTACCATTTTTGGTAATAAAGTATGGGATCCACAAAGATTTGGTATTATGGAATTAGACAAACAAAATAATGTGTTGAGTGTAGAAGAAAAACCAACACATCCAAAATCAGATTATGCAATTACAGGATTATATTTTTATCCTAAAGGAGTATCAGAAAAAGCTAAAACAGTAAAGCCATCAGAGAGAAATGAATTAGAAATTACTTCACTTAACGACATATACCTTCGAGAAAATAGATTGAAGGCTAGATTATTAAGAGAAGGATTTTCGTGGTATGACACTGGAACATTTAAATCATATCAAGATGCTGCAGAATTTGTTTGCAATGAGGAAAATAGAAGTGATACTGTCATTTGTTGCCCTGAGAAAATAGCATATGACAACAATTGGATAACAGAAAAAGAATTAGAGGAGAGAGCTAGAGAACTAGAAAAAAATAGTTATGGACAATATTTAAAGAAAGTATTAAGAGGTATACAAAATGAAACTAATCGATACAAATTTAAAAGACTGCTATGTTATAGAAATCGATAGATACGGTGATAACAGAGGTTTTTTCGAAGAATATTATAATAAAAAGCGATATACTCCTCTACAATTTAAAGCAGTTGAACAAACAAATAGAAGTAGCAGTTTAAAAGGAACGCTAAGAGGTTTACATTTTCAAAAGAATCCTTTCTGTCAAGCTAAGATAGTAGAAGTTATTAAAGGAAGAGCAATTGACGTAGTTGTTGATATGCGTGTTGATTCCCCTACATATGGACAATATTTCTACATTGAGTTAACAGACAATAATAATAAGCAATTGTTTGTTCCAAGAGGTTTTGCTCATGGTTTTGTAGCATTAGAAGACGATACTCGTTTCCAATATTTAGTTGACAATGAATATGCTCCTAAAATGGAAGGCGGAATCAAATGGGATGATCCTGATATAGGAATAGATTGGGATAAAATACTAAAAGCTAATGGTATATCTGAACCGTTACTTTCTGCAAAAGACCAGGTTCATCCTGGAATTAAAGAAAATAAGGTTATATTTAAAAGAAGACAAGACAAATATTTAATTACTGGTTCTAACGGTCAATTGGGATTTGATATTAGAAGAGAATTACTAGCTAATGGTATTAAAGAAGAGAATATTTTAAGTACTGATGTTTCCAGTATGGATATTACAGATAGAGAAAAAGTAATGGAAGTAATTGGGAAATTTAAACCAGATGTTATCTTCCACTGTGCAGCATGGACAGCTGTTGATAAAGCAGAAGATGAAAAAGAACTAGTTACCAAAATAAACGTTGATGGCTGTAGAAATATTACCGAAGCAGCTATTAAAGTTGATGCTAAAGTAATATATTTATCAACTGATTATGTCTTTGATGGAACAAAGAAAGGTTTATATGTACCAGATGATAAACCAAATCCAAAGAGTTTTTATGGAAAAACAAAATATCTAGGCGAAGAAGAAATAAGAAAGAACCCAAAACACTTTGTCTGTAGAACGTCTTGGGTATTTGGTATAAATGGTAAAAACTTTATTAGGACCATGTTAAATCTTGCTGATACTCACAAAGAATTAACAGTAGTAGATGATCAAATTGGTTCACCAACCTATACTGTAGATTTATCACATTTATTATATAACTTATCTCAAACAGATAATTACGGAACATATCATGTGACAAATGAAGAATATTGTTCATGGGCAGAATTTGCTGAATACATCTTCAAAATTAATGACAAAGATGTAAGAGTCAAAAGAGTATCTACAGAAGAATACTATAAAGGTAAGAAGATGGCTTATCGACCACTAAATTCCAAACTAGATAAATCAAAAATTGAAGAAATAGGTCTACAAAGACTACCTTCATGGCAGGATGCTACTGATAGATATTGCCGAGAATTAAAAGAAGAACAATTAGTTCTAAGGAGGTTTGAAAAATGAAATGTTTAGTAACCGGAGGATGTGGATTTATTGGAAGTAATTATCTACATTACGTTGTAAATAAATATCCTGAAGATGAATATGTTTGCTTAGACTCATTAACATATGCAGGAAATTATAATAATATTAAAGGGTTAGTTGGAAAAAACAACTTTAAATTTGTATATGGTGATATAACTGATAGAGAATTTATAGATAGATTATTTCTAACAGAAAATTTTGATACAGTAATTAATTTTGCTACTGAATCACATGTAGATAATTCAATCAAAAACCCAGGAGTATTCTTAACAACTAATATTATTGGTACACAAGTATTAATGGATGCTTCAAGAAAGTATAATGTTAAAAGATATCATCAAGTATCAACTGATGAAGTATACGGAGATTTACCATTAGATCGCCCAGATCTTAAATTTACTGAAGAAACCCCAATTCATACTTCTTCACCATATTCTTCGTCTAAAGCCAGTGCTGATTTATTAGTTATGGCTTATCATAGAACATATGGATTACCAGTAACAATATCACGTTGTTCTAATAACTATGGCCCATATCAATTTCCAGAAAAATTGATACCAGTTGTAGTTAGTAAAGCATTAAGAAATGAAAAAATACCAGTATATGGAAAAGGAGAAAATGTTCGTGACTGGATACATGTCCACGACCACAACGTTGGTGTAGACCTTATAGTAAGAAATGGTAAAGTTGGAGAAGTTTACAACCTAGGTGGTCACTCTGAAAGAACTAATATAGAAATGGTTAAAACGATATTGAAACTATTAAATAAAGATGAAAGTTTAATATCATTTGTTAAAGATCGTCCAGGACACGACTTAAGATACGCTATTGATTCATCTAAAGTTGAAGGAGAACTTGGTTGGACTAGAGAATATGCTTTCGAAGATGGTATAAGAGAAACTATTGAGTGGTATATGAATAACCAAGATTGGATTGATAACATTTTATCTGGAGGTTATTTAAAAGACAATAAAAATGTGAAGAACAACAAGTATTAAAAATGCAAATAAGCTAGTAGATTACTGGCTTTTTAAATGACATTCTAAGATTTGTCAACTATAAATTTTTATGATATATTAATACACACTGAAAACACACGAAATTTGATATTTTTTA
>CAMZCT010000013.1 GCA_947305065.1 uncultured Mycoplasmatota bacterium | reverse complement strand
AAGATACAATGTTTTTATTCCTGTTAATAAGAAAACTATTGAAATTATATTCTTATTAAATAAAGCCATTAATGAAATGAGCAACGGTGCGTTCAAACTGACGGACAAATTGTCATTGATTAATGCAGAGACAGGTATCATCTATGATACGGAAAGAAGTTTCTTGGAAAACGGAATCATGAATGGTACTAAAATAATACTATTATAAGGAGGTGAAAATATGGCAGTTGATGCAGGAACATTAGTTGTAAGCGTTCAAGGATTGGAAAATTTAGGACAAGTTGTAGGTACTCACGTTAAAAATTTTGCTGATGCAACAGATGAAATGTTTAAAATAATAGATGTAACAATGGACGATCCTAATCACTGGAGCGGAGCACCTTACGATACTTTCAAAGAAAAATGCGATCATTTCCGTACAAATCAAATAGAGAAATTGCAGGCAAACCTTCAAGCGTTTAGTGATCATTTCAACTTTACCTCTTCTGAAGGCTCAAGCTCTATAGCAACAATGGTAGGACATGTACAAGAAAATACAAATAATAATTTAAATGGAAGGAATTAAGAATATGGAAGCTAACATAACAGATAAACCCGTAACTTATAACGAAACCAACGTTCAAACAGATTTTAATAATATTATGGACTTGGCTTCTACTATACAAGGCATACTTACTAAAGGATCTGAAGACATTAGTGCTGACATTGGTAACAATTCAGAAAATGATGCTTATTCTGGAGATGCAGCAAGTCAAATCCTTGCCCAATGGGAAAATTTAAAAAGTACATTTAAACAATTTTTGAGTAATTTTGATGAGTGGTACAACGAATGCGTTGCAAATACTAAAGAAGCATTAAGATTACAAGAAGCTACAAAAACTGTTAAAGATTTAGATGTGTAGAATAATAGTGCTGTGATTATTCACAGTACAATATAAGTAAAAGATAGCGAATATCTTTTATTTATATTGTACTTATGTACTATATAGAAAGGAAGATTTGTATGGCATATACTTTTGCGGTTGATACGGAAAAAATGGCGGCTTTAGAAAGTAAATTAGTTGAAGCGAAAGAAAATATTTCAGGAGCTGACGATCCAACTGGTGGAATCCCTGGAATTTTTTCTGTAATAAAAAATTTGCCGAATGACAAAGCTTGGTCTGGGAGCAGCTATGAGGCATTTTATTCCGGAGCACAAAGATATGAAGAACCAATGAATACTTTACCTCAAGTAATAGAAGCGTTTGAAAAAGAAGTACACAGATTGACTCCTGTTGCTGAGGAAACAATAAGTACTATTAGTACTGAAGTTACTAATATGTCATCTGATTAATTAAAAGAGGTGAAAATATGGCAGAAAATGATACAGAGTTATTTAGCAAAGACAAAGTTATAACAGCAATGAATACAATGGGTGATATATTCACAACCATTGCTGAAACTTATGCATCAACCGATAGCGAAATGGCAACTCAATTGACAACTGCAGATGGCGCGATGTACGGAGCTGGTGCTACAAAGTTACTATCAGCATGGGATGAAAACTCAGGTACATTAGAAGACTTTATGAGTACTTTTGATAACTGGTCAGCACTTGTGAGTGGTATGGCTGCTAAGTTTACCAATCTTGAAGAAGGTACATATGAAGTTAAAGGGTTGGACGATGAATACAAAAAAGCCGTTAGTGCAGCTAGAGCTTTCCATACAACATCTTTAAAAACAACTGCTGGTGCAGAGGCTTTTAATACTGCCCAACAAAATTACTTTGCTGAACACCCTGAATTGACATCTCTAGATGAAAATGGAATAGGATACACATCTATTAAAACTCTTGACCATGGTAAAATTGTTGAAGCAAGAGTATACACTGCAGAAGATGGTACTCAGTATGCTGAAGTAGAACGCTGGGGTTGGAGTGAAGAAGAAGGTAAATTTGTTACTACAACAGATTATTATAAAGACGTTACAATTGATGAGGATACTGGAAAATTAAATTTCGACGAAAACAAAAAACTTACTAAAGAAGAATTCTACTCTGAAGATTATTATTACTCAGATAAAAATAAAGAATTAATTCTAAAGAACACTAGTGATAGATTAACGGCTGAATACCTAGAAAATGGAGAATTATCAGAAGAAACTTTAAAAGAACTTGATAATTTACCTGATGGTATGAAGGAAAAGGTACTAGAAGAGTTACAAAATAGAAAAGATTCTCTAGGTGAACTAGATGGTGTTCGTAAATATGATGAAAACGGAAAATTAGAATCAATTACTTACACTGGTGATGACGGTCTTGAATACACTATTCAATATGAATATGATGAAGATGGTAACGTAACAGGTGTAAAATACTTGGTAAATGGTAAACCAATTAGTAATAAAGATGAATCTGTACATGATTTCTACAGTCACATCCTTGGAAATGAGAATCAAAGTGGTGAAGGTACAACCGGAAGTGAACCAACTTACACTGTTGAAGATGGCACTGTAACATATAGCGTAACAGATGAAGAGGGAAAAACTACAACAGAATATAGTCTTTCAAATGAAAATGACCAAACCATTCTTAAAATTGGTGAAAACGAGTATATAGTAGAATATGACGAGAATGGATTTGTATTTAAATATGCTGATATCGGTAAAGAGGTAGATGAAGAAACAGCACAAGAATTGACTGAAGCTATGAAAGCTTTAATGGGAAATAATTATGCTAAAGGTCTTATTAATTATCAAGACGGAGATGTTCAATATAGTATAGATGAAGAAGGAAACGTTTCAACTCATCAAGAATTAGATGGAGCTGATGGAAAGCTTCCTAAAGGTAATTTGGATATTACATACAATCCAGATGGCACCATCAAAGAAATAACCTTTACAGATGAAAATGGTGTTACAAATAACTATACTGAGGAACAATTAGAAGGATTATTGAATCCTGAACCAATAGATAATGGTGATGGAACTGTTTCCTCTTATGAATACGATCCTAGTAATGGAAACATAACAATTACAACTACTGATAAAGATGATGAAACTAAAGTAAAAAGAGTGGAAACTATTGATAAAACAACTAATCAAACGACAATTGAAACCTATAATTATGACGAGACAACTGGATTAAAAACAAGCAAAGATATAGAAATTAAAGACGCTGATGGAAATGTAATTGAAACCGGAACTACAGAATATGTATATGATGAACAAAACAACGAAGTCGGATATACTGAAACAACAAACGGTGGAGAACCAGAGTATTATTACATAGATTCTGAAACAGATGAAATGGTCCAAGTTTCAGAAGAACAATATGGTCAATTGACTAGTAGTGAACCAGCATATGACGATGACCAGAATCCAATTGAATATGAGGTAAGTAACGGAAAATATATAACAACAACAGTAGACAAAGAAGACGAAACTAAAGTGTTAGAAAAAATAACCTTAGATATCGAAACAGGAATTACCGAAACAGAAGAACATGATTATGATAAAGATACAGTAACTACTACAACGAAAATTCCAGAAAGCGAAGATAGTGAAGCTCACGAATATATCAAAGTTGAAAGTGGCAATGGTGACTTTATTTCTGGAGAATATGATGAGGTCCCTGTAGATGAGGACGAACTTGAAAAACTGATTGATGGTGTTTCATCTCCTGACGAAGAAGGTAATTATACTGAATATAGTGTGGTAAAAGATGAGGATGGAGAACATAATTATGTCCAAGAAGTTAAAAAGAATTCTGATGGAGAACAATTAAGCTTAAGACAGTATGAAAAAGTAATAAACCCAGATACCGAAGAGTTAGAGACTAAACATACATACGAGTATGAGTATGATGAAACTGATCATGACGTTATTAAATCAAGAACGGTAGATAACTGTGTTGTAACCGAGGAACAAGAAAAAGCTATCAGAGAGGGCTTACACGATAATACAGAAGCTACAATAGAAGAGGGACAATTTGTTACGTATACTTACAATGATAACGGCAAACCAGCCAGCTGCACTACTGAAACAACAAATGGGGACCCCGTTCTAACTAAGGATTTTACTTATCGTAGCGATGGAACATTACTACAAACATTAGAAACCGTTCATGACACAAATGCTACTGTACAAACAAATTACGATACTAAAGAGATAAGAACAAGCACAATAACCACAGAAACCAATGGAACTGCGACAACTACGACAACCATCAATTATCAAACTGATGGAGAAACTCCAAAGGATAAAACTATAAATGGAAATAATTTAACATTAAACTATGATTATGCTAGTGATCTAACAAATAATGCTGGTGAAGCAATAGGACAGAATCATGCTCAAAAGGTTCGTTATAACGGAGAAATTACAATAACTTATCAAGATGATGGTGTAACAATAAAAGAGGAAACGTTAACATCAGGTAGTATAGAAATACATAATACATACAGTGATGATGGAAAGATAGAAACATATCAAAAAATTGCCGGCACTACCGTACATGAAGTTAGCTTTAGTGAAACGGGACGTATGACTACTGAAGTAAACACTACATATGCGAACAGTAACAGAGATGAAAATCAAATAACACGAATAGTTACAAGCAATTATTCTGCTGGTAAATATACCGGAGGAAGAACTGATCATCCTCAAACGAATGAATATGAAGTGTTTGATTCGGAAAGGAAGATTATTTCAAGGCAAGTCAAAGTCGACGATGTTTATTTTAGTTACGATGAAAATGGCGTAGTAACCACTAATCACCCAACCTACAATAAAAGCGAGGACTCTTATAACTTTACTCCTGCTACTATAGATGCAATGGCTAAAACGAGACAAATGCCTCAATATGCTGGCAAAGATCAAGAATCAGTATATACAGATTTCTTGGAAAATGCCGAAGAAGGAAACATAATCATATTTGAAAAAGGATCATATTTTCAATATGATCCTATAACTGGAGATAGTGGCTATGAAATCCCGGTTTACCTTGATGAAGGAGCAGCTTACCAAGTTCAAGGAGATAAATTAGTTAATTTGAATGATCCAACAGAGTACTATTACATCGATATATTAAAAGACTCTGGATCTTATATGTATGGAGCAAATAAAGGAGACTTCACATACGATCAACTAAGAATAATGAGAGAAAATTACAACGGAGAAGGTAATGATGGATACAGTGAAACAAATATAGACAAATGGACTGTTGGAGAAGCGTACGCAAACAGTGCTAAACCACTTGATGCTACTAATCTTGGCGTATTTGATACCGATAATCCAATCTACCTAGATTCAGCAGGAGGCATCTACAAAATCGACGGAGCTAAAACTGGAGAATATCAAGATAAAGCTAAACTAAAAGAAGAAGGCTATATGGCAAGCTTATTAGAAGATCCTACTAGCTATAAGATAGTACTAGGTGAACCTAAAGCAGGAACGGAGTACCGATATAATGAAGAATATCATTGTTACGCTTACGTTGATAGTAGTACTAATACAATGTATTTGTATGATGCAGCAAACAATTGTATATATAAATCAAAATAGGTGGTGATAATATGGCAGATGCAAGTATAGTAACGAGTAAAACAGAAAGTTTAGGTAAAAACCTAGATTCAATAGCAGAGCAGTGTACAGATAGTATGATATTACTTTCTAATGGTCCAAGCATGACCACTGTGGGGGAAAGTATTAAAACAAATAAAACAACAAATATTACGACAATAAATACAGAAGCACAAGCTATCGCAGAAGTAGCAAGCCAAAGTGTATGATTATAGGAGGTGAATAAATGTCAAGCGTAAAAGTAGATGAAGACTTAGTTAGCACAACTAGTAGTAAAGTAACGGCTGCAAAAACTGAAGCAGAATCTATTAATGGTCTTCTTGACACTCTAAAAAATGAAGCTTTAAAAGAAGTAGAAGACAAAATAATAGCATTTAGAAAGACTCATGCAGAAGATTCTCGTAAAGAACCAACCGATCCAGGTCATGAGGCTTGGCAAAGCGAAGGAGAAAGTGCAGAAGGGAACGCTGCAGCTTATAAAAGTTCAATTTCCCAACATCACGCTGCAGCAGTAAACGCTGTCTCAGCTATTGTAAATAAACTAGGAAGTGTATCCACAGCTATGGAAGCTGTATTAACGGCTGTAACAGGATTTAATGACAACGTTAATATGCAAGAAGCATTTGAATCTCTTGGTATCACGGTTTCTACTGATGAAGAAACAGCAAATGGTGAAGGAGTTCCTATTATTTACTATGAGATAGATGTTGATGGTGATGGAGTAGCAGAAAGATTTACTGTTTCTGAATTACTTAATGCCTTCTATACATATACTGGAATGAGTATGAGTACTGTAGTTGAGGGAGCAATATTTGCAGAAGCTATGGGAATTACTCCAGAAGAATATGCAGGAGCTAAAGGCGATGCAATAAGAAATAAAATGCTTGAGCAAGTAAATGCTTTAACAAACTTTGCTGTTAAATCCAGATTATTTGGATTAGCAACAGAACAAGATCAAAATGAATTTGCTGATACCGTTGGCATTACAATGGGAACAGCTCATAGTTTAATAGCGGATGATGAGACAGAAGATAATTGGAAAGATAAAATTGAAGGTATGCTTAGAGATGGTATCAATGGCTTAACATCTACAGGATTTAGTGTAGCAGCTGGAGCCATGGGAGCATACGGTTTAGCGTCTTTCTTAAATAAATATCCAAATCCAAAAGATATACCTATTGAACCGGATTCATCTGAACCAACAACACCAACTGAGACAACACCAACTGAGACAACACCAACTGGAAATTCATATTCTTCTGGAGGTGGCGGTGGCTCTTCCGGTGGTGGAGGAAGTTACGGCGGCGGCGGAAGCGGTGGCAGCTATGGAAGCGGTGGCGGCGGAAGCGGCGGCGGAAGCGGCGGCGGAAGCGGCGGCGGTGGCAGAAACCAACCAGCACCAAGTCCATCTGATCCGCATGAAAGTGATCCAAAAGATCCTACTGTAACTCCAAGTGATACGCCAACAAAACCAGCAACTCCAGAGCCAACAGAAGCGGAATCACCAACAGTACCTGGAACAGTATCTCCTACAGAAGGTAATACTGAACCTCTTGAAACACCAGAGGATGCTTCAGAATTACCAACTGAAGAGTTACCATCTATTCCAGAGGGCACTGAAAAGGATTATGATGATTTGGCTAGACAACAATATGAAGCCCAAGGAGAAGAAGCAATAAATGAACGTAGAGCGGAAATCACGGAAGAAGCTAACAAATTGTTCGAAGCTGAAGATAAAACACCATTAAAAGAAAAATTAAGAGAATATGGTTATGACGATGCTGATATTGAAACTATTATTCAAGATAGAGATTTAACAATAACAGCAATGATTAGTGGTGATCAAAGACAACAACTTGCTGAAATCGCTAAGAGTTTAGCTGAAAAAGACGGATTAACCGAATTTGATACTGTTTATGATAATGAACAGACAGCAGTATCATTAACAGATGGTACATCCGAAAGATTACTAGCTAATATGAGTAGTGATGAAGGAATTAAGAATGCTTATACAGCATTAACAACAGCAGAAACAGCTTATACAGAAGCTAATGTAGCTGCAACAGCAGCAATGGCATCAGTAACTGCTGCTCAAGAAAAACTAGCTGAAATAACCAAGTCAATTGGTGGAGATATTAAAACTCATCCATATCAATGGGACTCTAAGACTATGGAAGCATATAACGCTGAAGTAACTAAGTTACATGAAGAAACAGTTAAGAGCATTGGTGGAAATATAAATAATTGGTCTGATGCTGATATGAAGACATATCAAGCAGCTGAAAGTAAATATACTAACGAAGTTGCTTACAGTCGTGGTACAGATATGTCAACATGGACTTCTGATCAAAAAGCTAAATATGAGAAGAATCTAGGTTCACTAGAAGCTAAATATGAAAAAGCTTATGGTGAAGATCATAGTAAATGGTCTGACAAAGCTAAGAAAGATTACGATACTGCTAGAACAAATACTTATAAACAAATGGCAGTAGAAGTAGGAAAAGCTAATCTAACTAGTGAAGATAGAAAAGCAATATCAGAGAAAGTTCAAAAGACGAAGAATGAAATAATTGCTAAGAACGGTGATTATAGTAAATGGACAGCTGAACAGAAGAAAGAATACGAAGCAAAACTTGCAGAATTACAAAAAAAATACGGTGATGAAACATCAACTACAACAGAAGAAGCAACATGGACAAAAGAACAAGCTCAACAGTACAATGATGCAGTTAAAGAGTATAATGAAGCTGTTAAAGCTGCTAAAGAAGCAATGTCTAAATTAGATGAAGCTAAGACTGGTTATACACAAGCTAAGACAGATTTAGATGCTGCTAAAGAAGCATTCTATGAAAAATTAAAAACAGATAACATTCCACCAGAAGATGCTGGACAAGTAGATATTATTGACCCAGCAGAAGCTCAAACAAATAGTGGAAACCCTGCTATTGGAGGAATAGAAATAACTGAAGCAGGCGCAACAATTGGTACTGGAGGAAATATAGAAATAGATACTAATGGAATAGTTCAACCAGAAATACCAGCTGCTAGTTCTGAAGCAGCACCAGCTAATGTACCTCAAGAACGAATTGTAAATGATGATGAAGCTGAAACGGGTGCAGCTGATTATGGAATTCCAATTGTTGACATAGGTCAATCTACAAGTGGAACAATATCAAATGATGATATTAGAATATAGAATATAAAGGTTAGGAGGAATAAGTGTGAGAGAAAAATATTTACCAATAGGTACAGTAGTACTTCTTAAAGGAGGTAAAAAAAGAGCTATGATAACAGGTTTCTGTTCTGTAGCTCAAGAAAATCAAGAGAAAATCTATGATTACTCTGGATGTGTATATCCGGAAGGATATCTAAGTTCTAATCAAGTATGTTTGTTTGATCATGATCAAATAGACAAAATATTCTTTTTAGGATATGAAGACGAAGAAGAAAAAGCATTCAAGGAAAAACTTAATTCAATAGTAAGCACTATTGAAAACAAACCTAAGTTTGAAAGTCCTGTTAACAACGATTCTTCAGATTCTGATACATCAGATGATACTGGTTTTAATCCATTTGGTGTTAATAGTTAAGTTAGAAACAATAGTTTCTAACTTTTTTCTTGGCCTTAATCTTACAACCCTCTTGAAAAAAAAGCCGTCTTTATATATAATTAATAGGAATATAAAGCCCTAATAGATGGCTTTTTATAATTCTAGTCAGGGGATGACAAAATGGCTATAAGTGGAAGAGAATTAGCACTTGAAAGACAAAGACTAATTGAAGTTTTAAAACTTTTAGATGATAAACTTACAGAAGCAGGAAACATCATTTTTAAAGACGAAGAAAAACTATTAGAGTTTAAAAAGTACACATGGGAAAACATGCGTAGTTTTGATGCTCAAGAATTAAGACAAGCTACTGCTGATACGGAATTAGAAGCTAATAAACTTCTATTAAAACAAGATTATTTCTTAAAACTATTTCGTATAAAAGATAAACCATACTTTGCTTCAGTAATTTTTGAAGATGAAGATAAAGAAAGATATAGTATTTATCTTGGTTTAACATATTTAAAAGATGATGATTATGGAAATATTATCTATGACTGGCGAAGTCCAATTTGTAGCATATTTTATGATTTTGAAATAGGTCCTTGTGCTTATGCTGCTCCGGCAGGTATTGTAAAAGGTAATCTTATTAGAAAAAGACAATACAAAATAGAAAACCGTAAAATACTGAGTGCTTTTGATAACTCGGTTAATATAGATGATGAATTACTACAAGAAGTACTAGCTCAGGACAGTAACGATAAAATGAAAAACATTGTTAATACTATTCAACAAGAACAGAATAGTGTTATACGTAATGTAAGAGATAAAACCCTTATTGTTTCTGGTATAGCTGGATCAGGTAAAACATCAGTTGCTCTTCACCGTATTGCTTTTCTACTATATAAAATAGAAAATCTAACCAATAATGATATATTGATTTTTTCACCTAATCAAATTTTTACAGAATATATTTCTAATGTATTACCAGAACTAGGAGAAAATAATACTTTACAAACTACTTTTAATGATTACTTAAATAAGCAAATAACTGAATTTTCTTCTGTTGAACCGTTTATGGATTTTATAGGGAAATACTATTCTGAAAAACAAAATAATATACCTTTAATTCAATATAAACAAAGTGATGAAATAATTAATGATATTAATCTATTTGTAGAAGATTATATTAGAAAAGCTCGTGTACTAAGAGATTTTACTGAGAACAAAGTATATGACGTTTATAAAAATGAATTGAATGAATTACTACATGATTATTATAGAAATCTTCCTTTCTTTGAAAGAGTAGAAAAAATTGCTTTAAAATTAAGTGAACAGAATTATAAAGGCAGTAGTAAAAAGAAACCTACTTATCAAAAATTGATTTTTGAAAATAGTAACTTTAGAAAAGATTTTAAGGAAATATACTTAGAGTTTTTCTCTAGTGAATTCTGTAAAATAAGAATGAATGATGAAGAAATAAAATCTTTTGAAAGAACAAGAGAAATACCTTATGTAGACGCTGTCCTATTAGTTTATTTTAAAGGCTTATTAGAAGGTTTCCCATACGAAAGAAATATTCGCCAAGTAGTTATAGATGAATCTCAAGATTATAGTTATATTCAATACTTAATAATAAGCAAGATATTTAAGAATAGTAACTTTACTATCTTAGGAGATATTAATCAAACTATAAATCCTTATTATAAATATAAATCTCTAGATATACTTAGTAATATTTTCCCTAAGAGTAAATGTATTAGTTTAACGAAAACGTATAGATCAAGTCCAGAAATCATAGAGTTTACAAATAAAATATTAGGCCTAGATCATATTTGTGCAATAAGAAAAACAAACTCTGTACCACTTATTCATCGTACAGATACAAATATCTTGCCAAATGATATTAACTATTTAAGAAGAAAATATAAATCTGTTGCCCTAATAACTAGAGATTATAAAACAGCAGAAAAACTATATGATAGATTAAAAAACATATTACCAATATCTTTATTAAAGAGTACTACGGAAGAGTTTAATAAAGAACTAGTAATACTACCAGCATATCTAGCTAAAGGATTAGAGTTTGATAGTGTTATAGCTTATAGTGATTCTGACTCTAAATATCTAAAGACAGAAAAAAATCTATTATATGTTGCTTGTACCAGAGCTCAACACGAACTAATAGTGTATTCATAAAGACACGAAAGTGTCTTTTAAATTTGACTAAGAATAAGTATTAAAATATAATATCTAAATAAGTTTGAGGTGAATAAAATGGGGTTAACAGAAATCGAAAAAGAAGCTGTTGAATTAATAATAGGTCTGCTTATGAATGGACCTGTTAGTGAAGAAACTATAAAAGAAGAATTGACTACTAAAGACCTGTATCTAGGAGATAAAGAATATTCAAATATTTTAAAAAGAGTTCGTTCAAGAATCAATATTTTAACTACCGGTTTTAACGGTAGTAAGAAGTACCAATTAATACCACCAAATTACTACAAAAACCAGACTTTAGATTTAGAAGCAGATAGCGAATGTATTGATATACTACTAATATCAGATTTACATTTAACCAGTGCTATGAATATAGAAAGAGTATTTAATAAAATAAATAATTATGCAAGTAATAATGGTATATCATTAATATTAAATTTAGGTGACTTCTTCGGCTTTAGAAATGATAATAGTGATGCTTATACCAGATATAGTAATGGTTGTCGCTTAGTCGATAAATGTATAAATATGATTCCTACAGCGGAAGGTATATATCACGCTATATTAGGTGGAAATCATGATAAAGACAGCATTAAATATGGTTATGATGCCATAAAAGAATTAGTAGATAACAGAGAAGACTTTATTAATTTAGGATATGATAGTGCAAAATTGACAATCAATGGAAAAGTTAATTACAAAACAAGTTTATTATTACACCATCTACAACATAAAGTTACAGATCCTATTAGCACTAAAGTATTTAACCCACAAGACTATCAAAAGTACCTAGAAGGATATTATAATCAATATAATATTCGTTTAAAGAATTCCTATACAACATTAATAGGTGGAGCTCATATGAGTGGAATTTATAATAACTTCATTTTATCTCCATCCTTAATAAATGATAGAAAATATAACGGAGCTTTACATTTAAAAATATTCTTAAATTCTAATAAAGAAATAGAAAATATTATAATAATCAATTTAATTCACGAGCACAATTTAATACCAACATCTGAGATGGTATATAAAAGACAGAATAAATACTAAAAACAATTGACAAGTGCGTATTAATAGTATATAATCTATCTTGTTATTGAAAAGAAAGCGATGTATCCACATCCACCTGATTGTAGAAAGATACGATAGGTATAAAGCTTAAAAATTAATATAATTATTTTAAGACTTTATGGGTGGATACTATGTATTCGCCCTTTTTGATTGTGTGGAGGTGCTTTATCATAGCAAAGGATAAAAATGAAATGTTAATTAATAACGAAATTAATGTAGAAGAATTAATGGTTATAGGACCTAATGGAGAACAAATGGGTACTAAGAAGTTAGAAGATGCTCTAACTCTAGCAAATTACGCTGGTTTAGACTTGGTTTTAATGAGCAGCAATGCTGATAATCCAGTTGGAAAAATTATGGACTATAATAAATATCGTTATGAAAAACAAAAGAAACAAAAAGAAGCTCAAAAGAAACAAAGAGAAAGTAATAAAGAAGTAAAAGAATATCGTCTTTCTCCAACTATTGATATTCATGACTTTAATACACGAAAGAAAAATGCTAGTGAATATCTAGTAAAAGGCCATAAAATTAAAGTATTTATTAAATTTAAAGGAAGACAAATGTCCCACCCTGAAATTGGTAAAGACATAATGCTTCGTTTTGCTTCTGAATTAGATGAATGCTCTACTATTGAAAGTCAACCTAAATTAGATGGTAGAACTATGGTTATGATACTTGCACCAAAAAAATAATAGAAAAGAGGAATTATTATGGGAAAATGTAAACAAAAAACACATAAGGCATCTAGCAAAGTATTTAAATTAAAAAAGAATGGTAATTTAACTTATAAAAAATCAAACGGAAACCACCAAACTGCTGGTGATTCAGGAAAACAAATTAGACAAAGAAGAAACAAAGGCGTTTTAGCTACTTCTGATGCAAAACGTTTGAAGAAAGTAATTTAATAGAAAGGTGATATATAGATGACAAGAGTAAAAGGCGGAAATATCGCTAAAAACAGAAGAAGAAAAGTATTAAAAGCAGCTAAAGGTTACTTTGGTTCAAAACATAGATTATTTAAAACAGCTCAAGAGCAAACTTTCCATAGTGGAGTATATGCTTTTAGAGATAGAAAAGCTAATAAGAGAAACTTCCGTAAATTATGGATAGTTAGAATAAATGCTGCTTGCCGTGAAAATGAAATTAGTTATTCTAAATTCATTAGTGGTTTAAATAAAGCGGGAGTAGAAATCAATAGAAAAATGCTTAGTGAATTAGCTATTGATAATCCTAAGGCTTTTGCAGAATTAGTTAAATTAGCTAAAGATGCTAACGAAGGAAAAGTTACTAAAAAAGTAGAACCTAAAACTGAAGCTAAAGCTGAAGTTAAAAAAGAAGAAAAAGCTCCTGCTAAGAAAGAAGATAAAGACTTATCTAAATTAACAGTAGCAGAATTAAAAGAAATGGCTAAAAAAGCTAAAATTGATAACTATACAGCAATGAAAAAAGCAGAATTAGTTGAAGCATTAAGTAAGTAATAATACTTACTTTTTCTTTGGTTTACTTTTCTCAATACATCTTGTATAATTATCATAGTTATGATAGGAGTGATGATATGCGAAAAATAATGGCTAGTATAGATATCGGTACAGATAGTATTAAGCTAGTAGTTGGCGAAATGTTTAGAAATAAACTAAATATTTTAGCATCACTATATGAACCTGTTCTTGGTATGGAAGATGGTCTTGTCATAAATGATAATGATTTTAAAGAAAGTTTAAAAAGAGCTATTAGTAAAGCTGATGATATAATTGGTATACCAATTAAACAAGTAATAATTAGTATTCCTCCTAGAGACTTAGAATTCTCTGTTATTACTGGAGAAATAGAGATAACTAATGATAATCATGTAGTAACTGGGTTAGATATAAGTAAAGTCTTTAAAGAAGCCTTACATGGTCAAATAAAAGAAGGAAAAGAATATATTAATCTATTACCAACCAGTTTCACTGTATCTGATGGTAGAAAAGTAAGAGATCCTAAAGGATTATCTTCTGAAACCTTGAAAGCTCGTGGTATACTAATAACTGCCCCTCAAAGAAATATATATCCTATATTAGTTTCCTTAGAAAAACTAGGACTAGATGTTTTAGATATATCTCTAAGTTCTATTGGAGACTATTATGAATATAAAATTGATGAAATGAAGGATAATTCTGGTATAATAATAAACATAGGTCATGAATCCACCGATGTTTCCTTATTTAATAAAGGAATTCTTACCAATATAAACAGTATTAATGTTGGTGCTAAAAACATTGAAAATGACCTAATGTACATCTACAAGATAGATAGTACTGTTGCAAGAGATATAAAAGAAAATTTGGGGTTATCATATGTAAGAAATGCCAAAGAAGAAAATACTGTTGAAGTAACCGATAAATACAACGATCATATAGTAATAAATCAACTAGAAGTATCAAAAATAATTCAAAGTCGTATTGAAGAAATACTGAATTTATGCAAAAAACAAATAAATATCTTAACAAAAAAGGAAATAAGTTATATAATTATAACAGGAGGATTAACTGAAAACCGAGATTTTAAGTTAATTCTTAATAAGATTTTTAAAGATAAAGCTATAGTTGGACGTGTCAGTGAATTAGGAGTAAGACATAATAGATATGGTTCTTCTGTAGGATTAATCAAATACTATGATGAAAAATCAAGATTGAAAGATAAGGAATATTCAATCTATAGTATAGAAGAACAACAAGCATTAGGGGGATATGATCTTGACGAAGAAAACGATTCCTCTATCGTAAAGTTGTTTAAAAACTTTTTCGGATAGTTTTAAGGAGGATGTTAAATGCACGGTTTAGAAAGAGACCAAATAGCTAAAATTAAAGTCATCGGTGCCGGTGGTGGCGGTTGTAATGCCGTAAATCGTATGATTGAATCAGGAGTTGGAGGAGTAGATTTTATTGTTGCTAACACTGATTTACAAGTATTAAATGTTAGTAAAGCCGAAACAAAAATTCAATTAGGGACAGATGGCCTTGGTGCTGGTGGTAATCCCGAAATCGGCCGTGAAGCTGCAGTAGAAAGCAAACAAGAAATAGAAGATGTTCTAAAAGGCGCAGATATGGTCTTTGTTACTTGTGGTTTAGGTGGAGGAACTGGTACAGGTGCTGCACCAATCATTGCTGAAATAGCACAAGAACAAGGAGCTTTAACTGTTGCAATAGTTACTAAACCATTCAAATTCGAAGGACGTCGTAGAATGGAGAATGCTGAAGTTGGTTTAGCAGAACTTAGAAAACATGTTGATACAATCATCGTTATACCAAACGATAGATTAAGAGATATAATTGATAGATCAACACCTATTATTGAAGCATTTAAAGAAGTAGATAATGTATTACGTCGTGCTGTTCAATCAATATCAGATTTAATTGCTGTTTCAGGTTTAGTAAACCTAGACTTTGCCGACGTTAAAGCTGTAATGCAAAACAGAGGTAATGCTATTATTGGTATTGGTATAGGTGAAGGTGAAAATAGAGCTATTGAAGCTGCTCAACAAGCTGTAGCATCTCCATTACTAGAAAATACAATAGATGGAGCTACAGATGCCATTATTAATATTACAGGTGGTAATTCACTTACATTATTTGAAGCAGAAGATGCTGCTGAAGTAGTAAGAAATGCTGCTAATACTGATATCAATACGATATTTGGTGCAGTGATTAATGAAAACTTAAATGATGAAGTTATCGTAACTGTTATTGCAACAGGATTCGATGATGATAAAGAACAAGTTGGAGGAGTAACAGATGATCTTCCTAACAACAACTCTTATATGAGAAGTGATGTTGATAGAGATATTGAAATTCCACCATTCTTAAGAAATAGAGACGATTTTTAAATCGTCTTTTTCTTTACGCCAATTATAAATTATGGTATATTAAATAATAGAATAGAGGTTGTTTATAATGAGTATTATCGATAAGATAAAAAAAAGTAAGAATAAAGATGAGAATAGGCCTTTAATAATAAATACAATCTATGATTTAATAATTTATTCACTAGTATTTCTAATATTATTTGTCTTGATTAGACTGGCTCTAAAATCAATGTTAAATTTAAATGATATGGGTAAAGAAATAACTAGTTATAAAGAAGCTGTCTCATATACTGTAGACAACACCATCTATATTGCTATTATATCGGTTATTATTAGTATAGGTAGTTTCTGTGTATTCATGGGAACCATCATTGATAATTTTAAAAGAAAGTTAATAAACAAAGATAATTACAGATTTTATATAGTTTTTATGATCGTAAGTATTCTTATACTAACTGCTGTAGCAGGTCTTCTAATTATCGGAATATCTAACAGTAGTTTATTATGTATTGGAAAACTGTGTAAGATAACTGATTTATCATTCTACAATTATGAAGTTGCAATATATGAAAGACTTCATCTGGGATTAGTATTAAACTATTCAATCTGGACTTTTATAATGATAATAATTTCAACGTATACAATTAAGTACTTACATAATAAAAAAATAATTATAAAAGAAACAGAAAAAGAGGGAATCATAAAGAGAATAATCAGAAAAAAGAAAAAAAATAAATAAAAAGAGGTGAAAGCTAATGCCAGATATAGGTCCGATACTTCAACTGACAATAGGTATTATGATAGTTGTTTTATTAGCGGTTGCAGTTATCTGGGCTGCTATATCAATGTTCCTAAATAAATTACATAAATTAATGTATGGTAAAGGAACTATTTTTGCATGGTTACCATTATTTCAAGTTTATTTACTTGGTAAATTAACAATTAATAAATCAGTAGGTTGGGGGTTAGTACTTTGTTCATTCGTTTTTTCAACATCAACTTCAACTCTTAATGGAGTTACTGTGGATAGTTCATTTATTAAATACGCACCTTTAAGAAACTTATTATCAACAGCACTAACTTATGCAGAAATTGGTTTATTAATATATGCAATTATTAAATATATGAAATTAAAAAAAGGTGTAGTGGCTGGAGGACCTAAAGAAGAGGTTCCAATTCCCAATCAAGAAGTTAATCAAGATGATCCATTTGGGGATCCTACTACTGATCAACCTATAAAGCATGTATTACCAGAAGCGGGAGCTACTATAGATAGTATTATTCAACACTCGCCTATGCCAGTTCAGGTGCCTGAACAGGTTGCTTACGTAACCCCTGTAACTACAGTTCAAATGATACCAGAAAATCAAGTTCTATCAGTTGCTCAACCACAAGTTGTAACAACTGATGGAACCCAAATTGTTCAACCTCAAGTTATAACAACCGATGGGACACAAGTAATACAACAAGTAGTACCCGGAGTACAAGTTTCTCCAACACCAGTACAAGTAATGCCAGTAACCCAAACTGTACCAACTGGTGAAGCAGTGCAAGTAGTTCAACCTCAAGAAGTACAGTTAACATCTCAACCCCAAGTTATAACAACTGATGGGACACAAGTAATACAACAAGTAGTACCCGGAGTACAAGTTTCTCCAACACCAGTACAAGTAATGCCAGTAACCCAAACTGTACCAACTGGTGAAGCAGTGCAAGTAGTTCAACCTCAAGAAGTACAGTTAACATCTCAACCCCAAGTTATAACAACTGATGGGACACAAGTAATACAACAAGTAGTACCCGGAGTACAAGTTTCTCCAACACCAGTACAAGTAATGCCAGTAACCCAAACTGTACCAACTGGTGAAGCAGTTCAAATAGTTCAACCTCAAGAAATACAGGTAACACCTGAACCCCAAGTTATAACAACTGATGGAACTCCAATAGTACAACAAGTAGTACCTGGAGTACAAATTGCTCCAGCCCCAGTACAAGTAGTACCAGTAACACCGACTGCTCCAACTGGAGTAGTTCCAGTAGTAACGGAACCTGAAGTTTTACTAGAACCTGGTCAAGAACCAGCAGTAGCTATAGTTTCAAATGTTGTTCCTAATCAAGGAATTCAGCAACAGGTTGACACTAATACCGGTAATAATATGTAAAATGCAAACAAGATAACAATAAAATTGTTATCTTTTTCTTGTGTTGTTCAATTTTATAATTCTTTGTGATATAATTAAATAGGTGTAAATATGAGAAATATATATGGAATTAAAAGATCTGATTTAGAAGAATATTTCTTAAGTAAGGGTGAAAAAAAGTATAAAGCCTTACAAGTTTTTGAATGGCTTTATGAAAAAAAAGCTCGTAAATTTACCGAAATGACTAATATAAAAAAAGAAGTACAAGAAGAACTTGCTAAGGACTTTACGAATAACTTCATAACGATAGAAAAAAGACAAGAAGATAAATTAACTAAAAAATATTTATTTAAATTAGAAGATAATAATTATATTGAAGCAGTATTAATGGAACATGATTATGGATTAAGTATTTGTGTTAGTAGCGAAGTTGGATGCAATATGGGATGTGCTTTCTGCGAATCTGGAAGGCTAAAAAAAGTAAGAAATCTTGAGAGCTACGAGATGGTTGAACAAATTCTCTTAGTAGAGGATGACATAAAAAAAAGAATATCAAGTGTTGTCATAATGGGAATTGGGGAACCACTTGATAATTATGATAATGTTTTAGATTTTATCAAGATAATCAACGATGCTAAAGGCTTAGCAATCGGAGCTAGACATATTACTTTATCAACTTGTGGGCTGATACCTAAGATAAAAGAGTTAGCCAAAGAAGAATTACAGATTAACTTAGCTATTTCTCTTCATGCTCCAAATACTCAATTACGTGATAAACTAATGCCTATTAATAGAGCTTATAAATTAAGTGATTTAATAAAGACCATTAAAGAATATACAAAAGAAACGAATCGTCGCGTAACAATTGAGTATGTAATGCTAAACGAGATTAACGATAACGAAACTCAAGCTATGGAATTAGCCAAACTATTAAAAGGATTAAATGTTTATGTTAATTTAATCCCTTATAACGAGACGAGCCATATAGAATTTAAAAAGAGTACACCAGAAAGAATTAAGAAATTTTATGATATATTAATTCAACAAGGTCTTACAGCAACTACTAGAAAAGAATTTGGAAGTAATATAGATGCTGCTTGTGGACAACTAAGAAGCAAAGAGGTGAAATCATGAAAAGTTTTTATTTAACAGATACAGGAAAGATAAGAAATCATAACGAAGATTCCGTTACAATTTTAAAGAATTCAAACAATGAATATTTAATGATAGTTGCTGATGGAATGGGAGGGCATAGAGCTGGAGAAGTAGCTTCCTCTTTAGTCCTAACTCATTTAGGTAAAAGATTTACAGAAACATCAACAATAGGAAGTAAAATAGATGGTATTAATTGGATAAGAGATAATATTGCGGAAATTAATAAAGAAATAATTGATTATACAAAAGAAAATCCAGAAAGTACTGGTATGGGAACAACTTGTGTCCTTGCCTTACTTACTAAAGAATTCCTAATATTTGGAAATGTTGGAGATTCATCTGGATTTGTTTATAAAAATGGTAAACTTACTAAAGTTACTAAAGATCACACTTTAGTTAATCTTCTTATTGAAGCCGGAGATTTAACGGAAGAAGAAGCAAAATATCATCCAAAGAAAAATGTTCTAATGAAAGCTCTAGGAACATTTGAAAAAGTAGATGTTGATATTTTTGAAGTAGATACAAACATAGATGGTATCTTACTATGTAGCGACGGATTAACTAATATGTTAAGTAAAGAACAAATTGAAAAAGTACTTAACGATGAAGAATTAGAAATAGAAGAAAAGCTAATTAAGCTAATTAGAAAGAGTAATGCAAGGGGTGGACAAGACAATATTTCAGTAGCTTACTTAATGCTCGAAAGTGGTGAAGAAGAATGATAATGAAAGGACAAAAGATAAATGATAGATACCAAATCATCAAGTCTATTGGTGAAGGTGGTATGGCAAATGTTTATCTAGCTTACGATACAATACTTGATCGTGATGTTGCAGTAAAAGTATTACGTGGAGATTTAGCTGATGACGAAAAATTCGTTCGTCGTTTCCAAAGAGAAGCTTTATCAGCATCTTCTTTATCTCATCCAAATATCGTTGAAGTATACGATGTTGGAGACGACAATGGTCAATATTTCATAGTTATGGAATATATTGATGGTAAAAATTTAAAAGATCTCCTAAAGAAACGTGGAAAATTAACAGTTTCTGAGGTAGTAGATATAATGAGTCAAATAGCTGATGGTTTATCTGTCGCTCATGATTCTTATATAATTCATAGAGATATTAAACCTCAAAACATCATGATTCTTGAAAATGGCTTAGTAAAAATAACAGACTTTGGTATAGCTATGGCAATGAATGCTACTCAGCTTACACAAACTAATTCTGTTATGGGTAGTGTTCATTATCTACCACCTGAACAAGCTTCAGGAAAAGGTTCAACTCTAAAAAGTGATATCTACTCTATGGGTATACTAATGTATGAATTATTATCAGGAACATTACCATATCGTGGAGATAACGCTGTTGAAATAGCATTAAAACACTTAAAAGAACCTCTACCTTCTATAAGAGAAGAACTTCCTGACGTTCCACAAAGTGTTGAAAATGTAATATTAAAAGCTGCTGCTAAGAACCCTAAAAACAGATATAATGATGCTCGAGAAATGTATGAGGACTTAGTAACATGTTTAGATGAATCTCGTCTAAATGAACCTAAATTAGAATATAAATATCCAGAATTAGATACAGATGGTAAAAAATTTACTAAACAAGTAGAAAAAGCTGTTGATATAGAAGACGGAGATGATTCTGATAATGATGATAAAGATATAAAAGTTAAACAAGTAGATGAAGATGAAGTTCAAAAAGAAAATAAATTACTTATTATTTTAGCTTCTATATTTACTGGCTTAGTAGTACTAGTTGCAGCTGTCTTCCTATTTATCCCATCATTGATAAATGGTAAAGATAAAATGATACCAGACGTAACAAATATGACAGTTAAAGAAGCAATTAAAAAGATTCAAGATGAAGGTTTTGAAGTAGACGATACTCAAAAAGAAGAGAGTAGTTCTGAGATTCCTAAAGATCATGTTATTAAAACTAACCCTGCTGCAGGAAGTAAAAGAGCGTCAGGTACAAAAGTTATCTTAACTGTTTCAACTGGGGATTCTACTATAACTATTGAAGATTACGCTGGTAAGAACTACCAAGAAATAAAAGGTATGTTAGAAGTATACGGCATTAACGTATTAATAGAAAGAAAAGAAGTAAAAGAAGGCGAAGATGCTAAAGACGGAGTAATACTATCACAGGATGTAGAAGCTGGAACTAAGCTAAGAGCAAACGATACAATTACCTTGTTTATCCCTGATATAGTAGTTAAATATCCAGACTTTAAAGATGGATCATATACTGTTGAACAAGTTCAAGCCTTCTGTGATGAACATAACGTAACACTAAAAGTCACATATGATACTTCATCTAGTTACAATCCTGGAACAATCTTCTATCAAAGTAGAGAAAAAGGATTTACCGTAACAGAAGGAACAACTTTAACAATTAAAGTTGCTAAAGCAAATGATGGTTCAGATCCTGCTACAGATGATCCAGAATTAGACCATATTTGCGAAGAAACTGGTTTATGTTAGGTGTCTAATGAATGGTCAAATAATAAGAATAATCAGTGATTTATACACAGTAAAAATAGATGATATGTTATATGGTTGTCGTGCTCGTGGAGTATTTCGTAATAAAGGTATAACACCAGTAGTTGGAGATAATGTTATTGTCGATACAGACAATAACATTATCGTTAAAATACTTCCTCGTAAAAACGAACTAAAACGACCAGTAGTAGCTAATGTAGATTATGCTTTAATAGTCGCTAGTGTAAAAGAACCAAATCTTGATTTAATACTATTAGACAAATTAATATCTTTAGTTACTTATAATAATATTGAACCTATTATAGTGTTTACAAAGCTAGATTTATTAACAGAAGAAGAATTAGCTAATATAGTAGAATTAAAAAACTATTATGAATCTATTGGTTATAAAGTGTTCTATAATACAGAACCTGCTTGTATAATCAAAGCTATAAAAGAAAAAATAGTAGTTCTAGCTGGACAATCTGGAGCTGGTAAATCAACATTAATTAATAAATTAACTGATAAATACGATATAGAGACAAAAGAAATAAGTAAAGCTTTAGGAAGAGGTAAACATACAACAAGACATACAGAATTATATGATATAGATAATGCTCTAGTAGCAGATACTCCTGGTTTTTCTGCTCTAGATCTATCACACATAGATAAAGATGAACTTAAACATACATTCATAGAGTTTGATAATTACGAATGTAAATATCGCGATTGCTTACACAACAAAGAAGATGATTGTGAAGTAAAAAAAGCAGTAGAGAATAAAAAGATATTAAAATCTCGTTATGATAATTACTTAAAAATATTGGAGGAGATAAAATGAAGGTTGGAGTGTCGTTTTTAAATATAGAAGGTCCCTTAGAGGAAATAATAGGTAAGATAGATGCAAGTGATGCTGATTACATCCATGTCGATGTAATAGATGGTATTTTTGTACCTAATAAAAATCTTGAAATTTCTGATATAAAGAAGCTTTTTAAAAATACTAAAAAAAAGCTAGATGTCCATCTAATGGTTTGTTCCCCAAATAAGTATATAAGAGATCTTGCTAAAATACCTAATATCGAGTATATTACAATTCACTATGAATCACATCGTCGACCAATAGATGTCATTAACATGATTAAACACGCTGGCAAGAAAGCAGGTATTGCTATTAACCCTGAAACCAAAGTTAGCCGTATAGTTCCTCTATTAGACCGTGTTGATCAAGTCTTAGTGATGAGTATTATACCTGGTAAGAGTGGGCAAAAATTTATGGAGAGTGTTCTATATAAAGTAGAAACATTAAAAGAACTAAGAGAAACAAATAATTATAAATATATAATTAATATTGATGGAGGTATAAATGCGGAAACTGTAACTCTAGCTAAAGAAGCCGGTGTAGATATGGTTGCTTCGTGTTCATACGTATGCAAGAGTGATAACTTTAATGAAAGAATTAATATTTTAAAAGGAAATTAAGTATGAATAATGTATTAACTGCTAATTGGCGTGTACCAAGTAAAGAAGAATTAAAAATAATAAAAAGAAAAGATAATAAAAGATTCTTTAATAAAATTAAGAATCTCCTATTTTATTCAATATTAGTAATAATTCTAATTTACCTAGCTACTTTTGCTAGTCTTTCTTATAAAGGAAACAACGGTACAGAAAATACCCTAACTTTATTAATTCTAACAGGAATAATATTATTTGTTATTATTGTCTTTTTAGTTGTTTATAAATTATTATATAGACACTTTTATGGAGGAAGACAAAGAATAGAAGAAGTAACTGATAATGTAAAATTTTTATATCATCAGATGGTTAGTGGAGTAAATGACACAGACAAATTATATGCTATTGTAATTCAAATAAATAATGAACAAATGCAATTATTAGTTGATCAAAGAGATTACGAAATAATTAATGAGAGTACTAGAATATTTTTAGGACGTTTTCATGATGGTACTCAATATAATTATTATATATATTATTAAGAGAGTATTCTCTTTTTTTCTAGTAGAGGAGTTTTAATATGATAGATAATGTAACAATTAATACCCAATCAAGTATTAGAATTGAAGATGAAAAAATAATAAGATTTGATCCTTTTGTTATCGATAATGATTATAATGATGCGGATATTATTTTTATAACTCACAGTCATTACGATCATCTATCTTTAGAAGATATAAAAAAAGTAATGAAAGAAGATACAATATTTGTTATTCCTGAAACAGAAAGTGATAAATTATCAGGACTTAATATTCCTGAATCAAACATCATAAAAGTAACACCTAATAATGAATATGAAGTCTTAAACTATAAATTTACTACTATACCTAGTTATAATAATCTTAAACCTTTTCATAGAAAAAATAGTGGTTGGGTAGGATATTTAATAACTATTAATAATAAAAAATATTATATAGCTGGAGATACAGATATAACAGAGGAAAATAAACAGATTTCTTGTGATGTAGCATTCATACCTATCGGTGGAACTTTTACTATGAATTATAAAGAAGGAGCTGAACTTACTAATATTATTAAACCAAGCATTGTCGTACCAATCCATTATGGTTCAATAGTTGGTAAGAAAAAAGATGCGGATAGTTTTAAAGAGTTAGTTAATCCTGAGATAGAAGTAGTTATATTATTAAATAATTAAGAATTCTAAAATATATAAGAGATTATTGCCAAAGTAATCTTTTTATGTGGTACAATAAAAATGTCTTAGTAAAAATACTATAGAGTTTGGACGTGAAGTATGAAGAAAACAACTTTAAGTATAGAAGGAATGACATGTAGTGCTTGCTCTAATACTATAGACAAGTATCTAAAAAAACAAAAAGGTATAGAAGATTCTCTTACTAACCTAGTTTTAGCGTGCACTACAGTAACTTACAATGAAGAAATAGTAAATATTGATGATATAAATAAATATATAAGTGAGGCAGGTTATAAAAGTTTAGGGGTATATAAAGAAATAGATAGAACTAAAGAACTAAGAAATCAAAAGAATTTATTATTCTTAAATACTATTTTGATAATTATCACACTTTATGTTTCTATGTCTTCTATGTTACACCTTCCTATAATGCCACTATTTAATGTTTATAAACATCCTAAAATATATTCAGTAACATTATTTATTTTATCTTGTTTATTTATCGGTTATGGATCCGATATTATTATTAAAGGTATAAAGAATATCTTTAAAAGATCACCTAATATGGATTCCTTAGTAACTATAGGTATTTTATCCAGCTTTATTTATAGTACTATTAATACAATTGAAGTATTAACTGGTAGTTATCATTTATCTAAAAATTTATATTTTGATTCAGTAGTAATGATTATATTTATCGTTAAATTAGGGCGATATATTAATAATTTAAATAATGAAAAAACAAAAGATGCAATAAAAGGTTTAGTACAAATAACACCCACAAAAGCTTTAGTATTAAAAGATCATAAAGAAGTTGAAATAACAATAGATGAAGTTACAGAAGATACAATATTAATTTGTAAACCTGGGATGAGAATAGCTGTAGATGGAATAATTACAAGTGGTACAACTCATACAGATGAATCCTTTTTAAATGGCGAAAGCACACCAGTGAAAAAAGTAGTTAGTGATGAAGTAATTGCTGGATCTATAAATATCAACGGATATATAGAATATAAAGCTACCCGAATAGGGCCAAAATCAACTATATCTGAAATAGTTAGATTAGTAACAGAAGCGAGTAATACTAAACCTAACATAGCTCATTTAGTAGATAGAATAAGTGGATATTTTGTACCAATTATTATAATCATTGCTTTACTAACTCTCATGATTCATCTCATCTTAAAACAGCCGATGAACGAAGCTTTAGTATACTTTGTTAGCGTTTTAGTAATATCTTGTCCATGTGCCTTAGGTTTAGCTACTCCTTTAGCAATAGTTATAAGTCTTGGTACATGTGCCAAACAAGGAATTCTTATTAGAAATAGTAAAGTTCTAGAAATAGCCAACAAAATAGATACGGTTGTATTTGATAAAACAGGAACACTTACTAAAGGTAAATTAGAAGTAACAGAGTGTTTCACTTACAGTGATTATTCAAAAGAAGAACTAATTAATATTGTTGCTAATTTAGAAAGTAAAAGTAATCATCCTATCGCCTTAGCATTTAAAAACTATATAACCAAGAATATAAAAATATTAAGTTATAAAGAATTCCCTGGTATTGGTTTCAAAGGTGGAATAGGTAAAAGTAGTTTCTATGTCGGAAATGATAAAATATTTAAAGAATTCCGTCTTACTAAAGGAAAAATACAAGAAGAAGATGAAAAAAAATTACTTGATGGTTGTAATAGTGTTGTTTATGTATTTGAAAACAAACAATTAGTAGGACTAATAGGTGTTAGAGATAGTTTAAAAGATGAAGCTAAAGATATTATTAAAGAGTTAAAAGAACTAAAAATAGATACATTCATGCTTAGTGGTGATAATAAAATCATAGCTAACAGAATCGGTAAAGAATTAGGAATAAAAAATGTAATTGGGGGAATTCTACCTAAAGAGAAAACATCTCTAATAAAACAATATCTAAAAGAAGGTAGAAAAGTTATGATGGTTGGAGATGGTATTAATGATGCTCCAAGTCTTAGAACAGCAACTATTGGTGTATCAGTAAATGGTTCTACCGATATAGCTGCCAACTCATCAGATATAATCCTTCTTAAAGACAATTTATTAAAAATAATAGATATTATTAAAATAAGTAAAAAAACATTAAGAATTATTAAAATGAACCTATTCTGGGCTTTCTTTTATAATCTTATAATGATTCCTTTAGCTACTGGTTTCCTACCTATAAAGATTAACCCAATCTTTGCTTCCATAGCTATGGTTTTAAGTAGTATCACAGTAGTTCTTAATTCTTTAAGATTAAAGAAATAAAGGAGGGACAATCATGTTTAATACAAAACAAACAATTAAAGTAAATGGTATGAAATGTGAACATTGTAAAAAAAGAGTACAAGCTGCTCTATCTAGTATAGAAGGTATTACTAGTACTAATATTAACTTAAAAACTGGTATAGTAAAGATTAAATCTCCAAAAGAAATACCTTTTTCAACCTTAGAGAAAGTTATACAAGAAGCAGGATATGAGATAGAAAAGTAGTGATAATATGGAAAGATATCGTGAAATCGAAAAAAGTATTATAAAAAAATTTCGTAAAGAGATATTTTCTAAATTCGTCAAAGCTATTAGAGATTACAAACTAATAGAAGAAAATGATAAAGTAATGGTTTGTATTAGTGGGGGAAAGGATTCTTTTCTTCTTGCTAAATGTATTCAAGAATTAATTCGTCATGGTATGGTTCCATTTGAAGCTAAATACGTTGTTATGAACCCTGGTTATGCAGATAAGAACATAGAGATGATAAAACATAATGCTAAAGAAATGAACATACCAATAGAAATATTTACAACCGATATATTTGCTGTATCTAATAAACTAAATGAAGCAAATCCCTGCTATTTATGTGCTAGAATGAGAAGAGGGCACTTATATAATAAAGCGCAAGAACTAGGATGTAATAAAATTGCTTTAGGGCACCACTTTAATGATGTAATTGAAACTTCTTTATTATCCATGTTCTATGGTTCAGAAATAAAAACTATGTTACCTAAATTGCACAGTGATAATTTTAAAGGAGTAGATTTAATCAGACCTCTATACCTAGTTAAAGAAGAGGATATAATTCGTTGGAAAAATTACAATGAATTAACTTTCCTAAATTGTGCTTGTAAATTCACTGATAAAGTAGATAAAAAGGAACTAAGCGGGAAAAGAAAAGAAATCAAAGAACTAATAAAAGAGTTAAAGAAGAATAATCAGGAAGTAGATAATAATATATTTAAAGCTTTAGATAATATTAATTTAAACTGCGTACTTGGTTATAGAAAAGATAGCGAAAAACATACTTTTTTAGAAGATTTTGAAAAGGATGAGTAAAATGGATCAAGAAAAAGTTGGAAATTTAATAAAAAAATTACGAACAGATCATAATCTTACCCAAAAAGAACTGGCTGATAAACTTAATGTGACTTTCCAAGCTGTTAGTAAATGGGAGAATGGAAAAAGTGTACCGGATATAGCTCAGCTTCATGAAATTAGTAAGTTATTTTCAATCGACATTTCCGATTTACTAGATGGCGAGATGAAAATCAAAAAAAAGAATTATACTAAATTAATAATAGCAGTAGTATCTATTCTTGCTGTGCTTGTTATAGGTTTTATTGTCATTAATAAAAATGTTAATTATTCTTTTAAAAAGATAACTACTTATGATAGTGATTACAATATCACGGGAAGTCTTGCTTATGATGCTAAAGGAAAAATATATATCTACATAACCAATATTGAGACTGATAGTGAAGATACAACCAAATACAAAGATGTTAAAGTATCTTTATATGAAGATTATAAAGGTGTTAATACAAAGATAAGAGATTGTGATGAAGTAGGTCACGATACAACTATTAAAGAGCATTTAAAAACAGTAACATTTAATGTTGATGACTATAAATCTTCGTGTTCTGACCTAACTAAATCTAAGTTTTATCTTGAAGTTAGTGCTACAAACGAAAGTGATAAAACCATCTACTTTAAGATAAATCTCGAGTTAGAAGATATATGTCCAGTCGAATAAAAGTATAGAAATATACTTTTTTAAATTGCTAAAAAGTATTATAATTTAGAAGAATAGTGAAGAATAAGTGCCAAACATTTCTTTATTTCCTAATAAATTCTTCAAAATAATAACACATTAATAGTGTTTAATAATACTCATGAAGGAGGAAAAAATGGAAAATAATAGACCAATAAAAAATATTATAATTATTGCCGTAATGATTTTATCATTAGTTGCAATGATTATTACAAGTTATATCGCTAAAAACGATTTAACACCAGAAACCAATATTCAAACAACAGAAAGAAATAATCAGGAAAAACCACCTGAAAAACCCCCTGGTGAAATGGGACAGCCACCTGAAAAGCCCCAATCTGATAGTGACCAATCATCTAAAGAAGAGGATAAGTCTCCATCTATGGGGAGTGATGCTTTAGAAAAATCAACAAGCGACCCAAAAGATAATAAAGAAGAGCAAGCAGCACCACCAGAGCAAAATACTGATAACGAAAATAAAGTAAGTGTTGTCTTACCAAACAGTTATTATATAGTTATGGGAATAGAAGGCTTTGTCTTTTCTGCTTGTTTAATGTATTTGTTGTTATCTAAGTTTAATGAAAAAGATTTTCAAGATATCTTTTTAGATGGTGATAAGATAGCAATCTTCTTCTTATCAACTATTATAATTACTATCTTGCTAGTATTAGGTAGTAGTAAAATTACTAATAATTTAATAGTTAATAACAGTAATGATAATGAAAAGATTGTAATCGAAGACAAGACTAAACCAGAAGAAAATTTCCCGGTTCCTGATAAAAAAGAAGATAATAACGAAACAAATGATATTGAAACTACTGGTACAGTAAGTGTTATTGATGATCAAGAATTAACTGGTAAATATACTTCAACTAATGAAAATGAAAGTGTAATACTTGTTAAAAATAGTGGAAATGCCACTATAAATGATATAACGATTATTAAAAGTGGAGCTGCAACAAATATAGAAAACTCTGAATTCTATGGTGTAAACTCTGCTATATTAGTTCAAAAAGATTCTGAAGCAACAATAAAAAATGCTACGATTAGTACCTCTGATGCCGGTAGTAACGCTGTCTTTTCTACTGGAACTAACTCTAAAATAAATATAAGTGATAGTACAATCGAAACAACTGGAAAAAACTCTTCACGAGGTTTAGATGCTACCTATGGCGGATATATCGAAGCAGATAATGTAAAAATAACTACTAATGGGGGATCATGTGCAACCCTAGCTACCGACCGTGGAGAAGGAACTGTAATTGCTAAGAATTCTACTTTGAAAACTAATGGTAAAGGATCACCACTTATTTATTCTACTGGAAATATTTCTATAGAAAACACTACTGGTACAGCTTATAATTCTCAAATGGTAGTAGTTGAAGGAAAAAATAGTGCTACAGTAACTGATTCGAATCTAATAGCTACAGGTATAGGTAATAGAAATAACATTGATAAAGCTGGCATTATGATTTATCAATCTATGTCAGGTGATGCAGGAGAAGGTAAAGGAACTTTCAATGCAACTAATTCAACCCTAACTATTACTGATAAATCAGAAGTATATAAGACCGCCCCAATGTTCTTCGTTACTAATACTACTGCTGAAATAAACCTTACTAATACCAAACTTAGTTATGGAAGTAATATCTTATTATCGATTGCTGGTACTTCTGAATGGGGTAAAACTAATGAAAATGGTGGAATAGTAACTTTAAATACTAATAACCAAACCATGAGTGGAAGGATAATAATAGACAGCATTTCATCACTAAATATGAATTTAGTGAAGACTTCATTTAAAGGGGCAATTAATACTTCCAATACTGCTAAAGAAGTCAATATAAAATTAGATAAAAATTCAACTCTAACTTTAACAGCCGATGCATATGTAACATCTCTAGAAAATGAGGAAACTAATAACAGCAACATTGAATTTAATAACCATAATCTTTATGTTAATGGCTCTCCTATAAGTCGGAAATGATTTATCTTTCTAAAAAAGTGTTATATAATCATATTTAGAGAGAGTGATGATAGTGGATAGAAGAGACGGATATAAAGTAAAAGATATAAGTGGAATGCAAAACATATTAATAGATTTTAAACCAAATCGTTGTGATTCAGCTGTTTATATGAATGCAAAAATTGATATGACTAATTTCGTTAAGTTTATTAATAAAAAGAAAAAGGATATTGAAGGATTAACATTCTATCATGGAATAGTTGATGTAATGGCTAAGACCATTTATTCAAGACCATATATGAACAGATTTGTTGCTAATAGAACCTTATATATGCATAAAGAAGTTTCTTTAGCTCAAACAATAAAAGTTGAATTTGCTGACGATGCGGTAGAATCATTAATAGTATTAAAAATAGATGAAAATGATACATTAGAAGATATTTCTCGTAAAACAAAAGAAAGAGTAGACAAAATCAGACAAAGTAGAGAGTCTGGTGGTAAAGGAGCAAATGCTGCTGCAGACATTGTTGGAGGCCTACCAAAATTCTTAAGAATACCAGTAGTTGGTCTTATGAAATGGTTAGATAGACATGATTGGTTACCAAAAAGTATCATAGATGATAACTTGTACTATTCTAGTGCAATATTGTCTAATATAGGTAGTTTTAAAGTTGGAGGTATTTATCACAACTTAACTAACTTTGGTACTGCTTCTTCTCTAATTACTTTCGGAGAAATTAAAGAAGAAAATGGTAAATGGTTCATGGAAATGGGTGCAACAATAGATGAACGTATTGCTGATGGTTTCTACTTCTGTAAAGCCTTAAAACTAATAGAATATATCTTTGATACACCAGAGTTAATGATGGAACCTGCTGGTAAAAAAGTTGTATATCCAGAAAGTAGAAAATAGTTTCTACTTTCTTTTATATTTGCGTTATAATATGATTAGAAAAGGACTGATAAAATGAAAAAAAGCAATTTAATATGGGGATTAATACTAATAATATTAGGTGTGGTATTTGGTTTAAATGCCTTAAATATTACCAATATAAATATATTCTTTAATGGTTGGTGGACCTTATTTTTAATAATACCTGGTTTAGTAGGTTTATTAGATGATAACAATAAGAAAGGTAATTTAATACTATTACTAGTTGGAATACTTCTACTATTATCTGTTAGAGGAATAATAGACTTTAGTATAGTAGGTCGTTTAATAGTACCTATAATATTAGTATTACTAGGTTTATTAATAATATTTAAAAAAGAAGATAAAGATTATATTGTTAATGACAACGTTGATTATAAAGATGAAATAGCTGTTACTTTTAGTAACCAAAATATAACAATCGATGAAGAAATCACTGATAAAAAGGCTTCAGCTGTATTTGGTAAACTTACTTTAGATCTAACTAAAGCTAAAATAAAAAAAGATACAACAATTAAATTAGAAGCTGTATTTGGCAGTGTAACACTTATCCTACCAGAAGGATTAGATGTAAAAACAAAGATGACACCAATCTTTGGTGGTGTAGATAATAATTACAAAAATTCTGGAACAAAGACTGTTAATATCGTTGCTGATGCTATATTTGGAGGTGTTACAATTAAATGAGTTCAACACAAAAAGTAATTAAAATTATAGCTTATATATTAGCAGTATCTATAATAATAGCTATTTGTACTGGTGTATTTAATATTGTTAATACTTTTATCCCAACAACTGAAAAAGTTGTAGTAGAAGATTATTATAAAGAATTTAAAAATATTACTGATTTAGACTTAGATATTAATGCTGCTGACTTAACAATAAAAGAAGGAGAAGTATTCTCTATTAAAGCTGAAAAACTAGTATCTAAAATAAAAGTGAGTGAAGATGATGGCCGTCTTAAAGTAAAACAAAATAAAGTTAGGATAGTTAATACTAGTGCCGGTAATATTGTAATAACTGTTCCTAAAAATATAAATAAACTTTACTTAGATGGTGGTGCTGGCAAAATTGAAATAGAAGATATAATAGCTAAAAAAGTAAAGTTAGCACTTGGATTCGGAAATGTCAATATAGATAACGTTGAATTTGGACCAACAGATATTAAAGGTGGAGCAGGTAACATAAAAATTAATAGAGCAATCATTAAAGATTTAGAATTATATGCTGGAGCTGGAAACATTACCATCAATTCAGAGCTACAAGGAGAAAGCATAATAGATTGTGGTGTTGGTGAAATAAACCTATTATTAATGGGTGGAGAAGACTCATATAAAATTAAAGCAACTAAAGGTTTAGGAAACTTAACAATCAACAACAAAGAATATGGTGATGAAGTTACATATGGTAATGGTAAAAATGCTGTAGATATTGAAGGTGGAATGGGAAATATATCTATTCGCTTTCAAAAATAACTAGGTAGAAAGAAGGTAAAATGTGGAATATGGATTTTTATTAATAACCGCCTTAGCCATTATATCTATTGCCATCACGGCAGGAGCTCAATTATATATTAAAAGTGCTTATGCCAGATATAGTAAAGTTGCTTCTAAAAGTGGTATGACTGGTTATGATACAGCGCGGTTAATACTAGATAAAAACGACTTGAAAGATATCAAAGTTGAAAAAGTTTCAGGATATCTAAGTGATCATTATGATCCCAAAAATAAATGTGTAAGATTATCAGATAGTAATTTTTCAGGTACTGGTATTGCCAATGTCTCAGTCGCTGCCCATGAATGTGGCCATGCTATCCAAGATAAAGATAACTATTCTTTCATGCGTTTAAGACATTCTTTAGTTCCAATTGTTAACTTATCTTCTAAAGCCGGTTATGTTGCAATAGTGTTAGGTTGTATACTTGGTCTTCTAGGTATTGTTTGGATTGGAATCATCTGTGAAATAGTTATTTTATTATTCCAAATAATAACTTTACCAGTAGAAATAGATGCTTCTAGTCGAGCATTAAAAAAGATAAAAGAATATGAAATACTAGATAAAAAAGAGCTTAGTGGTGGAAAAACAATGTTAACAGCTGCAGCTTTAACATATGTTGCATCAGTAGCATCAACCATAATTGAAATATTCAGATTAATCTTAATATATGGTCGAAGAAACGATAGAAATTAAGCAAATTTTGACAAAAACCCCATAATATATTATCATTTTACCATTCAGGGGGAATAAAAATGTTTGGTGATGATTATATGGCATTTAGACAATATGCCGCTATAGATAGTAAATATCGATTAAAAATTCCAAGTCAAACAGGAGTTGAAAAGGGTGAAAAGTTATACTTGCTATATAATTGTGATAAAACACACTTAGTTTTAAGTAAAGCTAAAACATTAATAGAAAAAATAGAAAGACTTGAAGAAGAATGTGGTGAAACAGAAGATACAGAAAGATATAAAAAACTATCTAGGGATAAAGAATATTATTGTAGTTTAATAATTCAAGTTTTTACAGTTGATCAAGAAAAAAGAATACTACTAGGTAGAAAAAATAAAGATTTAATTGGTAACAATCCCCGCCGAGTATTCTTATCCGGACAAATGAATGAAATAGGCTTATTTAATGACGAAGAAGAATGTAGAAAAATATATGAAAAAACCATATAGTTTTTTCATTTTTAATTATCTATCAATATACAAAAAATAATACTTATTATATAATTAATATGATGTTTTTAATATAGAAAATAGATGGGTGGGCTAAATTAATGAAAAAACAGGTAAAAGACATTAATCTGAGATTAATGGTTTTCCAAAGTGCCAAAGAACTTGGAGAAAAAGTGGATAAACACTTATTAGAAATGTACGATATTTCTAGTAAAAGTAATACTTTTATTGTTCCTATTAAAGAAAATTTTTTTGAAGATGGTCATTTAAAAGTCGAAATTGACGAAACTGTTCGTGGGAAAGATATGTTCTTAATCACGGATATTGGTAATTACTCAATAGAGTATAAAATGCATGGTTTAATAAATCATACATCGCCTAATGATCTAATGTTGGAATTAAAGGATGGTATAGGAGCTTGTAGTTGTCACGCTAAAAATATTAATATCATAATGCCTTTGCTATACAATGGTCGTCAACATAGAAGAAATACTAGAGAAAACTTATCGTGTGGTATGAATCTTCATGAATTAGACGAGTTGTGTCACGTAAAAAGTTTTATAACCTTTGATGCACATGATCAAGGAGTAGAACATGCTGTTCATAATATGGAATTTGATAATTATTTTCCTTCTAATACTATATTAGAAAACATAATTAACGACTTACCTATGAATAGATTAAAAAAGATCGTCTTTATATCTCCAGATAACGGAGCTACAGGAAGACGAAATGTTTATTTAAATTCCTTTAACTCTCCATATATAAAAAGAGAAGCAGGTAGTTTCTTTAAACAAAGAGATTTCAACACCTTAGTAGATGGCAAATATCCAATTATATCTCATGACTTTATTGGTAAGAATGATTTAGATGGATATACAGCCTTTATTACCGATGACATGGTATCATCAGGTGGATCTATGTTTGATTGTATAGATGAACTTAACAAAAGAAATATTAAACATATTTATATTATTACGACCTATGCTTTATTTACTAAAGGCCCAGAAAAGTTTGAACAATACTATCAAGAGAAAAAATTTAGTGCCCTATATACTACTAATCTTTCTTATATTCCTAAAGAATATGAGAAATATAAGTGGTTACATATTTGTGACTGCTCAAAAGACGTAGCTAATTTAATATATAATATTCATAATGATTTATCTATTTCTTGCTTATTGAGAGATAAGTCATTACCAGTTAAATTAATAGAAAAAAAATTTAATAAAGAATAAGTAGATTGTTGATATCTACTTTTTTTGATATACTTTTCTTGGTGATAATATGAAGTGCCCAAAGTGTAATTATAATAATTTAAAAGGAGCTAAAGTATGTGGCAAATGTAAAACTCCACTAAAGAGCACAAAAAAGTCTTGTCCTCGCTGTGCTTTTAAAAATGATATCGAAGATAAAAAATGTCAAAAATGTGGATATTCATTTGATAAACATACTAATATCGCTTTTAACTTCTTTATTTCAGGTATCATAGTAATAATACTTTATAGCTTGATACTATTAGATAAACAAGATTTAGTAGAGCAGATAACCTTCATATTTAAAATAGTAGCAGTTTTAACAATTATATATATAATAATTAATATATTTTACTTTAGTAAGAAAAACGAAATAAATATTAATAAAGACTTATATACTAATGAAAGAATTAAAAAATTAGAAATTTTTTCAAAATTTCTTCTCATTTTACTAGTAATTATGTTATTATGTTTAAGCATTTACGTGTTTTATAAATATCTAAGGTAGGTAGATAATATGGAAAGATTACAAAAAGTTATCGCTAATAGCGGTTATACATCTAGAAGAAAAGCTGAAGAACTAATAACCAGTGGCAAAGTGTTTGTTAATGGCAAGAAAGTTACAGAACTAGGAACTAAAGTAAGTTATGAAGATATTATAATAATAAATGGAGAAGTAATTAATAAAGATATTCCTAAAGAATACTATTTACTAAACAAACCTCGAAACTATATATGTTCTTTAAAAGATGAAAAAGATCGTAAAACAGTTGTATCTTTAATTGATACACCAACAAGAATATATCCAGTTGGAAGATTAGATTATGATACTACTGGTTTACTAATATTAACAAATGATGGAGAATTAGCAAATATTTTAATGCATCCCTCTAATAATGTAGAAAAAGTATATATAGCTAAAATAGAAGGAATGCTAACTCCAGATGAAATAAAAGAAATAAATAAAGGCATAATAATAGATGGTATAAAATGCCATCCTAAAGGTATAAAAATAAGGAAAAAAGATTTAGATAAGAATACGGAAATAGTTGAAATAAAACTTGTTGAAGGAAGAAATCACATTGTAAAAAAATTATTCTCAGCAGTAGGGCACGAAGTAATAAAATTAAAAAGAGAACAATATGCCTTTCTAAATGTTAAAGACTTAGCTTCAGGAGAATATCGTACCTTATCTTTAAAAGAAGTAAAAAAATTATACAATTTAAAAAGCAAGTAACTTGCTTTTTTTATGCAGCTTTATCTTCCATTTCGTCATTTTCAACAACTTCTGGAGTAGCTTCTTCAATACTAATTGCTCCAAAAGGACAAATAGCACTCATGTCCTCAACTAGGTTTTCGTTTGAAATAGGTATAGATGCACCTGTTTTTGGATCAAAATCGAAGTTTTCTGGGAATACTGCAACGCATTGTCCACATCTCACACATAATTCACTATCTACCTTTAATTCTTTGCTCATAGCTTTCACCTCTTTAATTATTATATAATAGGCTAAATCAAAAATAAACAAAAAATTTACAGCGCCATTTAACGCCCATTAAACAGTGAGTTAACGAGCTTGTAAAACAAAAATGTAAATTTTTCAAAAAAAAGTGTTGAAATCAAAAAAAATATATAGTATCATATAAATGTAGTATATAGAAGTAATACTATAATGATTATGACTAAATCATTAGCTCATAATTATATATTACTCTTTTTAAGAGTAATGATTTTTTAAATATAATTATGATAAAGTATTATTAAGCTCAATTTTTACCACACTGTATACTATAAAAATAATGCTGCGAAGAGACAACTTCAATTAGGACACTACATGTACGTATACTTAATTGTTGTAGTGAACAAACTCCATTATCTTTCAGGTAATGGGAATAAGAGATTCGCACTCTTATATTCTAGATAAGTCATTATTTAGTATGTTTAGTCAAGTAAAAACCTTTCGGTTCATACATCGTTTTTTATCCTAAAAATAATGGCCGCAGCAAAGAGAGAAGACCTCAGTTGGTAAAAGCTTATTAATTTCTATTGATAAGTGCTAAACGATTACCTAGCGTCTATAATTAATATTATCTTTATATTGTTTTATACGATGTGATGATGGTTCTTACTTAAAAAAATAACTGGTTAGCGCTAGTTATTTTTTTCTTTGGTTAAAAAGACTACGTGTATTGCTTTTAAAAAATTTAAATGTTATAATAATATCACAAGATAGGAGGAGAATGAACAATGGCTATACAATCAACGTTAGTAACAGCTTCTTCAGCTTCAGCTGTAAGAAAATATGAATTAACTGTAAATAGCAAAATCAATAGTTCATCATTTGCCTTAAATGATCAAGCAAATGATTACTACAGTGCAATTTGCAAAAACTATGACAATTTAAAAACATCTTTTACAAAGGTGGCAGATTTATATTCGACATGCGCTACAAAAGCAATAGCAGGTCAAGATTTAAAGAAAGCCTTAAACAAAATATCAACAAACTGCAAGAATCAAGGAACATATTGCGGTGATAGAAAAAATGATTTGAAGGACGGATACAAATTTTCAAAATTGGAAGCTAAGTATTATAAGATTCTAGAAGAATTAAGTAAATACAAAAGTTCCACTAAATAGGAGGTAAATTATGGCAAAAAAGACATCAGCAACAGTTAAAGATAAAAAGTTACTAAAATCATATGTAACTCAAATAAACGCTGAAATGAAAATATTAGCAGGCGAAATTAAGAAATTAAGTGAAAACTTAGACAAAATGATGAAAGGTGAAAAAGACGGACCTTTCTGGAATGGAGAAGATGCACAAACTTTCTTTAAAGTAGCTGTTGCAAATCTAAAACACGATATTGATGATTACGTAACTGCAAAAGAAAAACTTGATGCACTAGGCGAATTATACGAATTAGTTAATTTAGGATATAAAAAATGATAAAAATTGACGAAGAAACAAAAGCTCTTTTAGCACAGTATGTAGGCCCAGATGGCAAGTTAATTATCGATGAATCACTACCTGATGATATTAAAGAATCTTTTCAATTCTTTAATGATGAGGGAGTAAATATATTAGACTTTGCAACTAATAATACGCTTCATTTGCATGCAACAGAAGAACCAGATCCTGATAGTGTTGAAGAAATTGAGTGGGATGAAGAGAATGTTACTTCTCTAGAAGATGGACAAGTAGCTTCTGAAACCCCATCAGTACCTCCTACACCTGAACCATTATCAAAGGAAAAACTTGCAGAAGTAAATAAAAATTTAAATGATTTAAATGATATGTTTTAAACTAATCTATTATGATTAGTTTTTTTTCTTCTTGATTGTTTTTTTAGTATTATAATTGTATAATTATAAAATAGAGGAGGAGTAGTTATGAAGTTTATTATTACTGATAGTAAAAAAATACACAGATACAGACTTCCTCAAGATGATCAAAAGACTTTTACAATTAATTTAAGACTTTTTTTATCTAATAATTATGTTAACGAAATAATTACTCTTCAAAAAGAAGGAAAGTATTGGACTCTTAATACTTCCGAAGAATATACAATTCACAAAGAAGAAAAAAAGATAAAAAGAGTTATTTTTAATAACGTTTTATCATTTGATATAAAATTTAAGAATTATCCTGATACTTGTCATGTTTATATCTTAGAAAATAAACAAGATTATAAAGCTTATCAAATTAACAATCTGAATAATGTATCAATAGGTAATTCTTCTGAGTGCATAATAAATTGTCCTGATCTATTAGATCAAGCTGCTATTATTGAAAAACAAGAATTTAATGATTATATATATGATACTAGTGAATATAGCAACGTTTATGTTAATTCTAGAGCTGTTGATAAATCGCAAATATTTGTTGGTGATAACATTTTTATAGATGGAATTAATATTATCTATATGAAAAGTATACTTTTAATTAGTAATCCCTTAAATGAAGTTATTGTTGAGGGTGTTCAAAGTTATGAATTAAAAGAAGAAACTATTCCAGAAATGACACCAATTACGGAAGTTGAAAGAAATACTAAATTATATGATGAATCACAATTATTTGTTCATCTTCCAAGATTAAAAGTCGAAGCCGAAAAGAAAGAAATAACTATAGATGATCCACCAACTAAAGAAGTATCACAAAGAACTCCTGCTATTATTGGGGCAGCTTCATCTATTACTATGATTTTAATATCTAGTACTACTATGATAAATGTTGTTGCTAGTTATAGAAATAAAACAACTACATTACTAGAACTTGTTTTAGAAATGTTTGTCTTTGGTCTAATGTTTATTAGTAGTTTTATGATTCCTTCATTTGTTGAAAAATGGGAAAAAAGACAAGAAGATAAAAGAGAAAAAAAGAGACAAGAAAGATATATTGAATACCTAAATAACAAAGTACAAGAAATTAATGAAACGATTTCTAAACAAGAAGATGTTGTTAGATATAATAACATTTCTACGGAAGCTATTATTAAGAATATACTAGAAAATAGTAATAATATTTGGGATAGAGAAGTTTTTGATAATGATTTTCTAAATATTAATCTAGGTGTTGGTAATAAACCAGCTGATATAGAACTAAATGTTAGTAAAAAAAGTTTTGATTTAGAAGAAGATAATCTTCGTGAAATGCTTAATAGCATTTACGATACTAAGATGGAGTTAAAAAATATACCTATTAGTCTAAATATTGTTAATAATCAAATAGTACCATTTGTTATAGAAAAAGAAATTGAAGAAGATTATATAAAAAGTGTAATGCTTCAAACTATATATCATCATTCAGGTAAAGATTTAAAAATAGTAATTGTTACCAGTAAAGAAAAAGAGAGAGAATGGGAATTCATGAAGAGTTTACCTCATAACTGGGACAATGATTATTCTATAAGATTCTTTGCTACTAGCGAAGATGAATTGTTAGAACTATCTACTTACTTAGAAAAAGAATTTAATAATAGAATAGAAAAGAATTTTGATAAAGAAAAAGATAGTTCAGAAAGATACTTAATAGTAAGTGATAATTACGCTTTATTGAAAGATCTTCAATTAATAGAAAAAATAAGTTTAGAAGAGGATAAAGGTTTTTATTGCATAATATTCTCTAATAACATTAATAACACTATTAGTAGATTTAAAAAGATGGTAGAAATCCATCCAGAAGTGGGATTAATAATTGATCGAGATATCAACAATTCTGAACAGATTAAATTTGTTCCTAACATTTATCCAAATATAAATATCAATATATTAGCTAGTAACTTAGCTAATATACCAATAAATATTAAAAGCTCTCAAACTGCAATACCAAGTTCGTTAAGTTTTTTAGATATGTTTAATGTTGGTCGTATTGAACAGTTAAATATCCTAAATAGATGGAAAGAAAACAATCCAACTATAAGTTTAAAAACTCCAGTAGGAATGAAGGGTAATAATAAAATAATCGATTTAGACTTACATGAAAAGTATCATGGACCACATGGTTTAATTGCTGGTTCTACTGGTTCAGGTAAATCAGAATTTATCATTACCTTTATATTAAGTATGGCAATTAACTACCACCCATATGAAGTCCAATTTGTATTAATCGACTACAAAGGTGGAGGTTTAGCTGGTGCCTTTGAAAATAGAGAAACAGGAATAAAACTACCACACCTAGCCGGTACTATTACTAACTTAGATAAAAGTGAAATGAATAGAACCCTAGTTTCAATTAATAGTGAATTACAAAGAAGACAAAAACTATTTAATCAAATTAGAGAATCTTTAGACGAAGGTACTGTAGATATCTATAAATATCAAAGGTTATATCGTGAAGGAAAAGTAGATAAACCACTTTCTCATTTATATATCATAAGCGATGAGTTTGCTGAATTAAAAGCTCAACAACCAGATTTTATGGAAGAACTAATTTCAACTGCCCGTATTGGTCGTTCACTTGGTGTTCACTTAATACTTTCTACTCAGAAACCTAGTGGTGTAGTAGATGATCAAATATGGTCTAACTCTAGATTCCGTGTTTGTTTAAAAGTTCAATCTACTGACGATAGTACAGAAATGTTAAAGAGACCTGATGCTGCATTTATAAAAGAAGCTGGACGCTTCTATCTTCAAGTTGGAAACGATGAAATATTTGATTTAGGTCAATCTGGTTGGACAGGAGCTAAATATATTCCATCTGAACAAATAAGTCGTAGGTTAGATGATAATATAGTCTTCTTATCAAATACTGGTGATACGCTTAAAGAAATAAATGAAGAAGTAAAAAAAGATGAAACAGAAGATCGTGGAGAACAATTAACGAACGTAGTTAAATACTTAGTTCAAATTGCAGAACAAGAAAATATAAAATCTTCACTTCTATGGTTAGAAAATATACCAGAAGTTATATATTATAATAAATTAATTAAAAAATATAATTTCAATACTAAATCTTTCTTTATTGAAGCTTTGATAGGTGAGTATGATGATCCTTCTCATCAAAGACAAGGTTTAGTAACATTACCTTTATCTAAAGATGGTAATACATTTATCGTTGGATCTACTGGTAGTGGTAAAACAACCTTGTTAACAACTATCATTTATTCAACAATTATCAACCATAATTCTAATGAACTTAATATTTACATTATAGATTTAGGTGCTGAGAGATTAAAATCATTTAAAAAGGCCCCACAAATTGGTGACATATTAACAGTAGATGATACTGATAAGATTAAGTTCTTATTCTATATGCTAGCTGAAGAAAGAGACCGTAGGTTCTCTTACTATTCAGAAACGGGTGGGGAATATATAAAAGATGTTGAAAAAGAATCATCTCCATTCCCAACTATAATGGTTATTCTAAATGATATAGAAGCCTTTAAAGAAAAATTCTATGAATTATATGAAGAAGATTTCCAAGCGCTAGTTAGAAATTGTTCAAAAGTAGGTATTATATTTATAGTAACAGCAACAGCTACTAATGCTTTAGGTTATAACACTGATAACTTCCCTAAAAAGATTATACTTAACATGGTTGACCAAGAAGATTATCAATACTTCTTTGATAACCCACCAATTCCTAAAAAGAATCCTGGACGTGGTTTAATAATGGTTGATGATGAACCGTATGAGTTCCAAGTACCGTTAGTATTCGAAGAAGAAAACTATGATAAGAACATGACATATGTTTTGAATCAATTAAGTGTTTACTTGCCTAAAAAAGCTCCTAAAGTTCCAATAGTACCAGAAGAAATTGATTTTGAAACAATTAAAAATCACATAACAGATATTAGTAAAGTTCCACTTGGAATTAATACTAGTACTGCTCAAATTAGTTATTATAATCTTAGTAGTTTAGTTAATGTAATTTCTTCTAGCAGCCATTCTGTTGCTAAGAAATTCTTTAATCGTTTACTAGAAACACTTTCTTTAGTAAATAATAACAAAGTGATAGTATTAAATGCTTTAACAGAATGTCCATTAGAAGTACCATCTGGAGTCAAATACTTCGATACTAGTTTTGATAAAGTATTAGATGTTATTAATAACAATATAAATAAATACTTAGAAGAACAAAAAGAAGATACATTCTGTATTCTGATTATAGGGTATGAAAACTTTAAGAATTCTTTAGAAAGCTCTGATTCAGCTGTCAAACTTGACGATATAATATTGAAGAGTAAAGATATAAGTAACTTTAAATATTTGATATATGATACTGAAAGAGAAGTTCAAACTATAGATCAAACAGAATTTGATGGATTCTTCAGAAGAAAAAACGGTTTGTGGATAGGAAAAGAATTCGAAAATCAAACATTGTTCGAGACCAATAATATATATAGTGATTCAACCTTGAATAATACTGCTACTATAGTAAGTAACGGAAATATTCAAAATGTAAAATTCTATTAGAGGTGTAATATGAATGATAAAGTAGATGTAGAAATAATTGTTCCGGAAATAGAAGAAAAATATAACGTTTTACTTCCTGTAAATAAAAGAATAGGAACTATTATATTATTATTAAATAAAGCCATTAATGAATTATCATTTGGAGATTATAGTATTTCTAATTGTAATAAATTATACAATGCTGATAGTCTTAATCTTTACAAACCAGAATCACTATTATTTGAAACAGATATTCGTAATGGAACAAGATTAATATTATTTTCAAAATAGCACATATGTGCTATTTTGTTTTATGTCAAAAGAAATAATAAGATATTTAAAAAAATGTCTAATTATGATATCATTACATAAGATAGGAGTGTTTTCGTATGCAATCAAGAATGGAAAAATATTATACAGCTGACGAAATATCTGATAATACTATGGAATTACCTTCAAGATCTAGTAAGAATCGTGAACTTTATAAAGAGGTAAGCAATAGAGAACTAGAAGGATTTGATGTCAACAGTAATAGTACCGTTTTAAATAACAATATAAACAACAAAGTTGACATTGATCAGATAAAAGAAATGTTAGACCGTCAATATCGTGAATTGCCTAAAAACAAATCAATTGGTGATAGTGAAACGGAAATAGGAACTATTTCTCTTGATGAAACTAGAGAATACGATATCAATTCTATCTTAGCTGCTTCTCATAAGGATAGAGAAAAGAATTATGAAGAAGAGAGACTAAAAAAACTAAGAAATACTCAAGTAGATATTTTAAAAGAACTAGATTCTGTAATTAAAGAAGAGGAAACAATAGATGATGATATTCTTCCTTCTGCTGAAGAATTAGATGAAAGAAAGAGTCATCGTGCTAAGGAAGAACAAAGATTAAGAGAACTAATAGATACTATTACAGCTAAAGAACTAATAAGTGAAGAAGCTTCCAAAGAATTAGACCCTCTTGATTTATTGAGTGATCTTCGTGGCGATAATGATAATACTAAAGTTTTAGGAACTATATCAGATACAGATGAAGTTACCATTACTAAAGAAGCTGAGTTATCAGTACCAGGAGATACAGAAGAAATAGAAGAAGTATCTGATGATACTGAAGAAGAAACAGTAATAGAAGACACACTAGAAGTTACGAAAAAAGTAAAAGAAGAAAAAGAGCAAAATGAAGATTTAACGCAAACAAACACTTTAACATTTACACAGAGTGATTTTGATGACTTCAATGATTTGAAAGAAGATATGCGTTTTACAAAAGTGCTAATAAAAGTATTAATAGCTATAATTATTATTGTCTTTATAATAGGATGTGTAATATTAGCAAATAAAGTATTTCATTTAGGATTTTTTTAAAGAATAGAAGGTGTTAAAATGCCAAAAAGTAATACAAAATATATCTTTATTAACAATGCAATCAACGATTCCTTAATTATGTACTATAGTGCAAAAGAAAAACCACACTCTAAAGAGTTTAACTCTTTTATGGTGTCTATAATGAGAATGATTGTATTGTTATATGGTGAACTAGATATTACTAACTGTTATCATACAAAAAACGAAAAAGGTATGGGTGGTTTTGACACTAACTTAACTAAATATGGATTTCCAGTTAAAAAATTAGAAAGATGGAAAGAAAACTTTGAAAAGTATTATGAATTTGACATGCGCCAAAAGAAATTACACATCAAAAGAAAAAATCCATATTTTAATGCTGTTCAAAAAAATATGATTGATATGATGTTTGCTAAAAATAAGAAAAATCCTCTTAATGCAAAACAAGCAAAAGAATTCTATGACATGTTATTTACAGCAAACAGTAAAGATTTTTATCGTCGTACTTTTGCTTTACTTTCCACAAACAATCCTTACGAAGTAGACGAGTACTTCCGTAAAAACATGTTTATGTTATCCAATAAACTAAAAATAGTACCAATTAAGAGAAGATTATTGGCACAAGATATATATGATTTCTTTGGAATTAAAAAGCAATTGTTTGAGGGTTTTACCCAACATCAGATTGACAATATCAATAAACAAATATATGATTATTATGGAGTTAATCCTATGGATTACCAAAAGGAGAACAAACTTCGATTAGCTATTTCACAAGCGAAGAAGAGACCTAATATTCGTATAGTAGCATAGGGGGAAAACAATATGAAAAAAATAGAAATTAATTCAAAAGAATATGAAGTTATTGAAGATGTTAAAGATGCAATCGATAAAGATGTATTAAAGGAAAAAATAACTGATTATTACGACGAATTTGATTACATTGTTGGTGATTGGGCATATGGGAAATTAAGGCTAAAAGGCTTCTATGATAGTAAGAATAAAAAGGCTCAAGGACACAATAACGTTAAAAACGTACCTAAATATATTGAAGAAAAATGTGCCTATGGTTGCAAGTGGTTTGAAATCAAAAAAATAGATTGAAAACCCTTTTTTTATTTGATATAATTTATATTAGAATAGAGAGGGATTACAATGCCAGAGAAGATTACGGTGGTAAAAGAATCAGGCGAGTCAATTACATCTAATATCATGTCAATTTTCATGGTTCCTGAGAACAACAAACAATATATAATTACAACTGAAAATGCGGTGGATCCTCACGGACTCACTGTTTTGCATGTAAGTGAAAT
>CAMZCT010000012.1 GCA_947305065.1 uncultured Mycoplasmatota bacterium | reverse complement strand
CAGTGTGTATTAATATATCATAAAAATTAGTAGTTGACAAATCTTAGAATGTCATAAAAAAGACACGTAAAATATCAATTTTAAATAGTAAAAATATATGATATTATATATAAATAGAGGTGTATTAACATGGAAATTAGAAAAATAGGATATGTTGCAGCATTTTTTACAATAGTTATAGGAATAGTTTTATTCTTAATAACGACCGGTAAAATTGAAATAGATACAAGTGAGATGATGTTAGGACAATCATCTTTTGCTTTATTTGGTATTTCCGGTGTCTTAATATTTTTTGGTTTCTGTTTATTAACTAATATGGAGCACCAAATAGTAGCAATAGTAGATATAATAATGGCGTTTCTTTATGCAGGTATAGTAGTATTATTTATGATTATGCCTCCTGAGGACGCAAAGAATAATTATAAAATAATTCTTTGGGGAAGTATAGCTGCCGGAGCCTTAGTTGCTGCCACTGTACCTTTTCTAGTAAGAACCCAAAGTAAATTTCATCGTTACTTTAAATACGGAGTAACAGGTATAATACTTATTACTACATTTTTGGGAATCGGTTTAATTAATTCGTTACAAAAAGTAAAAGATTTTAGTGATTTAGAAGCTATACAGAAGAATTCTCAAATGGTTGAATATGGGGTTTTAGCTAGTGTTTTAGGAATTCTATGTAATCCAATGATTGCTTATGCCAGTAGTGACGGTTTAGGTGGAGGAGGAAGTAGTAGTTCTACTAAACTAGTTCCTAAAAATGCTGCTACTGACCCTAATATGAGTGATGGAGTAAATCCAAATCAAGGAATTAATTATGGTGAAATGCCTGTTCCAGAGGGAGTAGTAGCTAATCCAAGTCCGGAAGTTGCTTCTCCAGTACCAGAGCCAGTAGCACCTGAAACACCAGTAGTACCTGTAACACCTAGTGTTCCGGTTTCTCCTGAAGTTTCTCCAATTCCAACAACAACTCCTGTTGCAGCACCTGTTGCAGAACCTGCAGTAGCCCCAACCCCAGTATCTGGAGCAAGTATTAATGCAAATGAAGTAGCACCTGAACTACAATTTTTATTAAACAATAACAACAATAAATAGGTGATAGTATGTTAGAAATAAAAAACATAACTAAAATATATAATACCGGCGAATTTGAGCAAAAAGCATTGGATAATGTTAGTGTTAATTTTAGAAAATGTGAATTTGCTGCTATCTTAGGTCCGTCCGGTAGCGGAAAGACAACTCTATTAAATATTATAGGTGGTTTAGATCACTATGATTCTGGAGATTTAGTTGTAAATGAAATAAGTACTAAAAAATTCAATGATAGAGATTGGGATTCTTATCGTAATCGTCGCATTGGATTTGTCTTTCAAAGCTATAATCTGATAACTCATCAAACTGTCCTAAGAAACGTTGAGTTAGCTTTAACGTTGTCTGGAGTATCTAAAGCAGAGAGAAGAAGAAGAGCTAAAGAAGCCTTAAAGAACGTCGGTTTAGAAAAACATATGAATAAACGCCCTAACCAACTATCAGGTGGGCAGATGCAAAGAGTTGCTATAGCAAGAGCATTAGTTAATAATCCCGAAATCATTTTAGCTGACGAGCCAACTGGTGCCTTAGATTCAGAAACAAGTATCCAAATAATGGACGTATTAAAAAATATTTCTAAGAAAAAGTTAGTTATTATGGTAACTCATAATCCTGATTTAGCTAAAGAATATGCCAATAGAATAATTAGTATTAAAGATGGAAAAATAACCAAAGATACTAATCCTTATGATGGCAAAATTAATACAACGAATAATAGAGCAGAAAAGAAAAATAGGACAAAAATGTCTTTCTTAACCGCCTTATCCTTATCTTTTAATAACTTAATGACTAAAAAAGGAAGAACAATTTTAGTTGCTTTTGCCGGTTCAATAGGAATAATAGGTATTGCTCTAATTTTAGCCGTATCAACTGGTTTTCAAAACTATGTTGATTCCATTCAAGAAGACACACTTACTTCTTACCCTCTAAATATAATGCAAGAATCATCAGATATAACTAGTGTCTTACTATCTATGCGTAGTTCATCAGATGAAGATAAAAAAGGCGATGTAGTAAAAGAGCAACAATATATAACTACTATGTTATCTAGTATTAGTACTAACGATTTAAAGAGTTTTAAAAAATATTTAGAAGAAAACTATGACCAAGTCGAAAAAGATCTATCTAGTATTAGATATTCTTATAGTGTGGATCCGCTAATATATACTATAGATGCTACTAACAAACTAGCTAAAATAAATCCAAGTAATTTATTTAATACTATGTATGGTAATAGTACTATTATTAATTCATATTCTTCTTTTGCTTCTATTTTTTCTCAAATGATAGATGATGAAGCAGCCTTAAAAGAACAATATGATGTCTTAGCAGGTACATGGCCTAAAAATTATGACGAAATGATTATTGTTTTATCTGAACCTAATAGTATATCAGATTTACTAGTTTATTCACTAGGTCTTAGAGATAATGATGAACTAAATGATATGGTAACTAAAATAATGAGTGGTGAAAGAGTAAACGTTAATAATAAACCACTAGAGTTTACCTATGATGATTTACTAAATGTCGATTTAAGACTAATAGAATCTTCAGACACTTATAAATATAATATAAAATATGATGTATATGAAGATATGACAGATGATGAAGATTACATGAATAATCTTTATAAAAATGCTACTAAACTAAAAATAGTTGGAATAGTAACTGCTAAAAAGGGGACTACATCTCGAGCACTATCTCCAGGTATTGCTTACAGAAAAGAATTAATAGATCACATCATAAATTATGCTAAAAATAGCACAATTGTTAGAAAACAATTAAACAATAGTAAACTAGATGTTTTTTCTGGTAAAAACTTTGATGAAAAGAAAAATGATTTTGACTTTGAATTTAGCGATTTGGTTTCTGTTGATAAAAAGAAATTAGAGAGTGCTTTTGATATAAAAATAGATCAAGCTACAATAGCGAAACAAACTCAAGGATATATGGCAGAAATATCTAATTCTATTACTACAGATACCAATCCAGCTCGAGAAGCTTTCGTTAATAGTTTAAATACTATAACTGATAATTTATTTAATAGTATTACTGATACAATCAGTCTAAAAGATTCCGAAAGTTTTATTGATAATTACTTCAATACAGCTGATGTTAATACTGTTTTAAGTAACTTGGAAAAGGAATATGTCGTACCTGGTGCCAGTTTAAAACCAGCTGTTGGTGGCTTATTAAAAGGATTACTACCTATATATATTTCTACTTACGCTTCGATGGATCCTTCTCTTACTACAGATCCAACTAATCCAGTTGCTAAAGTAGAACCAACTATATTGGGAATGATTAAAGAACAGTATCTTAACAATGCGACCGTTATAAAAACAGAAGATACAATGGCTAAAGTTATGACCGAAGCTAAAATGAAAAAAGAAATTCTAACTAAAGTGGGGGAATTAACTAGCAATCTAATGAATAGTATTGCCAATGCCTTTAATGTAGATCAAAACAAGATTACTAGTGCTTTTAAACTAAATTTTACTGAAGATGAACTAGCTAGAGTAGTATCTGCAATGATGAGTAAAACGGTAACTACTCAAGATTCCAATCTTCTTGCTTTAGGATACCAAGATAAAGAAAAACCAACATACATTTCATTTTACTTTTCAAATTTTGAAGGAAAAGAACATTTTCTAAAATTTATTGATAAATATAACAAAAAATTAGAAGCTAATGGAGAAGACGATAAGATAATTAATTACTCAGATACAACAGGAATCTTAATGGATTCTGTAAAGACTATCGTTAGTGCAGTTAGTTATGTATTAATAGCATTCGTTTCTATTTCTTTAGTAGTTTCTTCTATTATGATAGGTATTATAACTTACATATCTGTTTACGAAAGAACTAAAGAGATAGGTATATTAAGAGCTATTGGAGCTTCAAAACATAATATATCTTCTATATTTAATGCTGAAACATTCATAATAGGTTTCTTATCAGGAATATTTGGTATGGTAATAACTTATGCTTTAATTCCAATAATTAACACTATATTACATAAATACACTGGTAATATTCCATTAAATGCTTCTCTTAGTATTTCTAATGCTATAAAACTAATAATGCTAAGTATAATACTGACCTTGATAGGTGGATTAATACCTGCTAGAGCTGCATCTAAAAAAGACCCTGTCGAAGCACTAAGAACGGAATAATGACCATGCAAACGCTAGCTAATTTAAATATATGCATAGAAATATCTAAAGCTTTAAAAATAGTTGGAATGTTTATATTAATATTAAAAATAATAGTTCCTATTATACTAATTATAAGAGGAACTCTAAATGCTTTTAGTGTTTTAACTAAAGGAGATTCCAAACAAGCTAAAGAATCGTTTTTAAGCTTTACTCTGGATGTAAAGGTACCTTTGCTAGCGCTGAAGAAACAGGAACCTATAAAACTAATTGTGCATTAGGTATTGTCTGGGGATTAAAGAGCTCAGGAGTCTTAGATAATAGCATGTCACTTTATAAAAAATATGAAAATGGAGTCAATTCATATGGCGGTAATATGAGTGAAGAAGAAATTAATTCTCGCTTTAATGTAACAGAAGGTAATGGAAAAATCGCCAAAGACCTAATTGCCGATGGAACAATTCAACCAGGAGATGTTATCATGTGGTATAATTCTGGGCATACTAATGCCTACGCTGGCAATAATACTTGGTATGATACTGGTAGAAACTTTACTGGTGGTTATGGCTCCATGGAAGAATACTACTTCAAAACCTTTGGGCCTCTTACAATAACTTATTATGAAGATGCTCCAGTATGGCGTATATTAAGAATTAAGTAAAACTACTAAAAAGATTAGTAGTTTTTTTGTTGAATATAGAATTTACTAAACGATTATGTTATAATTTTACAAGATATGAAGGTGTAACCATGAAGGGTAGAGAACGTGTAATTGAAATAATAAAAATAATGAACTCTCATAATATCTTAAATGGTCTTACCCCTAAAAAACTAAGAGAAATCTTAGAAGATTTAGGACCTACCTATATTAAAATAGGACAAATACTATCTAATCGTCCAGATTTAATAAGTGAAGAATATACAGAAGAGCTTTCAAAGTTACGTAAAGATACTCTTCCTATGGATAAAAAAGAAGTATTAGAAATAATTCAAGAAGAATTAGATAACGATAAGTTAGATTTAATAGAATATATAGATACTAGACCTATAGGTAGTGCATCTATTGCTGGTGTCTATAAAGCGACACTAAAAAATAAAGAAAAAGTAGTTATTAAAGTTCAAAGAAGAAACATTAAAGAAATAATGACTACTGATATAAGATTACTAAAAAAAGCTGTTAAAATTATTCATTTGAACGATATCATGCATAATATAATAAGTATTGAAGAAGTACTAGATGAATTATTAAATACTTCTTATGAAGAAATGGATTTCCTTAAAGAAGCAAATAATATAAATGAATTTGCTGCGATAAACGAATATATAAATTATATAAAAGTACCAAAAGTATATAAAAATCTAACTACTGAAAAAGTACTAGTAATGGAATATATTGATGGTATAAATATTTATAATAAAGAAAAACTATTAGAAGAGGGATATGACTTAGAAGAAATAGGCAAAAAAATTGCTGATAATTATCTATACCAAGCTTTAGATTGTTCTTTCTTCCATGCAGATCCCCATCCAGATAACATCTTTATCAAAGATGGACAAATAGTCTTCCTTGATTTTGGTATGATGGGTAGAATAAATAGTAGAAGTAAAGAGATTTTAAATAAAACAATTACAGCTATTATTAATGAAGATATTAAAATGGTAGAGAGAAATCTACTACTTCTTGGTACTCCAAAGACAAAAATAGATCATCATAAATTAAGAGAAGATTTAGAAAATTTGTTGAATAAATATAAAGATAAACCATTAGAAGAAATAAATATTTCTAAATTTGTAAAAGATGTTATGACAATTCTTATAAGTCATAAAATATCTTTGCCTAAGGACATTACTATGTTAATAAGAGGAAATGTTGTTATAGAAGGAACTTTAGAACTAATCAGCCCTCAGATAAGTCTTATAGCAGTAATAAAGAATAGAACTTCTAAAGAGGGCTTAGATTTTATTATTAACAAAGATAATATCGTTAAAGAAGCTTATAGAGCAATAAATGGTACTAAACACTTAGTTAGTATTCCTGAAGACCTTCACAATGCTTTAGTAGAACTAAATAATGGAGAAACAAAACTAAATGTTGAAATAAGTGATTCCTCTAAACAAATAGATCGTTTAGAGAAAATGGTTCATCGTATAGTTGTATGTGCTTTAGATGTAGCTTTCATAATTGGTGCTTCCCTAATAGCTAAACAAGATGTAGTTAGTAAAGAACAAAAAATGTTATTTTATTTATACATAGCTTTAGGAACCATCTTTACCATATGGTTATTTATAAAAATGTATATTGATAAACTAAACAGAAAGAAGTGATAAAATGATAAAATGGATTAATAAACATCAAAACTTTATAATCTCTCTAATTATTAGTTTATTAGTCTTTATTATTCTCACAGTAGTTTCTTATCTAATATATGTTTATGGATATTACGATAGAATAAAAGAAAATGAAATACTAGAAAACTTTAATTCTTACAAATTTGATCGAGTACATAATGATTTATATCTTAATGACAAAGAACATTTAACAACTAAGAATTTAAAGAATATTACGGATTTAATGTTTAATAAAAAAAATCTAGAAAAAATATATGATAATTACTATGAAAAAACTAATAAGTATAGTAGTAAAGAGGATTTCATAAATAGATATTTTTATGGTAACAGTCCCTTAACTATTAAAGATATTCAATTTTATAATTCTGGAAAAACTGACTTATTATCTAGAAGAATATCTAAAGCCAATAAATATGTAATAAAAAACGGTTATGATGAAGAAACTTATATTGGAATAGTAAATAATATTACTTTTAATACCATAGGTGACGATACATTAAAAATTGATGAAAATACAATTTCTTGTCCTACAACCTGTCGAGTAGAAAGAATGTATAGTGGAGTTCATAGTATTGAATATATACACGATGGTTTTACTTATTATAGTATTCTTTTGATAGATCACAGTAATTCGTCAATAGATATTAATAGTATTAAAAACTTAGTAGCAATTTCAGAAGAAATAGATACTGATATATTTGATGTAATTGATGAGGAAAATAAAGATTTAAATATAGGAATTTATTCCTTAAATAGATGTAATCTCCCTACAGGGTGCCCTTCCACTACTTATAGTTATATAACACTAAACAAAGATAATACATGTGAATTCTATACCTACATAACACTAGATAAAGCAGGGGATTCATACAGTGGAACGTATAAAAAAGAAAATGGTTTTTTAATACTAGATTTTTCTGGTCATACTTATTCAGTATATGATTATGATACAAAACAAAGTACAGATATATTTGTTGATACAAATATTAAAATGACCTTTAAAATTAATAGTAATAGTAGCTTTTCTAATAAAGACTACGAGTTTAGTTTAAAAGCATAATTACAATAAATACTTACAAAAGTCTCCTAATAATGATATAATTATACTGTAAATAACTATTTTGAGGAGGTGTAATAATGCTCAGTCTAGAAGATAATATAAAAAAGATGAATCTATCTGATAAAGTAACTAATAAATTATTAGAAAATAATATAAAATATATTAAAGATATTTGGATTTTAAAAAGAAAAGATTTAAAGAAAATGAATCTAACAGACAAGGAAATTAAAAGCGTTATTATTGCTCTTCAACTAGAGGGATTAGACTTGGGTAAAAAAATATATGACTAAAGACTTATTAAAGTCTTTTTTTAGAAAGAAGATATAATATGAAAGCATTAATAGCATCAGATATTCATGGTAATCTAGAATATGCTAAAAGACTAGATGAACTATGTTCAAAAGAAAATTTTGATAAGATTATACTTTTAGGCGATCTTCTTCATAATTACTATTACTATAATCCCGAAGAAGAAAACGAAGTAGCTAAATTTCTCAATAAAAGAGCTAATATAACAACAGCCATAATTGGTAATTGTGATAGAGACTATGAAATGGAAAAACTCGTTTTCCCAGTTATTTATGAAATAGATAAAGTTGATTTAGATGACAATAGTTTTTATATAACACACGGTCATTTAAACTATAAATATGATAATCTAATAGATGATAAATGGACTTTTTTAGGTCATACTCACGTTTATAATCTTGAAGGAAAACATATTAATCCAGGTAGTGTAGGTTTCCCTCGTAGTAATAAAGAACACACTGTTATTATCTATAATGACAATATTTTAAGTTTAATTGACATAGATACGTCTAAAATATTACAGAATAAATCCTTAAAATAAAGAAAATACTATAAATTTCTTGATTTTATAGTATAATATCAGTAGGTGGGTGGTATTTATGAAGGAGAAGTACATAGATGGCTTAATGGGTTTTGTCATCGGTGATGCTATGGGTGTGCCGGTTGAATTTAAACCACGTAGTGAGTTGCTAAATAACCCTGTTACCAAAATGATAGGTAATGGCACTTATGACGTTCCTGAAGGTACCTGGTCTGATGATACCTCAATGTTAATCGCCACAATAGATTCAATAAATGAAAAATGCGACTTTGATATAAGAGATATAGCTGACAAATTCTTATTATGGAAAAATCATGCCGACTATACTCCATACAAAGAAGTATTTGATATTGGTAATACAACAAGAAAAGCTTTAGAAGACTACGACGAAAACAGAGAAGAAGACCCACAAAAATTCGGTTTAACAGACATAAATAGCAATGGAAACGGTTCATTAATGCGAATAATACCTTTAGCATTCTATGCTGTTGAAAAGAAATTAAAAGATTTTGAAATATTAGAATTAGTAAAACAATTATCATCAATTACTCACGCTCATGAAATAAGCATTATGGGCTGCTACATATACGTAAGACTTGTAATGTTCTTATTGAATGGTAAAGATAAGTATTCAGCATACAGTATGACCAAATGTGTTGACTATACAATGTTTTCAGAAGAGACTCAAGAAGTATATTCTCGCTTAATAAAAGATGATATTTCTAAACTGGTAGTAAATGATATCAACTCTACTGGTTATATAGTAGACACTTTAGAAGCTTGTATCTGGGTTATGCTAAAAAGCGAATCCTTTACCGAAGCGATAATTGGAGCTGTAAATCTAGGTGATGATACAGATACAATTGGAGCTTTAACTGGAGCCCTTGCGGGATTGATATACGGCTATGATGCCATCCCAGAAAACTGGATTGAAAAGATAGCTAGAAAAGATTATCTTCTAGATATATTCGAAGAATTCAGTGAAAATAAATATAAGTAATTAGAGAGGATATCTAATCCTCTTTATATTTATACCTAGAGGTGAAGTATGAATAAGAAAATGTTTATAGTTGCTATACTAACATTAATCATTGATCAAGTATCAAAGATTATAATAGAAAAGTATTTAATAGTAAAAAATAGTGTAACAATAATTAAAAATTTCTTTAATCTAACTTTAGTTTATAATAAAGGTGCTGCTTGGGGATTATTTGCTGATAATAAAATATTATTATTTTTAATAACTGTAATAGCAACAATAGTAATAATTCATTTCTTAAGAACATTTCAAAACAATACTCGTAATAATATTGCCTTTGGAATGATTCTAGGTGGTATGGCTGGGAATCTAGCTGATAGATTATTACTAGGATATGTTAGAGACTTCTTAGATTTTAAAATATTTAGTTATAATTATCCTGTCTTTAATATAAGTGATATAGCTATAGTAGTTAGTGTATTTTTATTGATATATGCTGTCTTAAAAGGGGAAGATAATGATGGAAATAAAAGTAAACGATAACAATATAAGATTAGATAAATATTTAAGCAATAATACTGATTACAGTCGTAATTTAATTCAAAACATGCTAGCAGATGGTTATGTAACTGTTAATAATAATCCTGCTAAAGCATCGTATAAAGTAAAAGAAAATGACATAATTAATATCAAAGAAGGATATCTAAAAGAAACCGATATTAAACCCGCTGATATTCCAATTGATATAGTTTATGAAGACAATGACATAATGGTTATTAATAAACCATCAGGTTTGATAGTTCACCCTGGTAATGGTAATACCAACAATACATTAGCTAATGGTTTAATGTATTACACTAAAGAACTGAGTAACTTAAATGGGGAAGAAAGACCTGGCATAGTTCATCGTATAGATAAAGATACCTCAGGTTTATTGCTTGTTGCTAAAAACAATAAGACTCACGAAATCTTAGGAGATTATTTTCAAAATAAAAAAGTAAAAAGAGAATATATAGCATTATTATGCGGAGAATTCCCTCATGACTCAGCAACTATTGATGCTCCAATAGGAAGATCAACTAAAGATCGTAAAAAAATGGCTGTGACTGATAAAAACAGTAAAAATGCTATCACTCACATGAAAGTATTAAAAAGATATAAAAAATACACCTTAGTTAGTTGTATTTTAGAAACTGGTCGTACTCACCAAATAAGAGTTCATATGGAATACATCGGGTTCCCAATATATAATGATCCCGTTTATAATACCAAAGCAGCTACAAGTTTTGGTCAATTTCTACATTCTGCTAAGATGACATTTAAACATCCTATTACAGGAAAAGAAATGAATTTTGAATGTCCATTACCAGCAGAGTTTGAAGATTTTATTTCTAAATTAGAAGAAAAATAGGAGGAAAAAATGAGTATAGTAGTAATGGATAAAAGAGAAGAATTAATAATGCGTTTAGTACATTACTTTATTACCGAAGAAAATTATAATCCCATTATAGTAAATGGTGTTAAAGATGAAATTTGGTTAGAAAATAGTGCTGGACCATACTATATAGTTAGAATTAATTCAAATAATATATTCAACCAAGAGCAACTTGATTATGATCATTATAAAACTGAAAATATAGTTAAGCAGATTAAAAAGAAGACTTTTTCATTTAATGTTAATACTCTTAATATATTATTAGATTTAAATGAAAACATTCGTTTAGAATCTGTAAAACATATCGTTGATGCACCAATCTTTGATGATAATAACAATATTACTAATGAAAACATTTTAGAAGCTTTCCCTAATATAAACGAGAAATTACTAAAAGATAGTAAGGGAATTGATCTAATGATTAATGTTACAAAGGATATAAATGAAAAGACAGAAAAAGAGAATCGTCAATATGAAAAAACATTTAGTCCTAAAAAAGTATATATTACTCAAGTAATTGCTTTGCTATGTGCAATAGGTTTTATAATTACAACATTAGTAGGTGGGCTTTCATCTTTATATGATGTTGATACTATTGTTCTGGCAAGATTAGGAGCTAATAACATTCAATTCTTACGTCATTATGAAGTATGGCGCTTAGTTTCATATATGTTCCTTCATGGTTCTTTATTACACTTATTAATTAATATGTATTCACTTTATATTATTGGTACTCAAATAGAAAACTATTATGGTAAAGTCAAGTATTTAATTATTTATCTAGTAAGTGGTATATGTGGAGGGTTGTTATCAGCAATTGGTATAGGTGAGAATGTTGTATCAGTTGGGGCATCTGGAGCAATCTTTGGACTTTTAGGAGCTCTTGCTTATTTCGGTTATCATTATCGTCTTTATTTAGGAGATGTATTAAAAAACCAAATAATACCAGTCATTGCTATCAACTTATTGATCGGTGTATTAGTACAAGGAGTTGATAATTTCTGCCATGTAGGAGGATTAATTAGTGGTATCTTCTTAGCTATGGCTCTAGGAGTAGATGGTAAAACTAAAAAAAGCGATCGAATAAACGGCTTTATATGTCTATTACTATTTATAATGTTTGGCGTATATATGATTTATTTCCGTTAAGAAAATATGGGTAAAACCATATTTTTTTTAAAAAATTATTATCTAGTCTTAGTGATTCCCAAGCTCATGGAATAGGTAGTCATGATATTAGATATTATATTTTAAAAAATCCTAATTGGAGATTGGAAGAGAAACAAACTTTAGTTAGAGATTTCTATGCTGCTGACTCAGAATATGCTTCTTGCTTAGAAGAGTGGGAATGGACCATAGTTAATTATAAAGATAACTATAAAGGACATACAATACCATTGTTCTCTAAAGAAGAAATGTATGATTACACATATGACAGCTTATTAAAATTTTATGGTGACAAAAAAGTAACAGATGCAGTATGGGCGGAAATACAATTCTGTAAAACTATGCATCTATTAAGACCAACAAAGTGGGATTTAGAGACAGAAAGACAAACGTTAAGCATACAATAAAAAAAGTAGTTGTAATAACTACTATTTTAATACCTATAATTATAAATTTCTATATAATCCAATAGCTTTACCTATAATAGTACAATTATCTACTATAATAGGATCCATAGAATCATTTTCTGGTTGTAATCTAATATAACCTTTCTCTTTATAAAAAGTCTTTAAAGTCACTTCGTTATCTTCTGTTAAAGCTACAACCATTTCTCCGTTACGAGCAATCTTGCATCTCTTAACTATTACAATGTCACCATCGTAAATACCTTTATTGATCATAGAATCACCCTTACAAGCTAGAGCAAAAACCTCATCTTTAGCAGGAATTAATGATGCAGGAATAGAAAACCATTCATCCGGATTTTCAATAGCTTCAATTGGATTACCACAAGCGACAGTACCTAATAAAGGAACTTTAATTACATCTTTTTTCTTATTATCATATTCATTTTCAACTAATAGTTCAATTGTTCTAAACTTTGAATCTGTCTTTTTTATGCAACCAGCATCTTCTAATTTCTTAATATGAGTATGAACGGTAGCAGGAGAGGATAAACCAATTGCTTGACCAATTTCTCGTGTTGCAGGTGGATAACCATGTTCAGAAATATACTTTTTTATAAAGTCTAGAACATCGTTTTGACGCCTAGTCAATTCTTTTTTCTTTTGCATAATAACACCTCAAGTAAATGATAACATAAGATACTTTGTTTGGCAAACAAAAGTTTAATTTTTTAATTTTAAAAAAAATGTTATAATAAAAAAGTGATAATTATGAAGAAAAGAATTTTACTGACTTATTGTATGTATGGAAATGGTCATAGAGCAATAGCAGAATATATAGAAAAGTATTTTAAAGAACAAGATCAAGAATTTGAAATACTAGCTATTGATTTACTTAAATATTCTTTACCTATCTTAGGAACTTTTAGTCAAAAAGCTACAGATTTCTTTTTACTAAAATTCCCAATGGGATGGTCATTTATCTATGACTTATTTGATAATAAGCTAAATAGTTCTTACGCAACAAAACTATCATTACAATGGTTTAAAAATAAAAGGATGCGTAAAGTTATAACGGACTTTGATCCTGATTTAGTAATATCAACTCATTTCTATGGAAGTAGCTTGATAGATTATTATAATCACAAAGGCATAACCAATAGCCGTTTAATAACAGTAGTAACTGATTATGAAACACAAGCAATGTGGTTAAGAAGTTACAAAGATGAAGACGCTATTGTCGTAGCTGATAAAGATGAAGTTGGATACTTAGTCCATAAAGGAGTAGAAAGAAGAAAGATAAAAGCCATTGGGATTCCGATTCATCCCGTAACTCATCCTTCGTTTAATGTTGAAAAATACATTGAAAAGCTAGGACTTAGTGGGAATCGTCCTATTTGTCTATTCTTTGGTGGAGGAGGTAATGGAGGTACACACTCCCTTCCTTATATTAGAAAACTAATTAAAGGAAACCTAGACATGGATTTCATCTATATAGCAGGTAAAAACCAAAAAGCCAAAGCTAAAGTTGATGAATGGATAAAAATCTATGAAGCTGACAATTTCAAAACTTTTGGTTTTGTAAATAATGTTCCAGAGCTATTACAAGTCTGCGATTTGGTAGTATCTAAGCCAGGTGGAGCTCAAACTACAGAAAGCTTATATTTTAAAAAACCGGTAATTATGATTAACTGTTCTGGTGGTCAAGAAAGAGCTAATTATAAATACTTTGTAAAAAATGGTTATGGCAGAATGTTTAAAACTTCAATTGGTTTTTATAAATATATGAAATTGCTATCAGAACAACCAACAATAATTCAAAGAATGCACAAAAACATGTCTAAAAATACCAATGATAAAGCTATGGAAAAACTATATAAAATAGCATTAGATACATTGAAAAAAGGTAGAAAATAAAGTTTCTATCTTTTTAATTATTTAAAAATATATACTAATAGTAATAGCTTAAATTATTTTTTTATTATATAATATTAAAGAATAGAGGTGTGTTTAATGAACCCTGATTTAATACATTCATTAAATAGTTTAAGAGTTTTAAGTATCGATATGATAAATCAAGCTGGTAGTGGTCATCCCGGTATTGCTTTGGGTGCTGCACCTATCATATATTCACTTTATGCGAATCATTTAAAAATAAATCCAGTTGATCCTGAGTGGGCTAACAGAGATCGTTTTGTTATGTCTGCTGGACATGGTTCATCATTACTTTATGCCACTTTATTCATGGCAGGTTTTGATATCTCTATTGATGATTTAGTAAACTTCCGTCGTTTGGATTCCAAAACTCCTGGTCATCCCGAATTAGGTAAAACACCAGGTGTTGATGTAACAACTGGTTGTCTTGGACAAGGAGTAGCTAATGCCGTAGGTATGGCTATAGCAGAAAAATACTTGCGTACACTAGCAGAAGATGTCATGCCAAAACAAAAGCTAATTAACTATTATACATATGTTTTAGCAAGTGATGGAGATCTAATGGAAGGAGTAGCTGAAGAAGCTGCTGCTATAGCTGGGAATTTATGTTTAGATCATTTAATAATTCTATACGATTCTAACGATGTAACTCTAGATGGTAACTTAAGCTTATCTTCATCTCAAGATATCATAAAAAAATATATAGCTATGGGATTTGAAGTTGACTTTGTTAAAGAAGGAAACGACGTAAATGAAATAGATAAAGCTATTGAAAGAGCTAAGTATAATAAAAAACCAACAATAATTGAAATAAAGACCGTTATTGGTCGTGGTTCAATTAATGAAGGGAAAAACCTTGTTCATGGTAAACCTCTTACTAATGACGATATTCAAAATATTAGAAAAAAATATAAAATTACAACTGGCCCTATGGAAATTACAGAAAATGCCGTAAAATACATGCGCTTTTCCATAGCTAATAGAATAAACAATGAATATACAGCTTGGCAAAAAATATTAAAAGATGCCAAAGCTAATGGTAGTGATGGAATAAAAAGAATAATTCAACTATTAGAGACAAAAAACATCGATGCTCAAATAAATTCCGAAAATTTCCGTATCCAAAATGATTATAATGAAGAATTAAGAGAATCAAATTCCAAAATGTTGAATATTCTTTCCGAAAGAACCAAATTCTTCTTAGGTGGAAGTGCGGATGTATCATCATCATCACATACTAAATTATTTAAAGAAATAGAAATGAGTAAAAAGTATCCGGCTGGAAGAAATATTTACTTCGGTGTTAGAGAACATGCCATGGGAGCAATACTTAACGGTATTTCTCTAAGTGGATTAAAAGTATTTGGTTCTTGCTTCTTAACTTTTGCTGATTACTTAATTCCTGCAATGCGTATGACTTGTATAATGAATTTACCAGTAACCTACATTTTTACTCACGATTCACCATCTATTGGGTCTGACGGACCTACGTATCAACCAGTAGAACAATTAGCAAATATTAGAAACATTCCTAATATGATTGATTTCCGTCCATGTGATATAAATGAAGTAATTGGTACTTGGGAATATATAACTCATAATAATGTTCCTGCTTCTATTTTCTTATCTAAGGACGAAGCTCATATTTTAGCTGGAACAAATGGTAAAAAAGTTGCTCAAGGAGCATATATATTACGTAGTGAAAAGACAAGATTAGATGCTGTTTTAGTATCTACTGGTATAGATATTACTACTGTATACCTAATAAGTGAAGAATTAAGAGCTAAAGGAATTGATACCAGAATAGTATCAATGCCATCAATGAACTTGTTTAAAAGACAACCTAAAGAATATCAAGAACAAGTTCTACCAAAGAATGCTAAGATAATAACTGTAGAAGCAGGGTCAACTATGTGTTGGAACTATTTCACTAAATATACTATAGGTATTAACGAATTTGGTACAAGTGCACCTAGAGATGATGTATTAGAAAGATTACATTTTGATTATGAATCTATATTGAGTAAGATAGAAGAGTATATTAATGAAGATAAAGATAATTATTCTTCAGAATCAAATTTATTAGCTGATACACAACATGAAAAATTAGAATAATACTTGTCTAATAAGACTTTATAATATACAATATGGATACGAGGTGAAAATATGTTATTAGATATATTATACGTAGTACTTGGCTTAATTGTTGGATTAGTTATTGGTTTTTTCGTAACAAGACATATATTTAAAAAACAATTGGAAGAGAATCCTCCAATAAATGAAAAAATGATTGAAGCTATGATGTCTCAAATGGGAAGAAAACCTTCTCAAAAACAAGTAAGACAAGTAATGCAACAAATGAATAAATATAAATAAGACCCTATGGTCTTTTTTATTTTGTCAATCAATAATATTAATATATTGTAATAACGATATAAAAGTATTATACTCATACGGTAGAGGTGTAAAATGAAAAAGGTTACAGCTAATATATTAAGCATATTATACACAATATCTATTGTTGTAGGGGTATCCTTTTTAGTAAAAGGTAATTTTTCTTTACTAACAAAGTCATTTTTTAATGTAATAATATCTATTTTATTTTCCATTATATTATTCTTATTCTTTAAAAGACTTATTATTCTTTTAACCAAATATATAGATCATTACAAACAAAAAACTCCTAAAGCTAAAAATAAATTACTAATATTATTTGATGAACATCCTATTATATTTAGTATAGTATTCCTTTTATTATGCTGGTTACCATATATAATAGCTTTTTATCCTGGAATAATAAACAAAGATAATATATTTCAAATCAAACAATTCTTTGGTATAGATAATAAATATTCATATTTTGTTAATCTAATTGATAAAAATCAAATAATTACTAATCACCATCCCTTCTTTCATACAATTTTACTTGGTAGCTGTATCAAGATTGGCATGTCGTTAAATAATACAAATTTCGGCTTTTTCCTTTATACAATGCTTCAAGTAACCGTGTTCATCTTAACACTTTCATATACTATATATTATCTAAAAAAGAATAATATTAACTATCGTTATCGCTTATTCATATTACTTATATATTCATTTGTTCCCCACTTTCCTTTCTATGCTATAACTTTAGTAAAAGACAGTATGTATACTTGTTTCTTTATACTATATATCATTCTTCTTCATAGTATTGTTAAAAACAATTTAGATTTAAAAAAATCAATTCAAATAGTAATAATCTCTATTTTATTATTCTTATTTAGAAATAACGGTATATATACCTTTATTCTATCTTTTCCTTTCTTGCTAATTAAGAATAAAAAATGGCCAAAATATTTAGTTGTACTATTAATAGTATTTGGTAGTTATAAAGTATACGATAATGTAATATTACCTAGTTTAAAAGTTACGCCAACCAGTGTTAGAGAAACTCTATCATTACCATTTCAACAAACTGCTCGTTATGTTAAATATCATGGTAATGAGTACACTTTAAAAGACAAAAAAATAATAAATAATATTTTAGATTATGACATTATTAAAAAGAAATATAATCCAGAACTTTCTGATCCAGTAAAGAATACTTTTAACAAAGATTATACTAAGAAAGATATACACGAGTATTTTAAAGTGTGGTATAAAGGATTAATTAAACATCCAATTACTTATATTGAAGCAACTATTGAAAATACATATGGTTATTTTTGCCCTATAAAGACAAACTGGTACTTATATTATAAATATCAAGATCGCTTATTAAAAGAAGATAATATTGATTATCACTATAACAAATTAAATAAGTTAAGAGATATAGAAATACTATATGGAGCATCCTTTCCCTATATACCTGTAATAGGTTTAATTGCCAATATTGGAATTAACACTTGGGTTATATTTTTCTTGTTATATTACTTATATGTTAGTAAAAGATACAAAGAAATTATATATCTTCTACCTTGTATAGTCAGTATTCTAGTCTGTATTGCTTCTCCAGCTAATACATATTTCCGTTATGTATTACCATATATAATGAGTATTCCTTTACTAGTTTTATTAATTTTTAACAAAAATAATCAGAAGATACAAAAAGGATGATGAAAATCATCCTTTTACATGCTATAATATTCTAGAAGGATAGAGAAGTGGGTCATATGAAATTATTAATTGGAAATAAATACAATTTAAAATTATATAATATTCCCGAAATAATAGAAGATTCTTATTTGCTTAAATACCACTCTTCTATAGATAACAAAGAAAAGATAATTAATATATTAAATAGACAAGATAAACTTATTATAAATAACAATCTAAATTTATATCTTTATGAAAATGATAAAAGCAAGGAAAGTATAGAACTTGAATTATATAAGAACTATAAATTATTGATTAGTGATACAGAAGAAGAATTATATTTATACTGTTTACCTAATGAGATGAGTTATAAAGATTATAAAATTAAAGGTAATAGAATTAAAATAGGTCAAAGTCCTAGCAATGAAATTGCTATAGCTGATAGCTTACTTAATACAAATATTATTGAAATAATAAAAGCTGAAAACATTTGGTATGTTAAAAGTGATAACACTCCTTTATATGTTAATAAGAGTACTACTACTTATTCTCCAATTAAATATGGAGATGAAATATTTGTAGCAGGTTTAAAAATAATCTGGCTTAAAGGATTCTTAAGAATAAATCAATTGCCTAATGCAACTGTTTATTTATCAGAATTCAATATAAGTGAATTCTATGAAGAATATAAAACGCCTGTAGTACTAAACGAATTAGAAGTTAATAATTCAATTGATATAGAAGACGAAGATGAAATAGAAACTATTCTTTTAGAAAATCCACCTGTAAAAGATAAAAATAACGATTTATATTATTTTATTGCTTTGGGATCGTCTTTTACTCTAGCTATAACATCAGTAGCTACACTTTTAACAATCTTTCTAGGAGTAGCTACTGGAAGCAGTACTCTAAGAGAAGAAAAAACGCTATTTATAACTAGTATTTGTCTATTAGTTTGTTCAATATTATTCCCTATGTTAATTAAGTATTTTCAAAAGATTAATCTTGAAAAGAGAGAAGGAAAAAGAATACTTCAATATAGTGAATACTTAAAAAATCAAAAAGGAATAATATCTAAAACTATTAATAAAAGAGCAGATAAATTAAAAAGAATTTATCCAGATAGTGAAGAATGTCAAAAAAGAATTTTTAATAATAATATTTGGACCAGAAAAATAGATAGTACAAACTTCTTGAAAATAAGATTTGGTACTGGTGATATTTCTGCTGATATCACTATAGATAGTCATAAATTAAGTTTTACATATGAAAATGAGTTATTAAAAGAACAACTAAATGATATTCAAAATTCTTCATTAGTTATGAAAAATGTTCCAATACCTATTTCTTTAATAGAAAATAGAATGTTGCCATTAATTATCAATGAAGAAAACTATAAAAAATATATAGATATGTTATTATTACAGATAACATCTTTCCATAGTAATAGTAATCTTAAGATTATCTTCTTAGTATCAGAAGAAAATCATAACGTTTGGAACAATTATAAATTTATTCCTCATATATTAGATGAACAAAACGAAATAAGATTCTTTGCTTATGATAAAGACGATAACAACAATGTTATTAGTTATCTTGAAGAAACTTATCAAAATAGAATTCAGAAACTTAAAAATAGTAGTTCATTAGATTTAACAAACGAAGAGTATTATAAAACTTTTCCATCTTATTACTTGATAATAACAGATAAATTATCGGAAATATCTAATTATGAAGTAATCAATAAGATTATAAATGATAATGCTAATTATGGTTTTTCGATCCTTTCTTTTGCTAAAGCAGATAATAAAAGTTATATAGACTACAAAGCTTATTTAGAAGTAAAGAAAGATAGTGTTATATCTCATAATATAAAAAGTAATTTAGTTATTCCTAAAGAGTTTAAAGCAGATTATACCGATAATATTGATATTTATAATATTGTTAAAACGATAGCTAATTTACCAATTATTTCTTATAACAATAAAGCAGCATTACCTAAGGAATTATCATTGTTAGATATCTATAAAGTTGGTAAATTTGAACAGCTTAATATACTTGATAAATGGAAAACTAATAATCCTGTATTATCTTTAAAAGCTCCAATAGGATTAACAAGTAATAATGAAGTAGTAGATTTAGATTTACATGAAAAACAACAAGGCCCTCATGCTATAATTGCTGGTATGGTAGGATCTGGTAAATTAGAATTGTTAAAAACTTATATTACTTCTATGTGTATTAATTACAGTCCAGATGAAGTACAATTTGTCTTAGTCGATTATAAAAATGGTGGGTTAGTGAAAGCCTTCAAAAATCAACCAGAAATGCCTCACATAGTAGGAGCCTTAACAGAATTAGATACATCAGAATTATTTAGATTCCATACTACATTAAAAAATGAAATTGCTAAAAGAAAAGAAGCCTTCCTAGAACTTCAAAACAAACTAGGAGAAACTTCTATGAATATTTATAAATACCAAAAACTATATCGTGAAGGGGCAACAATTAAACCGCTACCACATTTGTTTATAGTTTGTTATGAATATGCTGAATTATTTAATCAATATCATGATTATTTTACAGAATTCCTAAATATGATTTATAGTTCTAATTCAACCGGATTACATCTAATACTTACTACGCAAAAACCTAGTGAAGTAATAGATAATCAGATAATGATTAACTCACGTTTAAAAATATGTTTAAAAGTTCAATCATTGAGCGACAGTGAAGAAGTACTAAAAAGAAGAGAAGCTGCCAGTCTTAACAATCCAGGTCGTTTCTATTATGAAGTGGGTTATAACGAAACATTTAAACAGGTTCAATGTGCTTATAGTAATTCTATTTATGTCCCAGAAGATACCTACACTGAAAAAATAGATGACAGCATTAGCTTTATTACAAATAGTGGTTTAGTATATAAAGAAGTAAATGAAGAAAAGAAAGCTAACAATAGTATTAAATATGGCCAAGAGATAGAAAGCGTAAAAGAATATATATCATTACTTACTAAAGAGGAAAATATCCGTGTAGAAGATTTCTACTTACCAAGTATTGATGAAAATATTGCTTTAAGTAAATTAATTAGAAAATATAAATATAAAACTTCTAATTATCAGTATAATGCTATAGTTGGTGAATATGACAATCCTTCAATTAAAGAACAAAATATATATACTATTGATGTCGCTACCTCAAATAATATTATCATTTATGGTTTACCAGGTAGTGGAAAAATAAGTCATATCTCAACAATTTTATTCTCACTATGTTTATTTCATAGTCCAAAGGAATTAAATGCTTATGTTTTAGATAATAATGATGAGGCTTTAAAATCTTTTGGTAAAATGCCTCAAGTAGGTGAGTATATTCCAAATTACGATACTGAAAAAGCTGAAAACTTGTTAACTATGTTAAATAAAGAAATAAAAAAGAGAAAAAGTAGTCTGAAAGATTATGAAACATCCTTTGTAATAAACAATGAAAAATCAGCTTATAAAGTACCACTAATATTAGTAGTTATAAGAGATTATCAACGCTTTCTTGAGAAGAATAAAGAATTAGAAGAACAATACAATTCTATATTAAATGAAGGACCAAATTTAGGAATTGTTTTCATTACTTCTGTTACTGATAATAACGCTTTAAGTAAAGAAACTAGTTCTTACTTTAAAACAATATTAGGTACAAGATTTGCGGATCCTTTTGATTATCGATATGTTTTAGATGCTCCAAAAGGCCTAATACCTAAGAATTGTTATGGACGTGGTCTTGCTAAAATAAATGGTGAGGTAGTTGAATACCAAAATGCTTTCATCGCCTCTAGAGAAGAAATAGATAAAGTAATATTAGAAAATGCTATTGAATTAAAAAATAATTATAAAACAAAAGCAAAACCAATATTAGTTAATCTTTTGGCGGGTGATAAGAAAAATGAAAAATAAAGTCTTAGTAAATATCAATATTCCTGAAATAGATCAAGATTTTGATCTATATATTCCGTTGAATAAAACAGTTAATACTATAATTGATTTATTAGAAAAAACAATTAATCTTAATAGTCGAGAAAAATACCTTTTATCAAGAAAAGGTATTCTAATCGACTATGATTCAGGAATAAAATACAATGGTGAAAACCTTATTAAAGAAACCGATATAAGAAATGGTAGTCGACTTATACTACTAACATAATGCTAAAAAAGTGTAAAATTATTTTTAAAAACGTAAAATAATAGCAAAATTGTAGTATAATTACCAAAGAAAGAGGTGCTCATATGTTAATTTTAGCCAAATCTGCAATGGCTATGATGCTTGGTTTTATCTTGGCACTCATAACAGGGTTAATATTATTACCTATATTAAAAAAATTAAAAATGAGACAAAGTGTCTGTAAACTAATAGGTGAAAGGCATATATCTAAAGAAGGGACACCTACTTTAGGGGGGCTATTCTTTATTATACCTACTATTGTAACTATTTTATTATTAAAAATAAAAGGTAGTATCGATATATCTTATAATCTATTAATCGTTGTTTTTGTTTTCATCGCTTATGCAGCACTAGGTTTCTGTGATGATTATTTAAAAATAAAATTTCATAATAATGATGGCTTAAGTATTATGTTTAAATTATTATGTCAAATGTTAATAGCTTTGGTATTCTTCTACATTTATACAATAAATGGTGGAGAACCAACTTTAGAGATTTCTTCTCTAGGAATAGATATTAACTTAAAATGGGGTTATGGTTTATTTATTTTATTCCTCTTAGTAGGTACCTCGAATGCAGTAAATATTACCGACGGATTAGATGGTTTAGCAGGCGGTTTATCAACGATAGCTTTTCTTGCGTACGGTTTATTAGCTTGGGGTGCTACTTGGATGAGTGGTTATGAAGAAGTAGCGATATTCTGTTTCATATTGGTTGGAACGCTAATGGGATTCTTAATATTCAATTCCCATCCTGCCAAAGTCTTTATGGGAGACACCGGTTCTTTAGCTCTAGGTGGAGCACTAGCAACCGTTGCCATCCTTACTCGACACGAATTGTCCTTAGCACTAGTTGGTGGAGTATTTGTTATAGAAACACTTTCTTCACTAATACAAATAATATCAATTATTTATTTTAAGAAAAAAATATTTAAAATGGCTCCCTTACATCATCATTTTGAACAACTAGGTTGGTCTGAAACAGACATAGTTAAAATGTTCTATGTTGCTGGTTTAATACTAGCAATGGCAGCCATTACATATGGTATTTGGATATAAAAGATTGGCATAATCCAATCTTTTTATATGAGAAAAATTGATTTATTATAATAATAAGGTATAATATTGGACAATTTTAGTACTAACTAATTAAAAAGGGTGGAGGTTGTAACTATGGGTAAAAGATCATACATAAAAAAAACAGCAGAAATTGAAATATATATAGATTCTAAATTTCCAGGAATAATCTTTAAACAATATAGTTCTGAGTTTATTAGAGAATTAGAAAGAGAAAGAAAGAAACTTATTGCCATCCAAAAAGACGAGAATTGGCCAGGGTTTATGTTTAAACCTCAAATAGTATCCAAAATAAGATCCGGATCATTTAGAGCGGGATATCCATTTTTGGCGAATGGAATGACATTAAAAGAATATTTAAAAAGTAACGAAATAAGCATTACAACCTGTGCTCGTTTCATAAATAATCTTGAAAGTGATGTGCTTGGTGCTGAAGATTATATATTTCCTGATTTAGCAAATTCAAAAAACATAATGATTATACCATCGCCAACACCAATGCAAAATTATAAATGTATAGATCCAGATGATGTGTTATTTGGAGAATATCGCCGCATAAATAGAGGAGCTTTAGGAATATCGCTTTCTTTACTAAAGAATGATGCGTATGCCGCTGGATTAGAAAAATGCATAGAGGGCGTTATTCCAAACAAACAAATGGATATAAGAAGTATATTTGCTTTATTATACATTATATTTAATTCTAAAGAATCTTTCTATCCGTGTCTCTGGCAAAAAAATTTTGAAGATTATAAAGCATTTCTAAGAAATCTAAATATTCCAGTTGAGAGTGAGCTTTACCAAAAAAGCCTGCAAACGCTATCGGATACCCAACCAAATGAACCGATTGGTAACGCTTTATTTGAATTAGCAGAGTTAGGATATGAATTTGATAAGCAAGATAATCGTTATTGCTTAAAAAAGAACAGATGGTATTTTAATGGCTAGGAATCTGTTGTTATTGCTATATGTTTAAAAAAGAGCTATAATTAATTCCGTCATTACGAAATAAAACTGTTTAAGGGGAATAAGTATGAGAGCACGATTATATTTTGATTCTAAATATCCTGGTAAAATTATCAAAGAATATATAGCTAAAGATAAATCTAAAGATGAATTAGACGATTTAGTAAATTTTAGAAATAAAATGATAGTAGAAAAGAATCACCCAGATTGGCCAGAATTTTTTATAAGACCAGAAAAGGTATTGCAAATTGAAGGAACAAGTTTTAAAACACTACAACAATTTGTAGAAGGAGAAATCTTATACGATTATATAAGAAACAATGGTATAGATATAAGAACTTGTGCACGCTTAATAAGAAACATAGAAAAAGACGTAATGGCAGCCGAAAAATTTGTTTTTCCTGACATTGCTAACGGAGAGAATATAATCATTCAAAAGAAAAACGGAGAAATAGCATATAGGGCAATAGATAGCGATGATGTTGTTTTTGATGATTATTATTGTACAGGCTTTTCAAGTAAAATGAGTGGGGAACTACTAGCTAATGGAAAATATGCTCTTGGTGTAAATAAATGTTTTGAAGACAAAAAGGGAGAGTATTTATATCCAAACAAACAATTAGATATTAGAAGTATCTATGCTTTATTATATCTAATTATGGATAGCAAAAGAAATTTTTATCCATATGATACAAATGAAGAAATGCGAAAATATATGTATTACTTAGATTGTTTAAATATACCTCAGGGATCAGAATTATATAAAAAATCCCTTATAACACTTTCTGAAGATGAACCTAATCAAATAATAGGGGATTCGCTATACGAATTGATTGATGATGGATACTCGTTCGAAGGAAGAAAAAAAGCTGGTTACCTTACATATACATTACATAAAAACAAAAAAGCTTTTTATAATAATTCTACACTATAATCAAGACTCCGAAAGGAGCCTTTTATTATTGATTAATATATGATAAAATAACATAATAGGAGTGATAGAATGAAAAAAGTAATATTTTTTATTTGCCTTTTTACTTTGTTAATTTCTACTCCTAAATCTTTAGAATTACCAGTAGATATAACAGCAGAAAGTGCTATTTTAATAAATACTTCCGATGATAAAATAGTTTATACAAAAAACGCTGATCAAAGAGAAATACTGGCATCTTTAACGAAAATAATGACAGCTTATGCTGTAATTGATAATGTTGAAAATTTAAACGCTAGAGTTACAATAACCGAACAAGATGTAGCTGATTTGGCAGGATTTACTTGTGTTGGTTTAGAACCGGGTATGGTTGTTACCTTTAAAGATTTATTATACGGTTTGATGCTTGTATCTGGTGCCGATGCTGCGCAAACACTTGCTTACCATACTAGTGGAAATCCCAAGAATTTCGTTGAGTTAATGAATCAAGAAGCCAAAAAACTAGATTTAAAAAACACAAAATTTAAGGATTCTTATGGAGGAGACGATAATAACGTATCTACTGCCCGTGAAATAGGGTTATTATTAGAAGAATCGTTAAAGAATCCAACATTTAATACTATTTTCAAATCAACTTCTTATATAATGACAAACGGTTTGGTGGCATACAATTCAACTAGAAACTTTGCTATATATCACGGATTAGATGATACTTTGATTACTGGAAATAAATCTGGTTATACTCCAGAAGCTGGTCTTTTACTAGCATCAACATCTACTATAAACAATATTGATTACATAATAGTAGTAATGAAGAGTAAAGAAAATGAAAAACTAACTACTCATGTCCTTGATACATATAAAATAATAGATTATGTAAAAAAACATAAATATGATAATAGAATTGTATTACTAAAAAATAAAAATTTACCTATAGTAAAAGTTAAAAATAGTACTACCGACATTTACATCCCAATGGTTAAAGACGATGTTAGAGAATTCCTAAATGAGGAAGAAATGAGTAAAGTAAATCTTCGTTATAATCTAGCTAAAGAAATAGATAGTAACTATAAAAAAGGAGACAATCTAGGTTATATCGACATTTTAGTTGGTGATGAAGTAATAGATACTTATAATGTTTATTTAGAAGATGATATTTTTAATATGAGTAGAACCAATAATATAGCCTTTACTGTCCTTATTGTCTTAATTGGAGGTATAGTATTTATCTTATTTATTAATTTACTTTTACTCCGCAATTAGATATAATAATTTATAGAAAAGAGGATTTTTATGGAATTAAAAGGATCTAAAACAGAACAAAACTTACTTACTGCATTTGCAGGAGAATCACAAGCAAGAAATAAGTATACTTATTTTGCTTCTAAAGCAAAAAAAGATGGATATGAACAAATAGCTGCTATTTTTGAAGAAACAGCTAATAATGAAAAAGAACATGCTAAAATGTGGTTCAAAGAATTAAATGGTGGTGAAGTACCTAGTACTATTGAAAACTTAAAAGCTGCAGCTGATGGTGAAAACTATGAATGGACTGATATGTATGATGAATTCGCTCGTGTTGCTGAAGAAGAGGGATTTAAAGCAATAGCTGCTAAATTTAGAGCAGTAGGAGAAATAGAAAAACATCATGAAGAAAGATACAGAAAACTATTAAAAAATATCGAAGATGAAGTTGTCTTCTCAAGAGATGAAGAATGTATCTGGATTTGTCGTAACTGTGGACATATTGTAATTGGTAAAAAAGCTCCAAATATCTGTCCAGTATGTGCTCATCCTCAAAGTTATTTTGAACTTAAAAGTGAGAATTATTAAAAATAGTAGAAATACTATTTTTTATTTTTATAAATTTATCTGGGGTTATTTACTTTAACTAAAATGTTCTATATAATTATTATAGGATAGGTGATAAATATGTTTTGGGAAAAAATCCGGTTGCTTCTTGCTACTAAGTATGGAATAGATATAACTCAATATGATATCAAAACCCAACTAGAAATAATTAAACAGATAATCGCTAGAAACGATAAAGTAATAGATATTTATGCCCAAAAAAAAGAACTGCTAAGTGAAATAATAAAAAATATATCTGATTATTTAAATGGAGGTGGTAAAGTTGCAACTAAATGATTATTTGCAAAGCCCATCTTTTAAAAAGTATTTAAATTCTCCAAACTACGCCAAAATAGTTAAATATATTATCTTTTATGATATTCTTTTTGACGAAACACCTAAAAAGATTGACGAGCTAATTAGTAGAATAAACGATAGTAATATAGAAATAAACTATATAAACATCGTTAGTAATAAATTACTTGCCAAAAACGATAATAAAAAGAAAATCTATCAAAATCTGCTAGAAAAAGTAGGAAATCTTAAATATGAAATAAATACTAGCAATGAATCTCCGTATTTTGAAAAAGTACTTAGTTTATTTAACAAGAATAATATTACTATCAATCTTCGCAATAAAAGAGTAATAAGCAATAATATGGAAAAAATAATATCTATATATCCATTACTAGACAATAATATAAGCAGTATAGCAGACATGGTTTTAGGAACAAACAAAGCCTTATACAGTAATAAAGATTATTATCGTGTAAGAAAAAGTATATTAGATTATCTAAAAGAGCAAAGCGTGTCTCTTTTGGACACCACACTAATCTCTTATTACTTAGATCGTTATTATTTTGCTTCTAAAAGTGAATTAGTAATTTCAAATAACGTAGAAGTAACCAAAGAATTGCTAGATAATACCTACAAACAATATAAAAATGATATTAATTCTTTCTTATCATTTCTTCTAAATGATAAAAAAGAAAAGAGAGTTGTTAACAAAGAGGAAGAATTAAGAATCATTTTACCATATGAAGAAGATCCTAAAGTATTAGAAGGTTATTTAGTAATACAAGAAAAAATAAAAACGTTACAAGAAGAAGAAATCAAAAGGTTATCAGAAAAGAAAGGTATCTTAGAAGAAAACATAAATTAAAGCAAAAAAAAACATATATTATTATATGTTTTTTTAGCATTGATCACTATAATAACTACCAATTAATTCTTCAAAGAAATTACCATCACTTTGAATTGTATATTTAACTATTTCTGTTTTTCTATTATTACATACAGCATAGATACCAACTTCACTATCTAATTTACCATTAGATTTTAATATAGTTCTATATTCTCTTACTAGTTTTCCTTCATTATCATAATATGAAATCTTATTAGTATCATCTCTAGTAATAAATGTAGCAACATAACCGTTCTTTAATAGGGCAAATTCAGTAACAGGATTAGTATCAATAGTTATCTTGTTAACTTTTAAAGAACCAGTACCGTCTTCCATATTATATTTTATATCAACATTACTGTTTTGATATGAAGCCTCATAACTGATTGAACAATTGTCTAAATCTGAGCATTGATTAGCGACATTATAATAAACAGTTTCATTTCCAGCTTCAATATATTTAGCGCCTTGATCGTCAATATAACCATTTTTACCATTTATAAGAGCAGAACTTCTATAACCTATTGCAAAAACAGTAAAAGTAAATAAAACAACATAGAAACCGAATTCCGCAACAGTCCATACCTTGTTTTCAAGCCCTCTCCATTTCTCTTCAGATTCCATGTTTACTTCCTTTACCAAATCTCTTTTCTTAGTATTACTCTTTTTTTCTCCCTTAGTCATAACATTCTCCCTTCTATTGTATTTAATTATAACATACTATTTAAATATGATACAATATGTTTGGTGAGTTTTATGCTAAGAATAGATAATTTAAAAATATATGAAGATATAACTGAAGAAGAAGTATTTTATGAAGCATTAAAAAAGAATAAAATTGAAAAGCAAGATACTTTGGATTATAACATTGTAAAAAAATCTATTGATGCCCGTAATAAAAATAATGTTTATTACAATTATGCTCTAAATATAGAGGTAAAAGACGAAAATAAATATCCGAATATTAAAAAAGTAGCTATAGAAGAAAAAATAGATATAATTCCGTGTCGAAAAAGCAGTTATAAACCTATTATTGTGGGATCAGGTCCGGCTGGACTATTCTGCGCATTAAAACTAAGTGAATATGGTTATAAACCAATAATAATTGAACAAGGATCAAAAGTAGAAGATAGAGTTAAGGCCGTAGAAGAATATCGTAATACTGGCGTATTAAATGAATCATGCAACGTTCAGTTTGGGGAAGGTGGAGCAGGAACTTTCTCTGATGGAAAATTAACAACAGGGGTTTCTTCTCCTTTAATAAAAGAAGTACTAGATACCTTTTACAAGTTTGGAGCTCCAAAAGAGATTACATACATAAATAAACCTCATATAGGAACAGATAATTTAAGAAATATCATAGTTAATATGAGAAAGTATATAGAAGAAAAAGGTGGAGAATATTACTTTAATACCAAATTTCTTGATTATGAGAAAAAAGATGGGGTTTTCAAAGTAATATGTAATAATAAAACCTTCGAAACCGACACTCTAGTCTTAGCAATAGGTCACAGTGGTAGAGACACTTATAAATTATTAAAATCTAAGAATATACCTATGAATAGAAAGAACTTCTCTGTAGGTCTAAGAATAGAACATAAACAAAAAAAGATAAATGAGAGTCAGTACGGAACTAAAACTAAACTAAAACTGCCACCAGCGGAGTATAAATTAGTTTACCATGGTAAAGATAGGACTTGTTATACATTTTGTATGTGTCCTGGTGGGGAAGTGATTGCTTCTTCATCAGAAAATGGTGCTATAGTAACAAATGGTATGTCATCTTTTAAAAGAGATAAAGAAAACGCTAATGGTGCATTGTTAGTAAACGTATTAGCAACTGATTTTAGCGGCAATGATGTTTTAGCTGGAATGTATTTTCAAGAAGAATTAGAACAAAAAGCCTTTAAACTAGGTGGTTCTAATAATTATGCACCAATTCAAAGGGTAGAAGATTACTTAAATAATAGAAAATCTACCAAAATAGGAGAAATAATACCAACTTATAAACCAGGCTACACACTAGCTAATTTAAATGAATTGTTTCCCGAATATATTAATAAGACTTTAAAAGAGGGGATAATAGACTTTGATAAAAAAATTCACGGTTTTGCCACTCCAGATGCCATTTTAACCGGTGTTGAAACAAGGAGCTCTGCACCAATTACTATACTAAGAAACGATGAGTTAGAAAGTAGCGAAAAAAATCTATATCCTTGCGGAGAAGGAGCTGGATATGCAGGCGGTATAACTACTGCTGCTATAGATGGGATTAAAATTGCCAAAAAAATAATAGAAAAAATTGACAGCTAGAAAAATTGTGATAAAATAAAAGCCATATCGAAGGGATGGTTTAAAAAAATGAATGGAGAAAGATTAAAAAAATTAAAGGAAACATTGCTTGCTGTTAGTTTAGTAGCTGTAATGGCAACTAACTCAACGGTAGTTAGTGCTGCTATTCCAGAAAAAAGCATTGAACATAATGTTGACGACGAAAAAGATGAAAAAGCAAGAACTAGTGCAGATTGGAAAAAAATCAAAGAAGCTTATAAATCATATGACTGTAATTTAGATACAGATAGTATTGAAGCTTTATTAGAAATTGAAGATTTTATTGAAAAAAACTACGGTGTTTATTATGATGATGAATTGTCAAAGAATTTTACAGTAGATGACGTAATTTCTTACAGAAGTCCTTATTATATTGATGCAAATGGAAACGAAGTTAAAATGCCATTTAGTTATAATAAGTTAATTTCAGCTTATGATAAGCTTGATATGAAAGATGACAAAGCTGTAGCTGCTTTCTTAAAACAATATGGTAAATATTTAGCAGATTTACATGCTCATAATTATTTTACAATTATTACAACTTTATCAGCTATCAGAAATGATTTGTCTTGGTATGTTAGACAAGATGTAGAAAATTCTGATATATCTGATTTATATGGTTATACTCTAAAAGAAGTACAAAAAACAACTGATGCTGCAGGTAATCTAATAGAAGTTTATGAATCAAAATCAACTGGAGGAGAATTATCATCCGACCTAACTACACTTACTATTCATTATCCAGAAGTAGAAGTAACAGTAGATATTACTGCTCCAAATGATGGTTCACCAATAATAGTTTTCCCAGAAAACGATGTTCCTGATACTGAAAGAGATGGTAGATTATATGGAGATGGATTTATTGATATTCAAACAGTTCACACAAATTTATTAATAGAAGCATTTAACTTAGAAAAATACTTTGAAGGTACATTAAAAAATGAAAATATAGAATCCTTCTTAGGTTATTCAACTTTTAAAACAAATGGAACAACTGTTGATGCAAATAATGAAACTGATCAAGTTTATAGTATTGAACATAATGAAAAGATTAATGAATTAATTAGAGAAGGATTAAGAGTTGTTAAAACTTTATCTCCTGATACTACATATGATGCTGAGGAATTATATGAATTAGGTGTTGACGTAACTGCACTAGGTTATGGACATTGGATTACAGAAGAACCAGTAAAAAGTACAACAACTTTAGACAAAAATGGTCAACCAGTAAAAAAAGATTTAGTAAGTATAGTTGAAACATTTGAATGTCCAACATTAACTATCGAAGAAGTTCGTAAACAACATCCAAATCTAACATATAAGTCTAATAAGTCTAACTAGGTAATTAGAAAAATCAAAACTATGGTGTATACCATAGTTTTTTTTGTGACAATAATATGTATTTTATCTTTAAAAATTAAATATCTGTGTTATAATATATATAATAAGAGAGGTTAGAGTATGAAAAAACTAAACAAAATATTGATGATTTTTATTATGAGCGTTGCTTTACTTCCATTTGCTGTAAAAGCAGCAGATGCTAGTATTGATCGTTGGGCGCTACAATGTGATAAAGTTGATGATATTGTCACAAATGAAGTGGTTCATTGTCACTTATTAGCATTAGTAAATGATGCTACAAGTGGTGATAAGGATATTACATACATTATCACAAGAATTGATGGAGATGGAATTGAAGTAACAGATGTTACAAGTCCAACTGGGTTAATGGTGTCGCACACAGATTTCGATGATCCATTTACAACACTTAATCCACCAATTCCAAGGCAATCAGGAGCTAAATGTACTGCATCATTTGGTTGTTATGATTGGTATTCAAATTCAGGAAAGATAGTAAATGATACATCATCTACATTCCCAGCTCCTAGTTATCAAAATTATAACGATGTTGCTGCTTGGAGTGTAAAAATAGATTTCGATAACATTAGAGACGATGTAGATTGTGCTAAAATATGTGTTTATGCAGACTACTTTAGAGATGGAGATTCTGAAGTAATAGTAGCTCAAACAGGAAGTAATCCTTCTCCATGTATTGAACTACACTATAGAAACAGTTTAAATCCAACTTGTAAATATGATGGAACTAATTACTATAACAAAACAGGAGCTATAGTAACTAAAGAAGAGTACTTAGAAGAATGTGCTTGCCGTATTGAAGGTGGAAAATATTATGACGATAACAATGAGGAAGTAACTGAGGAACAATATAACAAAGTTTGTAATCCTAAATGTTATTGTGATACTAACGGACAATGTTATGATGATAATGGTGAACCAGTAACTCCAGAAGAATATGAAAAATCATGCGGATGTCGTATAGATAACGGAAAATATTACGACAATGAAGGAAAGGAAACAACTGAAGAAAATTATTATAAAGTTTGTAATCCTAAATGTTATTGTAACCAAGAAGGACAATGCTATGATGGCAAAGGAAAACCAGTTACAAAAGAACAATATGATGCAGCTTGTGGATGCCGTAAAGAAAATGGTAAATTCTACGATGACAAAGGTCAAGAAGTAGATGAAAAAACATGGAATGAAAAATGTATTCCACCAACAGGAACATTTGCCCCATATGTATCACTTGGAGTTCTATTAATAATCGGTTATGGTATGTTTAACTTAATAAAATATTACAAGAACAATAAAAAGATATACAGAGTTTAAAATTAAGATAATAGTGTAAAAAGTTTTTACACTATTATCTTTTTGTCAATATTGCAATTATAAAGGAGAAATAACATGAAAAAAATATATTATAGTTTAATATTTGTATTAATAGGTATATTATCCATAGGTAAAGTTGAGGCAATTTCATATAATTTAACAATATATGGAGACAATCAAGTTAAAGTAGGAGAATCAATCAATTTAACTGCTGATTATTGGGTTGGTAATGATATGATTGACCCATCTCAGCAAGGAAGAGGGACAGGTCCAATCTCCCATACCAATGTCACTTCTGATGCTACATGGACAAGTAATAAGACTGATGTAGCAACAGTTAGTTCAAATGGAGAAGTAACAGGAGTATCTGCTGGTAAAGCTAAAATAAAAGCAACTTATACTACGGACGGAGTAAGTAGAGAAGACGAAGTAGAAATAACCGTTTTAGAATCAGATACTAATCCTAATCGTAAATTAGTTATTGTTGATAAAAACCTTGCCCCAGCACCTATTTTAGTAGCTGGTAGAACAGGTGGAACAATCGTATATCTATATGATATACCAGCTTCTAAAAAATCTGATATAATTGCTACATCTAGTGATGAAAGTATAGTAAAAGTTACTAATATCGATAAATGTGAGTATGCAGATCATTCTATGGATAATGTTGTTATCATAGAATATGAGTTAAAAAAAGTTGGTACTGCAGTTTTAACAGTATCTGTAGCATATGATGGAGAAACATACGAAGACAGATATACAATGACAGTAGCTGAAAGTTCATATACCATAAAATTAACTGACAATAATGATAAAACCTTGCCTACAGACGTAGAAGTTGGACAAAAAGTACAATTAAAAGCTACAATGTATATGGGTACACTAGCTCCAACAGATATTACTAGTGAAATCACATGGACTTCTAGTGATTCAAGTATTGCAACAGTTGAAAATGGCTTAGTAACAGCAGTAAAAGCGGGTATGGTAACTATTTCTGCTAAAGCTAACATTGGCGGCGAAGAAGTTACAGAAACTTATGCATTAATAATACTAGGTGACAAGAGAGCAGAATCACCTGATTCACCTGTTAAAAATCCTATTTGTAAGGCAGATAGTGATGGCTTATACTACGATAATAGAGGAGTAGAAGTTGATTCACAAACCTTTAAAGAGAGATGTACTTGTGTAAAAATAGGAAATTCATTCTTTGATGATTTGGGTAAAGAAGTAAGTGAAGAAGATTACAACACAGCTTGTAATCCAAAAACAGGAAGCTCATTACCATTCGTATTAATAATTTCACTATTATTGATACTAACTGGTATATATAGTATATATAACGTATACAATAATAAGTTCTATAAAGTATAGTTAATCTATACTTTTTTCTTTGAGATAAATTTGTTAAATAAGTAAATTTATACTATAATTATATACATGTATACAAAGAGGGGTTAATATGGTATTAATTAGTCTAGTTTATATTTTTAATAAACTAAAGAAATAATAATTATGATATAATGATATAGATTTGGAATAAAAAGGTGAATTGGGGGATTTTAATATGATTATTGATAGTCAAGTGTTAGAAAGAGAATTGATTGAGAAAAATTTGAGTGGTATTCCATCAAAAGATCAGGCATGGAAAAAACACTATACAGAAAGAGAATTAGGAATTAAAACTCCTGAAATGAGTCTTAGCGATTATATATACGAAAAGAATAAGAATAGACTTAATCTAACCGCATTAAACTACTTTGATGTGCCAATAACATATGAACAATTATTTGAAGAAATAGATAAAACAGGAAAAAGATTTCAAGAAAATGGTGTAAAAGAAGAGGATTATGTAGCGCTTGCTCTACCTACAACTCCAGAAGCGATTTATATGATTTATGGATTAGATAAAATCGGTGGTTGTGCAAGTTTAATAGATCCAAGAGTACCTGAAGATAGAATGAGATATTATTTAGAATTAACTGGAGCAAAAATAGCTGGAATAACTCAGCCATTTATCAGAACAATGAGAAACGCTTCAATTGATACGAACGTTGAAATGGTATTAAATATTCCACTCTTAGATAGTTTAGATGAAAAAACACAAAGAACAATCATAAAAGAAAAATACCCTTCATTTATCGAAAGACAGAATCTTCTATTAACAAATATCAGAGAAGAATTAAAAAATCTATTACATAATACTGGTGCTTTTGTAGGAAAAAGAAGTAGAATTGTTCCTTATTCAAAGTTTAAAAAATGTGGAAATACTGATTTAATAGTACCAGAACATGTTGTTGGTAGAAAAGCACTTGGAGAATTTACAAGTGGTACTACTGGAATTCCGAAAGGATTAGAATTATCAGCTGAAAGTATGAATGTAACAGTTGAACAATTGAGTATTATTAATGATGCAAAACCTGGAGAAACAATATTAGCAATAATGCCACCATTTATTAGTTATGGTGCGGTAACAGGTATTCATAATTCACTTTCATGTGGGTTTGAAATGATTTTAATTCCTAAATTTACGGTTGAAATATTTGCAGAACTCATAAAAAAATATAAACCAAACAATATTATATGTGTACCTTCAATGTTTCAATATGTAATGAACAGCCCATTAATGGAAAATGAAAATTTATATTGTTTAAAACGTTTAATATTTGGGGGAGACAGAACGACACCTGAATTTGAACGAGAAGTAAATGAATGGTTAAAAAAACATGATGCACGCACAACATTAATAAAGGGTGGAGGAATGGCTGAGTATTCCTCTTGCGCTTTTGAAACTCCGTATGAACAAACTAAAAAAGAAGGAATATATGGTATACCATTACCTTTAGTTGAAGCCAAAATTATGAAAGATGATTATACAGAGTGTGGTTATTATGAAATTGGAGAAATCTATATTCATGCACCACAACAAATGAATGGCTATATAAATAATCAAGAAGCTACAAATGAATTTTTCTATACTGATGAAAATGGGAAAAAGTGGGGAAGAACTGGTGATTTGGGATATGTTGATACCGATGGCTGTTTTGTCCATACAGGAAGAAAAAAGCAAATGATAGTAAGACCAGATGGTCATAATGTCTTCCCAATAGAAATAGAAAATGTTATTAATAAAACAGGTTTTGTTAAAAATTGTGTAGTAATTGGAATTAAAGATCCTGAAACAGTAACTGGAGAGTATCCACATGCTTTCATAGAATTAAAGGAAAATTATCTACCATACAAGGATCAAACCTTAAAAAAAATTCAACAAGCTGTTGAAAAACAAATTCCTTTGCGAGATAGACCAAAAAATGAAGATTATTATTTAACAGAGGTTATCTTCGCAAAAGAGGGAAAATTGGATAGAGAAGCAACGATGAAAAAAGTAATTAAATAATTACTTTTTTATTTTGAAAAAATAAAAATATTCTTTCACTAAATAGTTATAAAAATTGACTTTAGATAGAATATGATGTATATTCATAATAGAGGAAGTGTAGTAGTAAATGGGAAATAACTTCGGAAATAACTTTTTTTCAATAGCGGCATTAATATACAACATTTTACTACTCTTGGTATACTTTAGTAAACAGAGAGTAAAAACTTTTGAAACTAATATATATGGCTATTTAATAATTTCTAGTTTTGCAATAACTATTAACGCTGTAATGTGTTATTACACTATTTTATATAAGGATATAATTCCTATTATTAATGATATTATAAGCAAAGCCTTATTAATATGTTATCTTATTTGGATTATGTTATTTACTATTTACATCATCGGAATTTCAAGAAACAGTAACAATAAATCTTTATCATCAAAGGTCATATATTCATTCCTGATTGCTTTTATAGTAATTTGTTTTGCTATTGCTACTAGTCCGTTATATTATAATAATGAAAATAATCTTGTTTATAGTTATGGACCTGCAGCTAATATTTTGTTTTTTGGTTGTGGTATTATGGTGTGCTTATGGTTATATTTAATTATTAGAAATATAACTAAATTAAAAAATAAAAAGTTAATACCATTATTCGTTTTACTATTTTTAGGGTCAGTTGTAATATACATACAAAAAGTTAAACCAGAAATGTTATTACTTACTTTTACAATATCTTTTATTACATTTTTGATGTATTTTACTATTGAAAATCCAGACATAAAAATGATAGAACAACTTGAAATATCAAAAGATCAAGCTGATAAAGCTAATAATGCTAAAACGGAATTCTTATCTAGTATGTCGCATGAAATAAGAACTCCATTAAATGCCATTGTTGGTTTTAGTGAAAGTTTAAAAGAAGATGAAATACCAAAAGAATCCATGGAAAAAGTTGAAGATATTATTATGGCTTCTAATAACTTGTTAGAAATAGTTAATGGTATTTTAGATATTTCTAAAATTGAAGCTAATAAGCTTGAAATAGTCGAAAAAGAATACGAAATAGAAGAACTATGGGACGAATTAATAATTCTTACTAAAGCTAGAATAGGCGACAGGGGTATAGATTTTAGAGTAAATATAGATCCTACTATACCTAAGGTATTATACGGTGATAATACGCGTTTAAAACAAGTAATATTAAATGTTTTAACTAATGCGGCAAAATATACTAAAGAAGGCTTTGTCGATTTTAGAGTATCAAGTGTTATAAAGGATAATGTAGTAAAACTAATTATATCAGTAGAAGATTCAGGTATCGGTATTAAAGAAGAAAACTTACCTAGGTTATTCTCTAAATTCGATCGTTTAAGTGTAGAAAAAAGTATCACTATTGAAGGTACCGGCTTAGGATTAGCTATTACTAAGAAATTAGTAGAACTAATGGGTGGTAAGATTGTAGTTCAATCTATATACGGAAAAGGATCTAAATTTACAATAATAGTTGATCAAAAAATAGTATCTAACGAAATACAACATCAAAAAGAAACAACTGAATCTAATACTACAGTTATAGATATAAAAGGTTCAAAAGTATTATTAGTTGATGACAATGAATTAAATATCAAAGTTGCCTCAACTTTATTAAAGAAATATAACTTAAATATTGATTCATGTACTAATGGATTTGATTGTATTGAAAAAATAAATAAGGGAGAAACATATGACATCATACTTTTAGATGACATGATGCCTAAGATGAGTGGTAAGGAAACTTTAGTTAAGTTAAAACAGATTAATAATTTCAATATTCCAGTCATTGCTCTTACTGCTAACGCCATAGAAGGGATGAAGGAAGAATATTTAAAAGCTGGATTTAGTGATTACTTATCAAAACCTATTGAAAAGAAAGAGTTAGAAAGAGTTTTAAGAACATATATAGCTAAAAAGAGTATTAGTAATACCAATACAACCAATACCGAAAAAACTACAAGTATTATTCCTGAAAACATTGCTCAAGGAATAAATACCACTGAAAAAGAAGAAAAGGTTGTAGAACATGTACAAGAACCTAAAAAAATAGATTTAGAACTACCTAGTTTGAAAATAGAAGAAGAAAACGATAAAAAAGGAAAAGTCCTTGTAGTAGATGATGACTTATTAAATATTAAAGTAGCAATCAACCTAATAAGTAAATATGTTGGAAAAGTAGATACAGTAAACAGTGGTTCTGAATGTATAGCTAAAATTATTGAAGATGATGATTATGATTTAATTTTAATGGATGATATGATGCCAGAATTAGATGGCCCAACTACAATGGATAATCTAAGAGATATTGAAGGCTTTAATATACCTGTTATACTTCTTACAGCTAATGAATTTGATTCAGCTGTAGAAGAAAAAATAGACAATCATCACTTTGCTGGTTATCTAGGTAAACCAATTGATAAAGAAGAATTAACAAAAACCTTAACTAAATTTATAAAATAAGTTATAATATAATAGAAGGTAGTGATAATATGAAAAGTATTAATTATTTAAGACAATTTGGAGCAGATATTGATAGTAGTTTAGAACTATTTGGAGACGAAGCAACTTATAACGAAACTTTAACAGAATTTCAAAGAGGTATAGATGGTAAATTAGCTGAAATAGACAAATACTATCAGCAAGCCGACATGCCAAATTATGCGATTTTAGTTCACTCTTTAAAAAGTGATTGCAAATATTTTGGCTTCAAAGAACTAGCTGATATTGCCTATCAACATGAATTGGCTTCTAAAGAATCTAATATAAATTTTGTTAGAACAAATTATGATAAATTACTTCAAGAAGCTAAAAAAGTTAGAAAGATAGTAAATGATTATTTTGATGATAGTATTCCTGAAGAAAGTGTAACAGCACCACCATCTCCAGCTGTTGAAGGAACTCAAGGAGGAGAAACTAAAGCAAACGAAGATATTATCTTAGTAGCAGATGATTCAGAAGTAATTAGAATATTTGTTAAAAAGATATTTGATGCTGAATACGAACTTGCATTTGCAACAAATGGAGACGAAGCTTTAAATATTATAAAAGAACATTTAGAAGATAAGAGAATAAAAGCTATTCTTTTAGATCTTAACATGCCAGTTAGAGATGGATTTGCTGTTTTAGATTACTTAAAAGATAACAATCTACTTGGTACAATGCCGGTAACAATTGTTTCAGGTGATTCTTCTAAAGAAGCAATTGATAAAGCATTTACATATAATATAGTAGATATGTTATCAAAACCATTTAATGAAGCTAAGATAAAAGAAGTAGTAGAAAGAACAATAAATTCAAGAATGTAACACAAGAAATATCTTGTGTTTTTCAGTTGTCGCAAAATTTGCCCCAACTGAAAAATCGCTATTATTATCTTAATTTTTATAATATAATATATAAGAAGGTAGTGAATATATGAAGACATACGTATTTTTAAGTATAGTATTATTCTATGTATCTCTTGGCTTTTTATTAGAAAAAGCTGGATATAATAAGTATTTAAGCTATATACCTGGTCTTAACTTATATTATTTAAGTAAAGCTATAAAGACAAATATAATTATAATTGTATTATTAATACTAGGTATTATCTTTTTACCATGTCGTAATTTAATAATTACATTAATATATATATATTTGCCGTTTATAATCGCGTATTACTATAAACAGAATATTTTTGTGGCATTCTTTACCTTAGTATTTCCCTTTTTAGGATATCCATTTATGGCTTTGAGAGGTTATTACGATGATAGCGTTCGTTAAAAATAATATTAAACTATGCTTAGTCTTACTAGTGCTTACTGGTCTCGTTTATTATTTCTTTACTCGTGATATAACAATCGGTGTAAAAGATACTAGTAATCCTCATTACGTAAACAATTTATATTTGAGTAATGATCAAGCTTATAAAAACTTGGATGAAGATACTCAATATTTATATGACGTAATATTAAAAGCCTTAAAGAGAAAAGAAAGCAAAGTAGTAATGAGCAGTGATGAGTTTGACTGTTCAGAATATGAGTCGTGTAGCGCTTTATTACAAGAATTATACGATTCGATAGCTATAGATCAACCCGCTTTAACTAATTTTTCTAGTTTTAGTGCTTATAGTAATGGAAATGAAGTAACGATAAAACTACGTACAGCTACTCCTTTAAAATTTGTTTCCGAAATAGGTATGCTGCGAATAGAAAGAATTATTGATGAAATAAAACGGAAAACTAAAAATATGACTGATGCCGAAAAAGTACTATATGTTTATGAATGGATGGGGGATTATGCAACTTATGATAGAATGTTTACCTTCGCTTCCAGAAATCAATCAATTTATAGTGTTTTCCTTCAACATAATGCTGTTTGTGCAGGATTCTCTAAAACGGCAACAGTTATCTTTCAGAATATTGGTATAGAAGCGTATTCCGTAACTGGCTTTATGGATGCAAGTGACGGGATAGGACATATGTGGAATATAATCAAGCTAGATGATAAATATTATTTCTTTGATTCTACTTGGTCTGCTAGTCGAAATAACAAAAGCGCCGAAGATTACTACTTTGGCTTAATACCAATTGAAATGAATGGTTATGTTATGGATCATCCTGATTGGTATCCACCTGTATCATTTGATCCTTTACCAGGTGTATTAAATTAAAAAAGACCTATAAGAACTGGTTTGATAAATTTATACACGAAATAAAAAGTTCTAACTATGACTACATCGATAATTAATCGGTGTAGTTTTTAGTTTATTTTTGATTTTTATGTTATTATTATAGTATACAAATTTGTTTAATACAATTTGTAGTTCATTAAGGGTTTTGGGATTATCGCTCTTAATGAAGTCTTTAAATTGGCCGTTGAGCGCTTCTATCCAAGGATTATGTGTGTAAGTATAAGGTGCAGACATGCTTGGTTTTAGATTCATCTCAGCGGTTTTTGTGTTATATATACCACTTTTATACATACTTCCTCGATCTGAATGAAGTATCATATTATTTAATTTATAATTACTATTTTTTAATAATTCCAGATTATATTCAATAAAATCATTGTCTAATGATTTACCAATACAAGCAGATAATATTTCAGAACTATAAACATCTATAAAGAAAGATACATTTTGCTTTCCTTCTTTTTCTAATTTTACTTCTGTAGTATCCGTAGATATTACTTTGTAGATATCATCTATATTTATATTTTCAGCTATATTTTCATAAGTATATCTAGTTTCATTTTCTTTAGTAGTAACTGTATATTTTCCTTTGTTCTTCTTTTTCTTTCTAACTTCAGGTAATTTCATAATCTTACATTTTAATAAGAAAGCCATATAATAAGTAATTACCAATCCTTCATGTTCAGCTAATTGATTTTTAATTTGTCTATATCCGGCAGTACCATTGGATAAATTATAATATTTCTTAATCAATGGTTTTAATGATTCATGATTTAGTACATATCTATTTTTAATATGTTTTCTTTTTGCCCATTTATAATAAGCATCTCTAGATATTTCTAGTTCTTCACACATTATATTTATTGGATAGATTTCTTTGAATTTTTCGATGAATTTGAATTTATAGATATTTCCTCTTTCAGGAAGGCGTCGAATTTTTTTAGGATATCATATCTCATATTTTCTTCAGTACTTTCTCTTTTTTTCAATCCTTTAGTTTTTCTAAAAGCATTATTTTCGCCTTCCTGAATAAATTCTCTAATCCATCTATTAATAGTACCTGTACATTTCTTCTTTCCCAAAATAGAACGCTCAACTTCCATTTGAGATTTTCCATCTTCTAAAACCATCTTAACTGCCTTAATTTTAGTTTCCCTAGAAAAATTTCTATATTCTCTTGTCATATCAATTCTCCTTTCTTAAATTTTAACATATAAAAAATCTACACACTTTTTATTTTGTGTAGATTTTTTTCAAATCACTTCTTATAGGTCTTTTAATTATTATTTAATATCTTTAACATAATATTAGTAATATCTTTAATCTTTCTATAATTTTCACTAACTAATAAAAGATCATTACTATTTTCTGAAGATTCCTCATATAACTTATTAATACTAGAAATATAATTATGATCGACATCTTCATTTATTCTATTAATTAAATCTTTACCATTTTTAACTAATTCTTTATTATTCTTCTTATAATTATTATAAATTGGTCTAAATAAGTTAGTTTCTACTTGTTTTATATAACATTTATAAGTTTTATTATCAATTATACTCAATTTTTCAAATTCTTCGATATTATTTAATCTAACGATTTTAAATAATAATTTCATAATATCTTCAGTTTGTAATAAACTTATTATTTCCTTTAAAGCCGTTTTTTCATAAGTTTTATTATTATATATATAATTAATCTCATTTAGAATATATTCAATTTTATTTAAAGTACTTAAATTTTCATTTATATAAATAGTATATTTACCATTTTTTTCACTGGTTAATACTTTGCTTTTCCTTTTAGATTTTTTCAAAATAATATTATCTACTAATGCAATAATATCCATATCTTTATAATACTTAATCATCGCAATAATGATAATATTTTTGATATTATTTAGAGGTTCATCACTTCTTCTTAGTTTAAAAAAGTTAACAATTTGACTTTTTGATAGCATAGACTTTCCTCCCTTGATGGTTGTATACTAACACCTCCCAAAAAAAACGTCAAATTTATCTAAAATCAATAATATACCTATATTTTTGCGCCTTAAAATAGTATAATTAACTAAAGGTGATAACTATGAAAATAATCGTTTCTGCCGGGGGAACAGGGGGTCATATTTATCCAGCTTTAGCCATTATAAACAAGTTCAAAGAAAAGGTTAAAGACTTAGATATATTATATATTGGGACCCATAATAGAATGGAAAAAGATTTAATACCTAAAAGAGGAATTAAATATGAAGAATTAGAGATATACGGTTTCTCTAAGAGTGATATTATATTAGATATAAAGAATATAGGGTGTATACGAAGAGCTATAAAAAAATGCTTAAATATAATGAAAGAATTTAAACCGGATATAGTTTTAGGTATCGGTGGATATGTAACATTCCCTGTAATAATAGCTGCACATCGTTTAGGGATAAAAACTTTCCTTCATGAACAGAACAGTTTACCAGGAAAAACTAATTTATTCCTTCAAAGATATGTAGATTTAGTTGGAGTATCTTTTAAAGAATCTGCTTCCTATTTTAAAAAATGCAAAGGCGATGTTTTCTTCTCAGGTAACCCTTGTGGAGAAAATGCTCTTAATCTAGAACCAATGCCCAAAAAAAATCTTGGTTTAGATGAAAAGAAAAAATTAATAGTTGTAGTTGCTGGATCACTTGGATCGGCTACAGTAAACAGTAAAATGCAAGAATTTTTAATGAATTCTGCAAAAAAAGAATACGAGGTTCTTTATATAACTGGTAAAGCACACTATGATGAATTTGTGAAAGATAAGGAATTCCCTAAAAACGTTAAAGTAATACCATATCTAGATAATTTAGCTGCTTTATTAAAAAATACTGACTTATTAATAACTAGAGCAGGAGCGTCAACAATGAGTGAAGTTCTATCTCTTAGTCTTCCTGCGATATTTATTCCTTCACCATTTGTAGCTAATAATCACCAATATTATAATGCTTTAGAAATAAAGAATAATGATGCTGGTGAATTGATTGAGGAAAAGGAATTGACAAGCGAAAAATTAGATAATATGATTAATAAAGTGCTGTATGACGAAAAGTTATATGCCGAAATGAAGAAAAATCTTAAGAAAATGAGTGTAGATAATAGTAGTGATATTATTTATGAAAAAATAAAGGATCTGATAAAATGATAGAAGAATTAAAGAAACATGCTGATGTTCTAGAAGATGTATCACTTAATAAATATAATACTTTCCATATTGGTGGAATAGCTAAATACTTGGTTTCTCCTTTATCCATAAATGATTTAGTAGAAACAATAAAAATATTAGATACCAATAAAGTTCCTTACTTTATATTAGGAAATGGATCTAATGTGATTCTATCAAGTAAGAAATATGAGGGCGCAGTAATAAGAATGAATAATCTTTCCGGTATTGCTGTTCACCCAGAATTAAACATGGCTTATGCTGAAGCTGGGGCAATGCTCCCTAGATTAGTATTGGAAACCGTTAATAAGGAATTGACTGGTTTAGAATTTGCTGGAGGTATTCCAGGAACTATAGGTGGATCTATATATATGAATGCTGGAGCTTATAATGGTTGTATTATGGACTATGTAGCTTCGGTATCAGTATTAAACAAAGAAACCTACGAAATAGAAGAATTAGCTAATGAAGATATAGAATATTCTTATCGTAATACTATATTTAAAAAAGAGCATAAATATATTATTCTTTCTGCTAAATTTTTCCTTAAAAAAGGAGAAAAGTCCTCTTCAATGGCAATTTTAGAAGATCGTCAAAGAAGAAGAATAGAATCACAACCAATTAATTTTCCTTGCGCTGGTTCAGTATTCCGTAATCCAGATGGGGATTATGCTTGGCGCTTGATTGAAGCTTGTAATTTGAAAGGAACATCTATTGGTGGTGCTGAAGTATCAGAAATGCATGGTAATTTTATAATTAATAAAAACAATGCAACAAGTGATGATGTATACGAACTAATAAACCTAGTTCATGATACTGTTTTAGAAAAAACAACTGTAGATTTAATAATTGAACAGGAATTTATAGGTTGGGATTAATATGGCTAAAAAGAAAAAGAAAAAAAGATTGAAATTAAACTACAAGGGAATATTCAAACTAATAATATCTATTCTTTTTCTTGTGCTATTAATTCTATATTTTGTTAAATTAAGAATAAAAAATATTTATGTTGAAGGAACAACTAATATTAAAGATGTTGAAATAATAGAAGCAGCTGGTATCAAAGAATATCCTGCCATATTTAAACTTAATATAAGCAAGATAAAGAAAAATATTTTAAATATACCACTAGTAGAAGATGTTAAAATTAAAAGAAATATTTTTGGTAAGATTACTTTTATTATTAAAGAGGAAAAAGTTCTATTCTATTATAACCAAGAAAGGAAATATATTACCTCAACAGGTAAAAGGGTAGAAAACAGCTTAAATTACAAAGGATGTCCTACATTAATAAATCAAACGCCAAAAAAAATAATTAATAAACTAGTAAAAGGATTTAACAAGGTTGATGATAACATTATTAAAACCATCAATACTATTGAATACAATCCTTATAGAGATAGCAATGGTAATATAATTGATGAAACTCGTTTCAAGTTAACGATGAACGATTATAATACAGTAATGATAGATACCGTTAATATCCGTAAACTTAATAATTATTTTGATATCTACGTTTCTTTGAATATGCAACAAACAAAAGGATTACTATATTTAGATACTATTACAGATGATAATATCTTGTTTGAAAGTTATACATCTATTGAACAAGCAAGAGTAGAAAAAGAACAAGCTGAAAAAACAGCAGAGCAAAACGAAGCAAATAACTAAAAAAGGGGATTACTATGAATTACCAGAAGGAAATGGAAAAAATAATAGAAGAAATAACAAAGGAAAATAAAATTCCTAATTTATTACTTCAAAGTTGTTGTGCTCCCTGTTCATCGCACGTAATAGATACTATTAGTCCTTTTTTTAACATAACAGTTCTTTATTACAATCCAAATATAGAACCCTATGAAGAGTACATAAAAAGAAAAGAAGAAGAGATAAGATTTTTAAAAGAATACAAATCTCCAAATAAATTAGAAATAATTGATTGCGATTATGATAATGATAAATATCATGAATTAGTTAAAGGGTTAGAATCAAGTCCAGAAGGTGGCAATAGATGTTTTAAATGTTATGAATTAAGACTTGATTATACAGCTAAAAAAGCCCAAGAACTGGGATATGATTATTTTGCTACTACTTTAACTGTATCTCCTTATAAGAATAGTAATAAACTAAATGAAATAGGGGAAAAGCTTTCAAATAAATACCATATTAAATACTTATACTCCGATTTTAAAAAGAAAAATGGTTACAAACACAGTATAGAATTATCTAAAAAATATAATCTATATCGTCAAGATTATTGTGGTTGTATATATTCAAAAAGAGGTGAATAATAATATGAAAAAGAAAATATTAAATATAATATCCAAAGCTTTATTGATTTTATCGTTATTAATTCTTACCTTATTTATAATATCAAACCTCATAATTATAATAAGAATCATGTTTTTTGGTATGCAAGTTGGTAATGAATATCCTGATTCAATATGGTGGGGCAAGGTAACCTTAAAAGGCTTATCAGGAATAAAAACTTATTACCAAACTATTAAAATATATATCTATGAGATACCAATTAGTATAATATGTCTAATATATCAAATAATTTATTATAAAATAATAAAAAAGAAACTTAAGGATGATGTAACCCATCTAGTTGACACGTATTAAAAAAGATACGTGTCTTTTTAAT
>CAMZCT010000011.1 GCA_947305065.1 uncultured Mycoplasmatota bacterium | reverse complement strand
GCAAAATAAAAACTTACGAACTTTAATTAGTCCGTAAGTTGTCTTCAAATGGAGCAAGTGAGCGGAATCGAACCGCCATCTCGACCTTGGCAAGGTTGTATACTAACCGTTGTACTACACCTGCATGTAAGTAAATATTACCATTAAATAGGGAAAATAGCAAGTATAAATAGCTCTTTTCCTGCAAATATATCATTATTGATTGAAGTAGATAGTTTTGATATAATTAATACACAAAGAAGGGATTATTTTGAAAAAGAGAATTTCGGCTTTTATAAAGAAGAATAGTAAAAGGGTTGTTTCATATTTAGTTACTAATAGACTTTTTATTATATATGTATTATTTGCATTAACAGAAACTATAATTATAAGAGCTAATACTATTAAAAATGTTTTTGATTATAAACCTTTTATTTGTGATTTAGCTTTAATTATAATAATAGGTTCTTTTGCTTTTTTTATTAAACCTAATAAAAGATATAAATATTATCGTAACTGGTTAATAATCTATACTCTTATGTGTGTTATTAACTCGATTTACTACATATTTTATACATCTTTTGTTTCTTTTAGTCTGCTTACAACAGTGTCTCAGATTGAAACAGTTGGGGATTCTTTGATTGAAAAGTTTAGGGTGATTGACTTTATATATGTTATATTCCCTATATTATTTCATTTTATTCATAAGTTATTTTTAAATGATAATTACTATTTTTATGTTTCTAAGGTAGAAAAAGGAAAAAAAGCTTTTTCATCTACTATATTAGTAGGTATTATAATACTTTCTTTTACACTTGTAGGTATTACAGCTTCTGATGCTTCTCGATTAGTTAAACAATGGAATAGGGAACTAATAGTACAAAGATTTGGAATAATACTATATCAAGGTAATGACTTGGTACAGAGTTTAACTCCTAAGATAAGTTCGCTATTTGGATATGAGGAAGCTTCAAAAGAATTTAAGGATTATTATGGGGAAAGATTTAAAGAATTAGATAATAAGAAGAGTAATAAATATACTAATGTATTTGAAGGAATGAACGTTATTTTTGTACATTTAGAAAGTATACAAAATTACTTGGTAGATTTAAAAATTAATAATCAAGAAATTACTCCAACTCTTAATAAATTAGTTAGAGAGGGTATGTACTTTAATAATTTCTATCCACAAATAAGTGTAGGTACTAGTTCTGATACGGAGTTTACTTGGGCGACTTCTCTAATGCCTGCTAGTAGTGGTACAGTATTTGTTAGTTATTATGATAGAGAATACGTTACGATACAAAAGTTATTAAAAGAACAAGGATATTATACTTTTAGTGCTCATGCTAATAGTTCTACAATGTGGAATAGAAATAATATGCATCCTAGTTTAGGTTATGAAGAAATGATATTTAAGGATCAATTTGATATTGGTGATAAGAGTGACCCTAGATGGTTAGGATTAGGTTTGAATGATGTTGATTTCTTCTTACAATTACAACCTAAGTTAGAAGCGATAGAAAATGAACATGAACACTATATGGGTACTTTGATTCAATTATCTAATCATTCGCCATTTGCAGCAACAGATTATAATCCAGAATTATATAATTATTTTGGTGAATTAGATTTAACAAATACATATACAACTGTAGATGAGAAGACAGGTGAAAAGGTTACTAAGACAGATAATTATTTAAAAGGAACTAAATTAGGTAATTATTTGATTAGTGCTCACTATTCAGATATGGCATTAGGTACTTTTATGGATTATATTAATAAGAGTGATTATTATGATAATACTTTGTTTGTCTTCTATGGGGATCATGATGCTAGATTGAATAAAAATGAGTATGTTTATTATTATAATTATAATACTGATACTGGTGAAGTATATCAAGAAGGCGATGAAAACTATTATGATTATAATAATTTTAAGCATGAAATAAATAGAAGAACTCCTTTGGTATTCTGGACAAAGAATAAGAGTATTGCTAGAAGAATAAAAGGGATAAATGAGAATACTATGGGAATGTATGATATATTACCTACTTTAGGAAATATGATGGGATTTACTAATAAATATGCTTTAGGACATGATATTTATAGTGTAAAAGATAATAATTTTGTTGTCTTCCCTAATGGCAATTTTGTTACTAATTCGGTTTACTATAGTAGTAGTGCAAATAACTATTTAATATTAAAAGAAGATGTTATAATAGAAGAGGATTATATAGAAGATATAAAGAAACAAGCCGAAGATATACTGTCTGTTTCTAATGATATTATTGTTCATAATTTGATAAAAAAAGAAGGCGATAATATCGTGGTGAATGAAGAATAGGAATGATAAAATGAGTAAAAAATTAAGAAAAATAAAACCTAAAAAGAAGAGTAATTGGAAAATAATATTAATAGTACTAATTATCTTGATTATTTTAGGTGTTGGAGGATATTTTGGATACAACTATTATACTTCTTTACACACAAAGAAAAAGGTTACTATCAAGGTATTAGATAGTATAGATAGTTATGGTTATAGTATTAGTGATAGAGATAGTGAATTATATAAAGAAGAGTATGAAAAACTAAAAAAGATATTAAATGAAGAAGTAATAAATGATAAAGATTATGCTGAAGAAGTAGCTAAGATGTTTATTATAGATTTATATACTATCAGTACTAAAGTTAATAAATATGATGTAGGAGGAAGAGAATTCTTCTATAATACTAAAGTAGATATGTACGATTTAAAAGTAATGGATACTATGTATGCTAATTTACAAGATGATACATATGGAGATAGAAAACAAGAATTACCTATTGTAAAGAGTATAATTGTTAAAGATACAACAGAAGATGTATATAAATTCATCGAAGATATAGCTGTAAATGAAGCTAATGATACAAGAGCTTGTAGAGAGGGTTTTGAGGTTAGCAGTAACGATAGAAGTAAATGTGTAAAAGATGTTGATAAAGTATATGTTATCAACTTAGAATGGGAATATAGTAAAGATATGGGCTACGATAAAGTAGGAAGTGTTGTTGTGGCTAAGGAAGATGGCAACAGATGGAGTGTTGTTGAATATCAACCTAAATTAGATGCTTTTAAATAGAAACAGATAAAAATATCTGTTTTTTTATGATATAATTTTTTGGGGTGTATTATATGAAATTAATATTTGGGACAACAAATAATAGAAAAGTTGAAGACTTGCAAAATATAATTAACAAAATGAATTATGATATAGAAGTATTAAGTATGGAAGACATTTATTGGGATAGAGGAGAAATAGAAGAGAGTGGAACTACTTTACAGGAGAATTCATTAATTAAAGCTCAAGCTATTCTATCCTTTTGTAAGGATCATCATATAGAGTATCCAATTATGACTGATGATGCTGGTTCGTTTGTAGATTATTTAAATGGAGAACCCGGTATATATACTACTAGATATGCTGATGATGAGATAGCTTTAGATCCTAGTTTACCAAAATATCAATGTGTTATAAAACTATTAAGAAAACTTAATGGGGTAGATAATAGAAGGGCGCAATATAGGTGTTGTGTAACTATTATGATGCCAGATGGAGAATATCATCAAGAAAGTGTTGAAAGTAATGGGACTATAGCAACAGAAATAGTAGGAAAGTTAACAAAACCTTATTTTTATTCAGTATTTATGTTAGAAAATTCTAATGTAGCATTTAATGAGTTATCAGATGAAGAGTTATATGACACATATAGATATAAAGCGATAAGTAAGACTTTAAGTAGGATATATTAAAAAAAGAAAAACTATTATTCAGTTTTTCTTTTTTTAATGGTTATTAATTTAATTTTTTTATGAAATATAAAATCAAATATGTTTAATATTCCAGAAGATTTACTTAGTTTTAGTAATCCTTCATAGATTATACCATCGACTGGTTTATAAACTCTTCCTTGAGCATATTTAGGGAAAATGAAACGATAAGGGGATGCTAAGGAACGATTTGTTTTAAATAATTTATTAATTATATTAGTTATCCAGTGTGGTAAGATTCCGTTATGGGTATGTCCTGATATTATTAGATTACTTTTAGCTAGATTACAATTTGGATTTTCACTAATAAATCTATAAATATTAACGGGACTATGAACGATTGTAATATTATAGTTATTATCATCTAATTTTGTTTTTAAATTGGGTATTTCTTGACAGAAGCTAGAGTAAGATTCTTTATCTTTGATGAAATGATAGAACGATAGATCAAATCCGTAAAAGCATATATTATCTATAATTATTTTTTCATCTCTAAGGATGTAAGTATTATTTATTTGTTTTATTTTATTTATAAAATCTTCATTAATCCCATTAACAACCTTTCCGTTACTACTTTTTACGTATGTATCATGATTACCAAGGGTGATGATTACGGTAGCTATTTGGCTAATATTTTTAAGAAAATCTATAATCTTTTGATATTCATAATTAGATCTATCTAAGATGTCTCCGGCAATAATAAGATAATCAGGTTTAGCAGTATTTATTTGTTTTGCGATATTATCAAGTATTTTATCCTTAAAAGTAGGACTATAGTGAATGTCTGCTATGATAGCTATTTTAGTATCTTTTATATCTTTGTTTGTATAAAATATTTCTTCTCTCATATTATCGCCTCTTTTCTTGAAAAATTAAAAGTACCTTTGGTACTTTTAATCAGTTGATTCTTCAGTGTTTCCCTGTTCTTCTTCAGGTGGTTCTGGATCAGTATTAGGTTCAGGGTCTTTTTTCTCTTCTTCTTTTGGTTCTTCTTTATTTTCTTCTTCCTTAGGTTCTTCCTTTTTTTCTTCTTTTTTAGGAGGGGTTTTTATTTCTGGTTCTTCGATTGTATTTTGTATAACAGTACCATTACTTATATCAAAGGAGATGGTACTTACAGTATCAAGAAGAACACCTGATACAGATTGTTTAAGTATTTGTCCATATTGTTCAGTACTATCCACTTTATTAAAATTACAGGCAATACCGTTATCTCGACACCAATTACTTACATAAGTACTATCATAACCTATGTAGTTGGGAATTACTTGTTTTCTAGTACCAGTTATTCCATAACCAATTAGTGGAGTAGTATAGTTTTCACTATATGAAATCTCAAATGTTTTAATTATTTCTGGTTCTTCTAATTCTAGATTTATTTTCATAGCTTTTACAATAGCATTTAATGATTCTTTATAATAACCTAATGCTGAAGTATATGATAAACCAAGATTATAATATGCTAAATAAGTTTTTTGAATTGATAAGTTTTTAGTTCCTGACTTATCAGCTAGCATATTTTTGGCTACATCATAAAGTGAAAGCATTTGATTTGTTGTAATATTTGTTTCAATGTTACGTGATACAGCATTTAATAAGTTTTCAAATTCTGATACACTTCTTAAATCTTTTATTTTCTTTATTAAAGCTTCAATTATTTGTTGTTGATGTTGGTTACGAGCTATATCTGATATAGCATATAAGTGACGACATCTTGCATAGGCTAGGGCTTGTTCACCATTTAAGGTTTGAAGTCCTAAATCCATACATACTATATCTTTTCCAAAACGACGATTGGAATCTTGTTCACACACTTTATTTTGGTATACTTTACCATTTTCAATATACCAGAAGTCTGGTCTTTCTACTTCTACAGTAACTCCTCCTAGAGCATTGACTAAATCAACAACTCCTTTAAAGTTAACTTTAACATAGTAATCAATATTTATACCTGTTAGATTTTGAATTGTTTTAATAACACAACTTGAACCATATGCAGCAGATGAATTGATTTTGTTTTCACGATTATTATTACATGCAATTGGTACCCAAGTATCTCTTGGTATACTAAACATAGTAGCATTTAAGGTTTTAGGATTAAATGTAACAAGCATTAAAGTGTCACCATTAAAGGCTTGATTAGCTTTTAATCCATCTTTTTCTGAATCAACACCCATTAATAGGATAGTAAATGGTTCTGTTAAATCTTTGCCTCTATTTTTAATGTTCTTATTATCAGCATTCTTCATATCTTCGCTATATTCATATTGAACTTTTACTTCATTAGCTATATTAGCAAAGTCATCAGTATTTCCAAATATAATAGGGTAGTTACTTGATACGAAACAACCATCTATTTCACCATTATATAAGTCTTGTAACATTTTGTTATATTCATCATAATATTCAACAGTATTATTTAAATTCTCTTTTTTTATTAATTTCTTAGCTAGAAGATTTCCTTCTATATCTTCTGGTGATTTAATCATTCCTATAACAGAATCTTTAGTTATTTTTCCATCATTTAAAGTTATTAAATTACTTGTATATGTAACAGTGTTACGATTCATTATACTAATAGAGTTATATATTTTATTAATATAGAATGAAGATACCACAAATAATGGACATAGTAATATAGAAAAGATTGTTAAGAATATAAATGTTTTATGCTTTTTACTAAGTATTGATATTACTCCTGATAAAAGATATATTAAAAACCAAATACCAAAAAAAGTAATAACTATTATTCTAATTGCGGTTTCTATTTTTCCTAAATGTAATAGGCCATATATAAAATAGCCAAAACATAGTATATATATTAATAAAGTTAAATGATAGAAGAATCTTTCAACTTTGTTAGCCTTCTTTAATTTTTTTGATAATACTACCATATGAATACTCCTTAATTTTTTTTCTTTTCTGATTATATCATAAATAGGATTTGTAGACAATTTTACACTTGCGAACGGTGTCAATATTGTTATAGACTTGGTCTTGTGATATAATTAATTAGTATATACTAAAGGAGGTATGAAATGATGAAAAAAATGTTTACGATAGTCACAATATTTACACTTTCTTTCATATTATCTTTAGTTATTAATGTAAATCGGGTAATGGCTGAAAATTATCCGTTTGAAGGGATGATTATAGCTGATGCTTTAGGAGTTCATAATGCTCCCAATATTTTATCTAATTCACAGATATCAGAATTAGCATTTGGAACAAAAGTTAAAGTTCTAGGTGTTCAAGGTTCTGTTTATAAAATTGATTATTACGGATCAGATGGTTATGTTGCAAAATCGCAAGTAATAAATGTAGATGCTAATACTAGTAAAGGGGATGGCTATAATGAGTATTGTGAATCATTAAAGGGTTTAGGATTCCCAGAAAGTTATTGCCCATATCTATTTTATATACATACTAAACATCCGGCTTGGAGTTTTAGACCAGAGAATACTGGTGTAAGTTTAGTAGAAGCAGCAGAAAAAGAAAAATGGTTAAGTGCTTTGCAAACCGTTAATCCAAATTATTACTTAAATGGTTCGCCACTTGAAGCGGATTACTATTATGTCAATGCAGATGTTGTTAAGATGTTCTTGGATGCTAAGAATGGTTTATTTGAAAATATTATTTTTCAATTCTTAGATTTAGAAAGTAGTAAAGATTTTATTAATGATACTGCTGTAAGTTCTGTAGCAACTGGTAATTTGGCGAATTATAAAAATGAGTTTATAGTAGCAGCTAATACTTATGCATATAATGTTTTACATCTTTTAGCAAGAAGTAAACAAGAAGGAGCAAGTAATGCTAAGTATAGGGCAGTAACAGGAACTTATACTACGGAATTAAATGATGATCCAACAGTTAATACAGTTTCTACTTATGAAGGTAAAAGTTTAGATGGATATTATAATTTTTATAATATTGGAGCTTATCCAGTTCCTTCTATGAACTTAGGAGCTATTGGTAGAGGACTAGCGTATGCTGCGGGATTTATAGGAGGTACTTCATATGGAAGGCCATGGACATCTCCAGAAAAAGCAATTCTTGGAGGAGCTGAATTCTTAAAAGAACAATATGTTAGTAAAGGACAAAATACCTTATATTATGAGAAATTTAACGTAGGACCTAATAATGGTTATTCTAAATACTCTCATCAATATATGACTAATATTTATGCACCTATACAAGAAGCTAAAAGTATATATTCAGCTTATAGTAAAGCAGGATTATTAAATAGTGGATTTGTCTTTTTAATACCTGTATATACAGATAGCGGAAGTAATGGTGGAAGTACTGCTAGTGATAGAAGTTATAATAATTACTTAAAGAATATTAAAGTAAATGGAAGAGATATTAGTGATTTCGATAGAGAAACTTTAGAGTATCATTACAATGTATATACTACTGATACTGAAGTAGAATTAACAGCTGAGGCTGAAGAAAACGGTGCTACGGTTGAGGGAGTCGGGAAATTAACATTTGTTAATGATAGAATAAATGCTGTTATTGTGGTTACAGCACCAAGTGGTACTAAGAGGAGTATTTCAATTGAGTTGATTAGAAAAGATGGAGAAGAAAGAAATTTGGAAGCTCCAGAGATAAAAGTTAATGATGTAGTAAATAATCTAGGTATTAAAATGACTGGTGATTGTTTTTACGGATTATCATTAGGTACAGGTGTTGGAGATATTATTAATTTAGTTAATAGTAGGGGTGCTCAAGTAGAAGTAAAAGATGCTAGTGGTAACGTAAAAAACAATGGTCCATTAAGTACTGGAGATACCGTTATTATTAAAGGTACTAAAGAAAGTAAGAACTTTAGTATTGGTATAAGAGGGGAAATAAATGGTGATAATAAGGTTAATATAGTAGACTTATTATTAGTACAAAAACACATACTTAGTAAAGGGGATTTGGGTGGTAATAAATTTTTGGCCGGAGATACAAATTATGATGGTAAAATCAATATAGTAGATTTATTATTAATACAGAAACATATTTTAGGAAAGGGTAATTTATAGGTGATACGATGAAAAAAATAAAATATTTATTATTAACAGGATTATTAATGTTTGTAGGAATAATGAATGTAAATGCTGCAGGATTTACTATTAGTAGGAGTACATCAGTAACTTCTATTGGTAATACTGTTAGTGTTACGGTTAATGCTAGTGGAGGAGCTGGATGGGAATACTGCGTAAGTTATAATCAAGAAGTATTTAAATTAACTTCAGCTAATTCTGATACAGGTGGAGCTTGTGTAAAAACTGGATCTACTTTGACTGGGTATTCTAGTGTTACTTATAAATTCCAAGCATTAAAATCTGGTACTGGTCAATTCTCTGTAAGTGGTCAAATGTATAATGACAGTGGAGAATCTATTGCTACTAATGGGGCTACTACTAGTATAACTGTTAAAACTAAGGAAGAAATTCAAGCATCTCTTAGTGGTAACAATAATTTAAGAGTATTAGAAGTAACTAATTATAAAATTGTTCCAGAATTTAGTAAAGATGTAAAGGAATACACATTAGATGTTCCTGGAGATGTTGAAAGTGTTCAAATAAATGCTTATTTAGAAGATAAAACAGCTACTGTAACACCTATAGATATGGTTAATTTAAATGAAGGAGCTAATAAGTTCTCTATTACAGTTACAGCTGCAAATGGTAGTAAGAAAACTTATACTATTACAATAACAAGAGCAGAAGCAAATCCTGTAAAAGTTGTAGTGGACGGTAAAGAATATTCAGTAGTTAATAAAGAAGGGGCTTTAGAAGTACCTGCTGGATTTACTGCTTCAACTGTTAATGTTGAGGGAAATGATGTAGTAGCTTATAAAAATGAAAAAGGCAATATTACTTTAGTAGTATTAAAAGATGCTGAAGGTAATATGAGCTACTTTATGTTTAAAGATGGAGTGTTTACTCCTTATAATCAAATTACTGGAAGTGCTATTACAATAGTTCCTGTGAAAGTTGATAAATCAGGTATTGCTGATTATGAAAAGAGTAAAAGTATTAAGATTGGTGATAAAGATGTAACAGTTTATTATCAAGAAGGTAATGAGGACGTAGTTCTTATTTATGGTATTAATACTGCTACGGGAGAAGAAGGATGGTATTATTACAATACAGAAGATGGTTCATTATTTAAGTATATGACTAATGAAAATGTTAAAGGTAATACAGATGTAAATGGAATATTAAAAAGTAAAAATGATTATAAATTATTAACGATGATATTCGTTGGTTTATCTGGATTGGCTCTACTATTAATTATTATCTTAGTAATGTATATAGCTAGATTAAAAAGAAAAAATGAAGAATTATTTGATTATATGGAAACTAGAATAAAAAAACATAGAGATAAGAAATTTAATAATATTGGGGACAAAGATATTGAAAAGAGTGATTTAGCTACTTTTGAAGATTCAGAACCAGTTATTGAAGAAGAAGAAGTTTCAGAAGAAGATTCTGAAGAAGTAGAAGAAGATACTTTATCAGATAAAACTATTTTAATTAGAGAAGATGAAATAATTGATTTAGATGAAGATAATTTTGATGAGGCACCTAAGAAAAAGAAAGATAAGGATAAAGATAAAAATCCTACTTTGATATCAGATACTGATATTTTAAGAAATTTAGCTAAAGCTAATGAAGAGAGTTTTCAAGATGAAGAACCTAGAAAATTATCTAAAAAAGAAGAAAAACTGTTAAAGAAAAAAGAAAAAGCTTTGGCTAAACAAGCGCAAAGAGAATTCTTAGATGATGTGGAATATGAGAATAGTGCTTTCGATATTTATGAAAGAGATGAAACTGAAGTTCTACCAGTGGTTCCAAAAAAGAAACCAAGATCTAAGAAAAAATCATAGATTTCTTTAAAAAGAATGTTTATAATAGTGTAATTAGGTGATTATTATGAATCTGAGTGTTAATGGGCACAATGTGTTTTTAGTTGTAATTGTTACTTTCTTAGCTAGTGCGATATTAGTACCACTAGCTAAGAAGTGTGCTATACATACAAATGCTTTAGATATACCTAATGAAAGAAAGGTACATACTAAACCAATGCCTAGAATGGGTGGTTTGGCTATATTTGGGGCTTTCTTATTAGGTTATATGCTATTTGCAAGATCTACTTATCAGATGATATCTATTTTAATAGGTGGTTTTATAATAGTGTTTACTGGTTTAATAGATGATATAAGTCCTATTAGAGCTAAAACTAAGTTTTTATTACAATTGGCTGCTGCTTGTGTAGTAGTGTTCTATGGGAATATAATAATTGATCATGTTGATATGTTGGGATTAAATATCGTATTTCCAGTACCAATAAATTATATTATTACTTTATTATTTATAGTAGCTATTACTAATGCAATTAATTTAATTGATGGCTTAGATGGTTTATCATCTGGAATAGCTTCTATATACTTTTTAACAATAGCTGTTATAGCGTTTATTCTAAATAGAAAAGAAGGATTAGATACTATACTATCATTAATAATGTTAGGATCTACTCTAGGATTTCTATTACATAATTTCCATCCTGCTAAGATATTTATGGGAGATAGTGGAAGTTTATTTTTAGGATATACAATTAGTATAATTGCTTTATTAGGATTTAAAGCGACGACATTAACTACTTTAATTATTCCGATAGTAATACTTGCTATACCAATATTTGATACTGGTTTAGCGATATTAAGAAGATTATTAAATGGACAAGGAATAGCTACCCCTGATAAGGAACATTTCCACTTTCAGTTATTAAAGATGAGATTTAGTGTTCCAGCAACAGTATTGGTTATATATGGAATTAATATCTTGTTTGCTTCTGTTTCTGTCTTTTTTGTTTTAGGAGATCAGAAGTTGGCAATAGGTATATATATAGTATTGATGCTATTACTATTGTTCTTAGTTATTAAAACGGATATATTATTTCAACATAACCACGATAAAAAGAGCAAGAAACCTAGAAAAAAAGCGTAAAATATGATAATATCAATACAAGTTGGTGATTTTCATGAAATATGATGTGTATGATTTTGATGGCACAATATATAATGGAGATTCAGGTATTGATATTTTTTTGTTTGCTGTAAAAAAATATCCTAAAATAATACTTAGTTTTCCTAAAATACTGTGGTTTGCTTTGTTATTATTATTAAAGGTTAAATCTATTGAAGAATTTAAAAAAGTAGTTTTTGCTTTTGTTAAAAATATAGATGATGTAGATGAATTTGTAAAAGAATTCTGGGTTAGTCATGAAAAGAAGTTAAAAGATTTTTGGGTAAATAAAAAGACTCATAGTAGAGATGTTATTATATCTGCATCATGTTATTGGTGGCTAAACTATATAAAAGAAAATTATAATGTACATGGTTTAATAGCAACGGAGATGGATTTAAAGACGGCAGAAATAATAGGCAATAATTGTCATAAGAAAGAAAAAGTAAATCTATTTTATTCAGAATATCCTAAAGGAATAGTGGATAAGATGTATACTGATTCAATTAATGATTTACCATTAATTGAAGAAGCTAGGGAAGGATTTTTAGTTAAGAAGAATAAAATATATAAGTATTATGATTATAAACCTAATATATTTGTTAGATTCTGGCGTTGGGGTTGGGGAGTCTACCACAAAAATGAAGAATTTTGGTCATATATGGTTGTAGGTTTTCTTACTACTGTAGTATCTGTAGCTGTTAAATGGGGTTTATTATTTACAGTGTTGGATGCTAAAAATAAAATAGAATTGCAAGCAGCCATAGTAATATCATGGATTGTAGCAGTATTATTTGCTTACGTAACTAATAGATTTTATGTATTTAAGAGTAAGAGTAAACAGATATTTAAAGAGTTTATTAGTTTTATTGGAAGTAGATTGTTAACATTGTTAATGGAAATGGCTATAATGTGGATCTTCGTTACTTACTTAGCGTTAAACACTAAGGTTTGGGTAATAATATGGACTTTAGTTTGTCAGATATTAATAATAATATTTAATTATATTTTTAGTAAGATTTTTGTATTTAAGAAGAAATAATTCTATTTCTTCTTTTTTTGTAATATAATTTATTATAGGTGATGTGTTCAATGCGTGATATTACAAAATTAGATATAAAAAATATAGATGATAATGGTCTTTATATTGATAATAGTCGAGGATTATTTTATAGATTAACTGATAAAGAGATAATTGAGATAAGAAGATATCATCGTAATAGATTGATAGCTAAAAATAGAGTTAGACCAAAAGAATCTCAGTATAAAGTATATGTATATGGGGAAGAAACTTTAAGAAAAAAAGCCAGATTACATAAAACAAATAAGAAAAGAAGAATTACTAAGAGATGGTTAAAAAGAAATGCTAAAGCTTTAATTATTAGAGGAGTATTAGGTGTAGTATTAGCAGCCGGTATTTTTGGAGCTTATAAAGGGGTTAGTGGATTAATTGGACAAAAAGAAGAAATGGGCATAGAATCTGAAGCAGATGAAACGGAATATGAAACTGAAAGTGTTGAAGATATGGTTGCTCAAGTTGATGAAGAAACGGAAGCAAGAGATGCTTTAATTAAAAAGTATTGTGATATTTTTCAAGTAGATTATGATATAACACATGCTTTATTACAGTCATTAACTGATAATTTTACTAGTGATGATTATTATGAAGGAAGAATACCTGGAATAGTTTGTAAAGGGGTTCAAGTTCAAGCTCAAAGTGAAGAAGAATTAATTATCTTAGCAATTAGGAATATAAAACAAAAACCAGAATCATTTAATTTAAATAAGGAAACTTTATATATAAATAATGGATATGTTTCTAGCTCAGATTATTTTGGACAAATAAAGTATTATTCAGATATCTTTGGTTTGGATGAATGTTTGATTGCAGCTATAGTACAATCGGAAACTGGTTTTGATAGTAATTTATTTAATACGATAAATAATCCAGCTGGATTAAGATTAAACGGAGAATGGTGGGAGTTTGCTAATAAGGAAGAAGGAATAATTGAACTTTGTTTGGAAGTAGAAAAATATTATCGTAAAATAAATTGTTCTCCTCTAGATGTAAATGAAGCAATTATTGAAGCAATAGGAAATATTCATGCACCTAAATCAGATGGAAATGAATTTTGGGTTCCTAATGTTAGAAGTAATTATTATAAATATAAAAATAATTATGATGAGTTTTTTGTACGTAAAGATAGTAATCAGATGAGAATTATGTAGGAGGTTTTTATGAAAAAAGTAGTTGATGGTAATAAGGCGTGTGCACAAGCAGCATATTTGTTTTCAGAGATAGCGTCTATTTATCCTATTACACCTAGTAGTCCTATGGCTACAGAGGTAGATGAATTATCTAATACAGATAAAAAGAATTTATACAATGATAGAGTTAAAGTAGTAGAAATGCAAAGTGAAGCAGGTGCTGCTGGAACAATGCATGGAGCATTAATTACTGGTAGTTTAGCAACTACTTTTACGGCTTCACAGGGATTATTATTAATGATACCAAATATGTATAAGATGGCTGGAGAATGCTTGCCAGGGGTAATACATGTAGCGGCTAGAACTGTGGCATCTCATGCTTTATCAATATTTGGAGATCATTCAGATATTTATGCTACTCGTAGTACAGGTTTTTGTATGCTTGCTTCAACTAATGTTGAACAAGCTAATCATTTAGCTTGTGTAGCTCATTTAAGTGCTATAGATGGTAGTTTACCTTTCCTACATTTCTTTGATGGTTTTAGAACTAGTCATGAAAATAATAAGGTTAATCTAGCTGATGATTTAGATATGATATCATTAATTGATTTTAAGAAAATAGAAGAGTTTAAAAAGAGAATGTTAAATGTTAATAGTCATATTCAAAAGGGTATGGCTCAAAATGAAGATATCTATTTTCAAACAGTTGAAGCTAGAAATGAATTATATAATCAAATGACAGATATAGTTAATGCTAATATGAATAAGATTAATTATTTCTTAAATACTGATTATAAACCTTTTAATTATTATGGTGTAGTAGATGCTAAGAACGTTATTATAGCTATGGGTAGTGTTTCTGATACGATTAAATTGGTAGTAGATGATTTAAATAGTAATGGAGCTAAAGTGGGTATGATTGAAGTCCATTTATATCGTCCATTTAGTAAGAAGTATTTAGAAGATGTATTACCTAATAGTGTTAGAAGAATAGCTGTATTAGATAGAACTAAGGAAGCTGGTAGTAGTGGAGAGCCATTATATTTAGATGTTGTTTGTACTCTAAAGGATAGGGATATTGAGATAGTTGGAGGAAGATATGGTTTATCTTCTAAGAATACGGATCCAGCCCAAATATATAGTGTTTTTAAAATGTTAGAGGGAACTTTAAAGAATAATTTTACAATAGGTATAGAAGATGATGTAACTAATTTAAGTTTACCTATAAGTGATTACAAAGTTGATTTAGGATGTAAAGAATTGAAGATATATGGTTTTGGAAGTGATGGAATGGTATCAGCTTCTAAAGACATATTGAAGATAATAGGTAATGATGATAATAAATATGTTCAAAGTTATAATGAATATGATAGTAAAAAAAGTGGAGGAGTTACTATTAGTCATTTAAGAATAGGAACTAAGAAGATTAATGCACCATATTATGTAACTAATCCTGATATGGTAGTTATAACTAAGGATGAATATTTATTTAAGCTAGATATGTTAGATGGTATTAAAGAAAAGGGAATCTTAGTTATTAATACTGATAAAACAGATTTAGATTCTTTCTTACCAAATAAAGTAAAGAAAATAATAAATGATAAGAAGTTAAATGTTTATACTATAGATGCTTATAAAATAGCTTTAGATTGTAATATCAAGGGTAAGATAAGTAAGATAGTGGAATTAGTTATTTTATCATTACTAGGTTTAGATAATATTAGAGAAGTATTAGTAGAATCTATAAAGAAACAATTTGGTAATAAAGGAGAAGACATAGTTAATGCTAATATTAAGGCTTTAGATTTAACTATGGATAAATTAAAAAATAAAGAATATCATTTCAATGTTGAGGAAGATAAAGAAGAAAAATTGGATATATTTGAAAAGATTAGAAGAAGAAATGGTGATAAATTAAAAGTATCAGAATTAATGACTTATAGAGATGGTACTTTCCCAGCTTCTTTAACAAGAGAGGAAAAGAGAAAAGTTAGTACTTTAGTACCTAAATGGAATAGTGAAAATTGTATTCAGTGTAACCAATGTGCTTTAGTGTGTCCTCATGCTGTTATTAGACCTTTTGCTCATAAAGAAGAAGGTAAAGGGGTACCTATGATGGGTAAACCAGAATATAATTTTGAAATAATGATTTCTGATTATGATTGTACTAGTTGTGGTTTATGTATAAATACATGTCCTGGTAAAGCAGGTAATAAAGCTTTATCATTTGGTAGTGTAGATGATAGTAAACAAGAAAGAGTAAATGAATACTTTAATAATTATAAGAATCCAGAAGGGTTGTTTCCAATAACTACGCCAAAAGGATTAGAGTTTAATAAGCCTTGTATGGAGTTTAGTGGAGCTTGTGCGGGATGTGGAGAAACTCCTTATATCAAGTTATTAACACAATTACTTGGAGATAAACTTGTAATAGCAAATGCTACGGGATGTTCTTCTATCTATGGTGGTAGTACACCATCTACTCCATATTCTATTCCATGGGCTAATAGTTTATTTGAGGATAACGCCGAATTTGGTTATGGTATGGTATTAAGTTATGAGAAGAATAGAAATAGAATAGAAGAAATAATGCATCATTCTTTAGATAGTGTTAAGAATGAAGAGAAAGAGTTATTTAATAAATGGTTGGATAATAAAGATGATTTTAATATTACTTATGATGTAGCTAACAAACTAGAAAAGATGGAAATACCTAATGATTTAAAATCTTTACTTAATTATGTACCAGCACGCAGTGTCTGGTGTGTAGGTGGAGATGGTTGGGCATATGACATTGGCTTTGGGGGTATAGACCATGTATTGTCTAGTAACAAGAATATAAAAATCTTAGTTTTAGATACAGAAGTTTATTCTAATACTGGTGGACAAGCTAGTAAATCTTCTAGAATCGGTCAAGTAGCACAATTTGCTTCTGGTGGTAAAGAAACTGCTAAAAAAGATCTATTTAGAATAGCTATGAGTTATCCAAATTGTTATGTAGCAAATATATCTTTAGGAGCTAATTTTATTCAAGCTATTAAAGCTCTTAAAGAAGCTGATGAACATGAAGGACCAGCAATAGTAATTGCTTATGCTCCTTGTATAGAACAAGGTATAAAAGGAGGAATGAGTAATTCTATTAACGAAGAAAAGTTAGTAGTAGAAGCTGGATATGTTAATTTGATGAGATATAACCCTCAAGAAGATAAATTGTATTTAGATAGTAGAGAACCTGATTTTGATAAATATGAAGATCTTCTTAAAAATGAAGTAAGATATAATTCTTTATATAAAAAAGATGAAGAATTAGCTAAGGAATTGTTGGAATTAAATAAAGAAGAAGCTAAGAAAAGATATAATTATTATAAGGAATTGAGTAGCAAATAATAGGTGATATTTTTAACAGAAAAATATTGTTATAACAAGAAAAAAAGGTTATAATTAATATTGATAAAATATAGCTTAGATGTTATGATAATGTATAGTAAGGAACGGTAGATATGAGAAAAAGAATTATTAATTATGTATTACTATTGATACTTAGTTTTAGTGTTTTTACTGTGGCTAAAGCTAAGGTAAATGTTGTTGATAATGGATATATGATAGAAAGACTTGCTAATGTTACTCATCCTAATATTACATCTATTACTTCAAATGATGACTTAGTAACAGTAAAATCTACTGGTACTGTTCTAGGCTATTATTATGGTACTTCTCCAAATTTAAATTCTGCAACATATACTAGAACTAGTTCTAATACTTACTATGCTGCTGTTAAGAATGGTGTTTATTATTTTTGGGTTGCTGGTAGTGGAGTATCTACAGGTAATGTTAATGCAGTAATGTATTCTAGCGGAGTAAGAGTTACTACTTCATGTACAAATCAAAGCGTTGAGAACTGTTCTGGTAGTGGTAATATTGAGAGATGTTATGTATATACTGGAGGAAAAAGTGTATCACCAGAAAAATCTGGTACTTTAGTTACTCCTGCTAGTGGATATAAATTAGAATCATTAAAGGTTAGTTCAAATAATTGTAGTAATCTTTCATTAAATGTTGGAGGACAAGCATTAAGTAGACGTTATTGTAAGGTAGTATTTGCTTATCAATGTGTTCCTATAAATGCTCAACCAACTCCAACACCTGCCAATGATTGTACTACTAATCCAAATGCTCCTGGATGTAAAACTACTTGTTCTGGATGTGCTTGTACTAATTCTTGTACAACTACTCCTTATTTAACAGGTTTATCTGTTAGTCCTGGAACATTAAGTCCAGCATTTGATACAAAAAATGTTGCTTATTCTGTTGTTGTAGATGGTAGTGTAGAACAAATAACTATAAATGCTGTGGGATCAAGAGGTAGTGCTGCTGGTACTATTACAGGTACTGGTACTAAAAACTTATCTTTTGGTAGTCAAACATTTATGATTACAATATCTAATAATGCTGCTTCAATTAACTATGCTGTTACAGTTACTAGAGAACCATATAGAAGTAAAGATAATACTTTAAGTTCATTGGTTGTTAGTAATGGGGAATTGAGTCCAGCATTTGATCCTTCTATAAATACTTATAATGTAGAAGTAGAGAATAGTGTTACTTCTATGAATATTGCTGCTACATTAAATGATGAAAAAGCTAAATTTGTTGATGGCTTTGCACCAAGAGATGTAGAATTAGCTGAAGGTTCTAATCCTATTCAAATTAGAACAGTAAGTGAAAGTGGAGATACAAATATTTATACTGTTGTAGTTAATAGAAAAGGTGTAGATAAATGTACTTTAGAAGCAGCTAATAAAGCTAGACTTAAACAAATAATATTGTCTACTAAAGATGAAACGATTGATATGCCGGTTATCGACTTTAATCCTGATCAATTAACATATAGTGGTATTGAAATACCTTATAATGCTAAACAAGGATTTAAAATAGACTTTGCTACAGAAAATGAAGGAGATGTAGCAGAGTTACAAGACTTCTCATTAAAGGAAAATGTTGAAAGAAGTATTGTAATAAAGGTAACTAGTAGAGATTGTCCTAGTGTTGTTAAAGAATATACATTACTTGTTACTTTATTAGATGAACAAAGTTTAGATAGTAATGCTATCTTATCAGCTTTAAGTGTTACTGGTCATCCAGAATTAAAGTTTAGTAAGAATGTTAATACTTATGCAATTACTTTAAAGAAGAATGAAACTAAAGTAGATGTTCATGAGCAAGCAGAATCACCAACTACTAAGTGTACTAAAGATAATATTAATAGTGATGGTTCATACCGTAAGTTCTCTGGACCTGGAGTAATAACAATTACTTGTGTTGCTCAAGATGGTGTAACTAGTGAAGTATATAAGATAAATGTCAATAAACAAAAAGGTACTAATATGATTTTAGTTATCTTTATAGTAATAATTATTGTAGCTTTATTAATCTATTTAGTGTTAAGATTATTAGGTTATAAGATTTACTTTAACTTCGCGATGATTGGGGCATTCTTCAGAGGAATTGGTGAAAGTATTAAAAGGATGTTTGACAGATAACAAACTTGTGTTATAATTAATGTCAATCAGCAATGAAGGAATTTACGACTCTGGAGCTGAAACGTTACTCGCGTTAAGAGATAAAGTGTATGATAAGTTTCATAAACTAAGGTGGTACCGCTACGATAGTAGTCCTTAGATTATGAAACTTTTTATTTTAGAAAGAAGGAAATAATATGGCAAATAAGAAAATGACATTTTTTGAAGAGTTACAATGGAGAGGATTGGTACAAGATATCAGTTCTCCAGATTTAATTGATAAATTGAATGAAGGAGGTTTAACATTCTATATAGGTACTGATCCGACTGCTGATTCTATGCATATTGGACATTATAGTTCATTTTTGATTAGTAAGAGATTGGCACAACATGGACATCATCCTTTGTTACTTGTTGGAGGAGCTACAGGAATGATTGGTGATCCTAAACCTGATGCTGAAAGACCAATGATTACTAAAGAAGAGGTAGAACATAATATTAGAGGATTAAAAGAACAAGCTGAGAGAATATTTGGGTTTGAAGTAGTTAATAATTATGATTGGACAAAAGATATTAATGTAATTGATTTTTTAAGAGATTATGGTAAATTCTTTAATGTGGGTTATATGTTAGCTAAGGATAAAGTAAAAAGTAGATTGGAATCTGGTATTACTTATGCTGAATTTAGTTATATGATATTACAAGCTTTAGATTTCTTGTACTTATTTGAAAATAGAAATTGTGTATTACAAGTAGCTGGTAGTGATCAATGGGGTAATATTACATCTGGTATAGAATTAATAAAGAAAAAATTAGGTAAAGAAGCTTATGGAATGGTAATGCCTCTAGTAACAGATTCTACTGGTAAAAAGTTTGGTAAAACAGAGGGAAATGCTTTGTGGTTAGATAAGAATAAAACTAGTAGTTATGAAATGTATCAATATTTAATTAATTTAGAAGATTCAATGATTATTAAATATTTAAAAATGTTAACTTTTTTAACTCCTGATGAAATAATGGAAATAGAAAAACAACATAATGAAGCTCCTCATTTAAGAATAGCTCATAAAGCTTTAGCTAAAGATATAATAGTTGGACTACATGGAGAGGAAGAATATGAAAAAGCCGTTAAAATAAGTGAAGCGTTATTTGGTGGTTCGTTAGAAGGTTTATCTAGTGATGATATAATGATTGGTATGAAACAAGTACCTACTGTTAAACTTACTAATGATACTAAATTAATAGATTTATTAGTAGATAATAATATTTGTTCTAGTAAAAGAGAAGCTAGAGAAATGTTATCAGCTAATGCGATATCTTTAAATAATATTAAGCATAATGATGAAAATGAAATTATTACTAAAGATTTAGCAATAGATGGTAAAGTTTTAGTAATAAGAAAAGGTAAAAAGAAACAATTCTTAGGAATATATGAATAGAGTAAATTTTGACAATTTACTCTACTTTTTTTAAAATATTGATTTAAAAAAAGTAGGAGAGAGAAATCCTATGAATGGACAAGTGATAACTTTAAAAACTTTATTTGATTTCCTAGGAATTGATGATATAGAATTTATGAATAATGTTGAAGCTAATTTGAGTTTAGATAAAGTAGGTTCATTTTTAACTAGTGACTTACATAGAATAGCTAATAATTATAATATGAAAGCTTTTAATGCTCCTTTTAAACCAGGTATGTATATAAAAAGATTAACAAAAAAATAGAGATTTTCAATCTCTATTTTATTATGCCTTTAATACATTCTTTTAGTTGTTTAGCATCTTTATCAAAGATGATCTTAAGTTGATTATCTATCTCAACTATTCCTTTAGCACCCAGCCTTTGAATAGCGTCTTTATCAACTTTGGACATATCTTTAATTATTACTTTAAATCGGGACATATTACATTCGGCATTTACAATGTTTTCTTTCCCGCCCAGATATTTTAATAATTTATTAATATCTGAACTAAAATCTTTTTTATTAATTTTTATTATTATTAATGATATTAATACTAGAACAGCTAGTATTATTAAATAATGATACCATTCCATATAATCACCTGCTGATTCATTATACTATAGTTTTTTATTTTAGTCTAGGTATAGACGATAAAGGTCAATAGATGGGGGATTATTAAGACGAATATTTAAATTTGAAGTACCTAAACCAAAAGAATTATATATTATAGTGTCATTAATTTTTTCATATTTATTATTATGTCTTTTAGCTCCCTCATTATTAATTATTCCTCCTAAATAAGGAATTCTAATTAATCCGCCTAGGGAGTGAGCAGTAAAGATAATATCGGGATTAGTAGTTATATAGTTATCGATATTATTTGGTTCGTGATCTAGAACAATTTTAAAGTAGTTAGTAATATTAATATCGTCGATTGGATTAGTTATAAATTCAATACTTTTTTTATCATATTTATTGATTCCTGTTATAACGATAGGAGTGTTACTTTCAACATATAATAATTTAGAGGCGTTATCGATTAATGTAAAGTTACTAGCGTTTAAAACTTCTATATATTTATCTTTATTTGCATAATCGCTTTCTCCATAAATAGCATATTTATATAGGGAAGCTTCTAATTTACTTAGTTTATTTTTTATAATATCGATACTTTCTTTTTGAAGAGATATATTTTTATCAAACAAATCTCCAGTAAAGAAAATAATATCTGGTTTAAGTTCATTAATGCTATTAATATATTTATCTAATTCTTTTTCACCAACAGTTGTACCATAGTGAATATCAGAAAAAACAACTATTTTTAAACCGTTCATATTCTGATCTATTTTTTTTGTTTTAATACTATGTTCATTTATTCTAAATAAGTATTTAGGCTCAATTATGTTGGAGTAGGTGATAATTATAAGTAATATTAAAAAGAAAAAAAAGATAAATTTATGAGATTTCTTTTTTGGCTCTTTTTTCTTAGGTTCTTTTTCTTCTTCTACTACTGTTTCTTCTTCCTCTTCAACTTCGATACCTTTGAGTTTATTTAATAGTTTAGTTTGTTCTTTTCTTCTTTCTTCACGCATTAAATAATACCCCCTTTAATACCTATTATAATTATTATAATGCTAAGAGTATTATGAATCATATGCATTGATAAAGAAGAGAATATATTATCTGTTTCTTTGTAAGCATAACCTAATGCTACTCCCATAGCAGAATAAGGTATTAATAATAAGATATTTAAAGGATTGTTAAGACTTAATGATGTAATAATATGAATAGAACCAAATATTGCTCCAGTTATTAGAGCAAATATGTGTTTATTCTTAGTCATTTTGTTAAATGACATACGGAATATTAACTCTTCTAAAAAAGGAGCAATTAGTATAACGGTTAAGGAATGTACTAGGATATTACCTTTTATTAAAGCAATATTTTCCATTTCGTTAACGCTTTGACCGGTTTTAAGAATTATATTAAGGATGTAATTACTAACTATCATGATGAAAAAACCTTTTATCCAGTAACTAAAAGCGATAGATATATATTTTTTGTAATTCTTTTTAAATTCTTTAAAGTCTTTAATGATTTGTTTTTTAAAGATTAAAAAGGATACTAATAAAGTAAGAGTATATACTATAAAATAATATATAGTTACTAAGTTCATGGTATTTGCTGGTTTTAGAGTAGCAATACCATACATTAGTATATTTGCGAATAGAAAGTAAGATATAATTGCTAATATACCAATACCAAGATATTTAAAAGATATCTTTTTTTCTTTCATAAAATCATTCCTTTATTCTATATATCCTAGAGATTTTAGTTTATTAATTATTTTTTCAGTACTTACATCACCAATAATTCTGTTTGTTGTTGTAGCTTCTTCACCATTAACAATGAATATTGTTGTAGGTGTTCCGGCTATATTAGCAATGTCGTTAAAAGCAGCTTTTTGTTTTTTTGATAGTTTATCAGTTGCTATTTCATAAGCGATGATGTCATTATCTCTTAATACTTCTTTAAATTTAGGCTTAAAAGCTTCACAGTGAGAGCAATCAGTTCTAGTAACTACTAAGATGAAAGATTCTTTTTTTTCTAACTTAGCCGTGAGCTCTTTATAATTTAATTCTATTAAGTATTTACTAAGGTCTTCTTCTTTCTTATTTAAGACGATAGAAGCATATATTAACCCGCCAATTGAAAGGATACAAATGACTACTATTATGATCATTGCTAACTTGTTATTCTTTTCATTTTTTTTCATTTAAAATCACCATAAATAATATATCATAATCTATTTTTTAGTGCAATTTATTGTTGTTATTTTGACAAACTGATGGTAAAATTATAAGTAGAAAATAAGGTTGGTGTTAATATGAAGAATAAGTTCTTAAATTTATTATTTTTATTTTGTAGTTTAGTAATGATTACAGGATATGTAAGAGCTGAAGCAGATGATAAATATGATTTTTCAGTATTCGATCCTGAAAACTACAAATCTGAAGAGAATAAGAAGGTTGATTACAGTTCAGTGTGCTCAAAGTATACTAACGAAGCTGAGAAGTTAGCTTGTTGTAATCAGGACGGAGTCAAGAATACACGAATTGCTTGTAAGAGCTCGATTTTTAAAGCGTGTACTGGTCAAAGTAGTCCTATTCAAAGGGAGCAATGCTGTGCTGGAAAATATACTGGAGTAGACTTTGAAGACTGTCGTTCTTATGTACAGAATTACTGTGATGTTAATGAACAAGTTAGACTATCTAAAGCTGCTGCAGCAATTAAGGTTGAGTATGAACCTGTAGTACTTAATTCAGCGGGTTATGATGATCCTAATTCAGAATTATATGCTGTTGCTATCTATGCATTGGATGTTAAGATTTATAATCTTACTAATGATGTATATATAGTTGTAGAACGTTCTGATGGTGCTCAATATTCTCTATATAGTAAGGACAGTAAAGATGGCGTTATTATATTAAGAGATGATCATACAGAAACAGTTAAAAATTATTCATTCAAGGTATATTCAAACAGTGGAATTTGTGAAGGAAAAGTTCTTAGAAATATAAAAATTTCAACGCCAAGATATAATCAATTATCTAATAGAGAAGCTTGCGTAAGTGCTCCTTCATATTACAAATGCCAAGAATTTGTTAATTATGATTTTGAAGTAGGAAACTACGTTAAAGATGTAGAGGAATACAAAGCTAAATTGGCTAAACAAGGAATAAAGGATCCTACAAATGCTAAAGTAACTAACAAGGGAGTAGTTAATAGAGCAGTTAAGAAAGTATCAGACCATAAATGGTTGGTATTAGGAATTGTTTTAGCAATAGGATGTGTTCTAACAATTGTGTTATTAAAGAAAAGGAGCAATGATTAATTATGAATAAGAGATTATTAAATACATTATTTATCATTATATTATCGATTTTTTCTTTAAACGTTGTTAAAGCAGCAGATCCTAAAATCAGTATTGAAAGAGCTGTTAGTAAAGAAAATGGTTATATATATATTATAGGATACGAAAATACTGGTAATAGATTAATGAACGGTATTAACGGATTAAAATGTGGGGACCAAGAAGTTGGTAAAAATCCTGTAACAGTTTCTCCAGGGGTTACAATGTTTATTCGTAATGGAAGTTATATTGCTTCTATTGCTAGTGATACTAATGAAGGAAGTATTACTTTAAATTGTACTTATGAAGATTCAGCTTATTATTTAAATGATAAAGGTGAAACTGGTCCTGGTACAATGACTATTAAGTTGAATTATACTTCATCTCTTCATAAAAGTTATAATTATGACTTTAGTATGAATACTATTTCAAATTTCCAAAAGAGATTAACAGGTAATAATACACCATTTAATTTCTATTTGGATAAAGATTATGTATCTTGTGACTATGATACAACTTATTTCTCAGGTTGTGGTATTGCCGCAAGTGGTGGTGTACTTCTTGAATTAAAGAGAGATTTAGTTCTAACTGCTCCTGTAGAGACTAAAGTAGTTGTTCACTTTAAGAATGATAGAAGTATTAAATCGACAGTTAAAATCGAAACTAGTGCTATTGTAATTGCTGATTACGGTGGAGCTAAGTGTGAAGCATTTGGTGAAGGATGGACTGATTTAAGTCAAGAAACTAAAAAAGCTTTAAAGAATAATACAGCAACTAAAAAACAAATTTATTATTCAAACGGAAGTATTTCACTTCCTAACTGTGAATATAACGGTAGTGAAGCTACTGGTAATTATGTTTTTAGAGGTTGGTATATTCATAGTAGAGCTTTAGATGGAAATACAACAGTACCATTTGATATATGTGGTAAAGGTCCTTTATACAATGGTAGTGTAGATATGTCTAATATCACTGATAGAAAAGTTCAATATGAAAGAATATTATATACTTGTTTTGAAAATACAAGTGTTGTAGATGTATCTGGTTTAAATAACGATATGTCATTAAAAGATGGTACTTATAAACCATTAGAAAATGATAAATTAGCTGGTATATTTAGAAAGTCTGTTCCAAAAGGTGGAACGGTTAAATTGCCAGGTGTTAATTTTCCTAGTGGAATAATAGTTGATGATGAATCTTATTGTTGGAGATCTACAAATGGCGAATGCTATAAAGCTGGTGTTGAAGTTGGACCTGGACAATATGCTTTGGAATATACAGTTGATCCTAATTATACTTCTGAAACAGAAGTAACAATAACTAAAGAAATAATGATTGGTAAAACGGAAGAATTAAATATATCTTCTTATGTTACCGATATGAAGAGCTGTAATTCAAGTAATAGTGAATTCGTTACTGCTTCATACAATGCTGAAAAGAAAACCTGTACTGTAGGTGGTGCTAAAGTTACAGGAAGTGACGATAGCGTTGAAGTTATAGTAAAAGGTAAAAATAATAGAGGTAAAGAAATAGTTGCAACAGTTAAGTTCCGTGTAATTGATAACTCTGCTGATGCTTCAGAAGGTGGAGTATACAATGCAGCGAATGGTACTGTATACAACGTTACTGGATTCTTATCTAATACTCAACAAGCATTAGATGGTTGTTCAAATTATACTATTAAACCACTTTATACTGGAGCAAATAAGATTAGTAAAATGGTAACCATTATTGGAAAATATAAATTCAAAAGAACTGATAATGGTCAGGTAATTGATAATGAAGTAATAAGAGAAAATATATATGCTGGTAATGCTGTGTGTAATGGTGAATCGGTTAAAATTGCAGCTGTTTGTATGGACCCTGCTCGTCAAGAGCCTTCTGGAACTCCATACTTTAGAGATCACTCAACAGATGTAAATGGTTCTTATCTAGATAAGTTAGCCATTGTAATTTATAATAAACCAGCTTATGCTTCAGCAATATCGCATGTTGCAGATGCAGTTGATGGAAATTTATCAAGTTTATCTGAAACAGACAAGAAGAAAATGGCTGCTGCTACGTTGGCTTACCGTGTTTTAGCTATTAAAGTTGGTGAAGCGGCTAGCAATTCAGATTCTGGTTTAATTAATCAATATTATGCTTATAAGTCATTAATGTTAAATATTAATGCTAAATGGGGAAATGATTGGGGAAAGAAGCATAGTAAATTTAAGGTCGATACCCAAAATAAAGCGAAAACTTTGTTCTGTAACGGAGCAAATGGTTCTTCATGTGGCAGTGTTGATAAAGGAATTCTTAAAGATGCAGCAAATTTGTTAGAAGAAGCTTTAGATTATTCAGAAGATAAAAAAACAATAACAGTAAATGCATATGTTGCTAAAGAAAATACTGATATTAATAAAAATAATGGTAATTATGTAAAAATAATTGAAGGTAAGTATACCGATATACCTGTTAAAAATGAATTAAGAACTGGACATTTCTTGAGTTTAAGACCTACTTGTAAGGCTTGTTCTCAGTATGGTGTTACAGTTAAATTTGAAATTGGTAGAGATTTAGATCATTTAGTTACATTCGATGATAAGATGAATGCCTTAACTGTTAAATATGAGGATTTTGCTGAATATAAAAATAAAAACTATACTGGTTATCTGTTTGATAATGATGGGACAATGGCATTTAGATATACTATTTCTGGAAATATTAATACTATTTCTTCTAAAGCTAGTAGTGTCTCTGGTGGATCTAGAGATGGTAATGGTGGAACAGTAGGAGGAGTTGACGTGTCTGATTTCAGAATATCAACTTCTGTCGGTGTTGATGGTAAGGAATATATACTAAATACTGGTCAAGCCAATCCGGCTAATAGTGCTAACTTCCAAAGAATGGAAATATTTAATAAGATAAAAGCATCTGGTCATACTACGGATGGTACTCCTGGTACTGGTAGAACTGGTACTGGACGAGGCGATGGAGTACCTTGTGGTACAAATTGTTCGTTCAATATGGAAGCTGCTCCAACGGTTAAAATAACTTATAATAGCGGTGATAATTCTGATAATATGATTATTAATTATAATACATATGAAGTTGGTACTTTCTTACCTGCGTGTGATGCAGATACTGCTAAGTTTAACTATAAAACATGTACTAATGAAAGTAATTGTACTTCTGGTGGATTTGATCCTGTAGTGTTCGTTGGTGCTGGTTGTTGTTCTAGAATACTTGATGAAGATCATTATGTATATAAAACATATTGTAATGATAAGTGTACTACAGCAACTTATACTCCTGTATGTAAGGCTGATGCTGATGAAAGATCTACTGGGGGAATAGAACACTTAAAATTGCATGAGGCTTCAGTACCTGGTACAGGTGAAGATAATTTCTATTGTATTTATTCAAATAATGGTTCTTATTCACCAGGTGGAAATAATACAAATGATACAAGAGATAATATTAAAAAGACTAAGGAAAAACATGACATAAGAATGAATTCTTATGCTATGGAAGATATGGCAGAAAACAAAATATGTGCTATATCTTGTAAAGAAGACTGGGATTTCAGTTTGCCTAACTTAAAGAATTACTTAGGACCTAATGCTGTTATAGCAGGTCAATACTTCGTTGTTCAAAAAGATAAGATACTAAAAACTACAGCATCTAGAACTTGTATTACTACTAGAATTGATATTGATGGATGGAAACGAGAAATATGTAATTTATCTAAAGAAGTAGTTGCTAAATTCAACCAAAAAAACATCGAGAGTGTATTTGCAGGAATTAAAGGTGAGTTAGCTGGAGATATAGAAGTTACAATGGGAGATCCAATATACTACTGTGAAGGTGCTGGATGGAAGAAAGAAACTCATACTGGATATGGTTGTAGTACATCTAATAGGGGTAATTGTAATGACACTTGTACTAGAGGTGAATATAATGACGATGGAGTTGAATGTACAGAAGCTTCTTGGTATCTAGATGATGGTGCGAATGGTAAATGTGATAATGGTAAAGATGCAGATGTTTGTAGAAATCCTATTGCTGTAACAGGCCCAACGATAAACTTTGTTACTTATACATTTGATTGTACTACTGGAATTGCAACTGTTAATAATAGTTATCAATTTACTGCTCCAGAAGGTTCAATTAGTAATAACTTTGAAAGTGGAGCTAAGTATGGTGAGGGTCATTGTAAAAAAGAAGGTACCGCTGGAGCAATTTGGAACGGTGAAGATTATGTTCAGGCTCATGGTGCTTACATTGACAGCATGATGGAAAAGTATTATTTGTATGCTACAGGTAAAACATATGCAAGGAGAGATACGGACTGGTCTGCTGATCAAAGTGCAATATACGAGAAGAATGATGACATGAAAGTATGTCAACATTGGGGATTCCATATTAATGGTAAGAATAAGTTAACAGATGTTACGAATGCTAAATATACAATTAATACTGGATTTGATCCAAGTATTACATATTCTTATGATGAACCTGGATATATGGATCAATTAGCTTCTCATAATACATTAACAAGAAATGATTTGACATATAAGTTTGAATATGGTTATTATTCATATAATAACTTCAATGGTAAAGCTTATACTCAAGCTAGTGGAAATCCAGTTGCTCAAGGATCAGCAACTTATGATGCTACTTCGAATGCTACTTCTTCTGCATTGATAGATGGTACTGGATTGAACTTAGATAGTAGTTATATAGGTCAACAACTATTTGCTTACTGTACTAACGGTGGTAGTGGTAGTTTCGTATCTGCCGGAGATAAAGTTGGTCATGGTGCTGGTGCTACAGTAACATGGAACAGTAAAGCTGGTTGTAGTAATGGTTCAGAAGACTATATTAAGAATGCTAACTATATTAAGAGAAAAGTTACATTAGTAAGTCAATATGAATCTAGTGAATATAAATGGTATTATGATACTGTTCAAGGTCACAGAAGTTTAGGAAAGAATCCTGGTGATGCTCGTCAAGCATGTACTAATAGAGGATCTTCTTGTACTAAGGATACAGATAAATGGCGTATTTATGGAGATAGTCAAGAAACTAATATTGTATTCCCTATAATGGAAACTACTCCAAGAAATATTTATCAATATGCATTTACGTTCTATAACTTAGGAAACTATAATGACAATAGAAAAACTGGTCATTATGGAAGAATAATGGGAACTAATTCTTCCGTAATTGGTAATAATAACCGTGTATGCTTCTATGAAGTAGTTGAAGGTATTTGCTACTGTTGTGGTGATACACTAGAAACTGAATTAGTAACACCAAGTACAAAAGAAATACTTGGTAAGAAGTCAGATGGAACAAATGATCCAAATGGTAATGATTTAACTGATTCTGGTTCAGGAGATTACTTATCAAATTATGTAATGTCTATGGATATAACTGAAGATCAGTTAAAAGCTAATAAGAAGGATGCTAGATATGGTGCTACTGTAAATTCTGTATCACTATACAATATTGATGAAGATATTGGTGATAGAAAGATTGGTGCTAACTGGACCGATGGACAACACTATAATCTAGAAGGTTATATATATGTTACTGATAAAGGTGGTAAATTATTAGAGAATATTAAAGAAGAAGGAGAACAAGTCTATGAAATAGTAGATACTCCAAATGTTAATCAACAAAAATATCCTGAATATTCTTATACATTATCACCAACAGCATTAAGTACAATAAGACGAGTTAGTAGTGAAAATGGATACCAAGAAAAAACAGAAACTATGGAATTATATGGATTTACTAAATTACATTCTAGTGACTTGAATTCTTGGGTTCCAACTGATAAAGATCCTGGAATTGCTCACTATGCTAGTCATTTCTTAAATGAAACTGTTAAAGCATATGTTACAAAAGAATTTGAAAACAAAGTATTATCTAGATTGACTAATAACGCTAATTCTATTTGTTACGTAGTTGATTATGGTACTAAAGGATTTGTCTTTGGCTCTGGTGGTAACGTATATAGAGGAGACGGACGAAATGCTAGCGGACCTACAGAATGTCGTTGGATAGATTACGTAGGAAGAGTCACAAAGGCAAATGATAAAACTAAAGATAATAGAGGAAACCTAGATAAGACTGTAAATTATTATAGGTTATCATTTAAGTAGGAAGGAGTAGAAAGAAATGAGAGAGACATATTGGGGTTATTGGTTAATATTACTTGGTATATTTATCATAGTAGTAATGATGTTGGTTCAAAGTGCTTCTACTACTAATACACAAGATTATTATCAATTGAAAGAAGTTGCTAATGCAGCATTGTATGATTCAATCGATAATGCATATTATTATGAAACAGGGGATTTAAGAATAAAGAAAGAATTGTTTGTGGCAAATTTCTTAAAGAGATTTGCCCAAACAGTATCTTTAACAGATACTTATCAAGTTGATTTTTATGATTTATATGAGGCACCTCCTAAGGTAAGTGTTAAGGTTACTACTAATACTGGTAACTTTATGGTAGCAGATGAGGCCACATCATTAGACGTTGTTAATAGTATCGACTTAATTGCTGAACTTAATTATGATTCTACTTATGAAAGTAATGAGTGTAGTGATACCGATTCTCCTGGAGAATGTGCACAAAAGATAACTGGAAATAAATGTTGGTATTATAAATAGGAAAGGAAGAATAAAATGGGAAATATATTAGCTCCTTTAAAAAAATTTGCTAGTAATAAGAATACAATTACTATCTTAGGTGTACTATTAGGAGTAGTAGTATTGTTTTTAGGATATCAATGGCGTGTTAATCAAGCTATTAGTCCTGTAAATGTTTATTATGCTACTAGAACGTTGGTTCAAGGAGATACTATTACAGCAGAAGATGTTGGTGTAACACAAATATCTTCAACTATATTAAATAGTATGGACAATGTTGTTCAAACATTAAATTGTCCAGAAGAGAACTATACAGGTAGTTGTATTGTAGGAAAAATGGTATCATTTGATTCCAAAATACCTAGAAATAGTTATTTCTTTACAGAGAGTTTAATTGCTCCTGAAGAAATGCCTGATTCATTATTCTCTAATATTCCAGATGGATATACAATCTTTGCATTATCTATAAATAATATGACTTCTTATGGAAATTCAATATTCCCTGAAGATAATATAGATTTATATCTACATACAAATGATGGAGATAATGAAGGAAAAGTTATTTACGGTAAATTTATTAAAAGTATTAAGGTTTTAGCTGTTAAGGATTCATCTGGTAATAATGTATTTAAAAATAGAGATTCAGTTGGTGTTCCTGCCGTATTGTTATTCTCTGTTCCTGAAGATTTATACTTATTACTAAGTAAATCTATTTATGTAGGAATGGATATTGTAGCAGTTCCAAGAAATGCTTCATATACTACTAATTCTGGAGAGACTGAGGTTGAATCTGAATTTTTAAAGAATTTTATTCTAGCTAAGACAGTACAAATTCCTGATGAAAATATAGAAGGATAAAAATTAGATAAAAAAAGATAAGAAAGGGTGTTAATATGGATGACAAGAATGTCTTCTCGCAGATGGATTTTGGTCCCTTAAACGAGTTTCTTGAAGAAGATGATGTAACAGATATTTCATATAGTAATGGTGGACAAGTTTGGCTTAAGACATTATCCAAAGGTGTATACCAGGTTGAAAGACCAGAAATTAACAATACCTTTATGGAAAAGTTAGCATTCCAGTGTTCTAATGTTATGGGTCGTACATTTAATATGGCCCATCCTTTCTTAGATGCTGAGAGTGCTGAACTCCGTATGAATTTCGTTCATGAGTCAATTGCGACTAACGGAATTGCTTGTCTTATCCGTAAAACACCAGCAAAAATTAGATTAAATAAAGATAAATTATTAAATGAACAATATATTACTGAACAGATGCATGATTTCTTAATTAAGTGTGTTTGGGGACATTGTAATATATTAGTTGCTGGAGAAACTGGTTCAGGTAAAACTGAGCTAGTAAAATATTTGGCTTCTAATACTAAGGAAGATGAAAAGATCATATCTATTGAGGATACATTAGAGTTACACTTAGATAAGATTTTCCCTCATCGTGATATAGTAGCTATGAAGACAAATAATATTGCATCATATACTGATGCATTAGTAGCTTGCATGCGTCAGAACCCAATATGGATTCTACTTGCCGAGGTTCGTTCTGCAGAAGCTGTTATGGCTGTTCGTAACTCTATTTCTTCAGGACACCACATTATATCAACAATCCATGCTGATAAAGCGTCAAGTATTCCAATGCGTATGTATGCGTTACTAGAAGGAAGTCAAGATATTGAACAATACTTGTCTTCTATACATAGATATGTTCAAATAGGAATATATGTTAAAGGTTACTATTCTAGGGCTTTAGATCGTTTTCAACGTGAAATCATGGAAATATGTGAGTTCTATGTTGATGATGAAACTAATGCTCCTAAGACGAATATATTATACTCTAAGACTTTGGATGGAAAGGTTACATTACGTAATCCAACCAAAAAGTTAATAGATTATTTAGCAATAGGTAATGTTTATTTTGAAACCGATGACATATTTGGTTTAGGCGATGCTGAAACTAAAGAGGATTCTACCGGTTCAAGAGATGCTAAAGAGGATAATCTAGCTAATAAAAAGGCGGTTCCTGTTGGAAATGATCCATTTAATTTAAATGCTAATGATGGAAAAGCTCCAGCAGCATCTGCTACACAAGGTACTCAAGCTGCTGCTAGTCCCACACCAACTACTGTTCAACCAACACAAGCTGCACCAGCGAAACCAGCAGTACCGGTAAGTGGAGTTGCTCCAGCTGCTCCTCAAGCAGCGCCAGCAACGGCACCAGCAGCAAAACCAGTAGCACCTACGCCTATGGCTTCTACCACACCAGTTAGTCCAGTGGCTACACCAGTAGCTGCAAGTGCTCCAGCACCTGCTCAAAAACCGGTAACAGTGCCACAACAACCACAAGTTAATGCTCCAGCTGTTAATGCAGTTCCTAATACTCCTCCAACAGGTACACAACCTGCAGGGGTAGCGGGTACAGCTAATAGCCCGGCATAAGGATGGTGATTATATGGAATTAGTTATTTTATTATTTATTGCTATATTTGTTTTATCATATAGATATAATACAGGTGATAATGTTTATAAGTTTTTTGCTGATACTGTGTCTAACTTCTATAATACTTATGCTCCTTATAGTTATAAAGAGGTTAAGGAAAAGACTAAAGAGTTAGGTCAGAACTATACTGCTAAGGACTATGCTATGCAAGTTTTGTTATTAGGTGGTGCAGCAGCAATAATTACTTATATGTATTTCTATAGTATACCTATTATGATTATATATATTGTAATTACTATTTTATTCATACCATATTTGTCATTTTTAAGAACACAAAGAATATATAGTGAATATGTATTTGAACAAATACAAATATATACTACTAACGTTATTATGGAGTTTAATACTACACAATCATTTGTTAAATCATTAGAGGGAGTTAGAGATTCTGGTATCTTACAAGATCCTGTTTTACGAGATGTTAAACAAATGATTCAAATGTCTTATGATAATGGTACTATCGATCAATCTATAGAATTCTTTGATGCTGCTTATCCATATTATATGGTTAAAAATATGCACCAATTATTCTTACAGATTACTAAAGAGGGTGCAAGAGATTCTGGTGAAGCTCTTGAACTAATGTCTATGGATATAGATGCTTTAGTAGAAGGTGTTTATAGAGATAGAATGGATAGACAAAACTTCCATAAGAAATTCTTAGTATTCGGTGGTGCTTTGTTCTTATTAGTACTTGCTATGCAATTGCTATTAGGTATAGATAAGTATAAAACCCTATTAAAGAGATGGTATGTAAAATTAATACTTCATTTGGTTATAATCATTAACTGTTATTTCTTAATTACTGGGGAAAAATATTATAATGAAGATGTAGGAGTTGAGTAGTAATGTATATAGAGATTTTAATACTTGGTGTAATCATCTTCGGAGTATTAACAGCTAATGGATTTATTAAACCAAATAAATTTATACAAGATAATCAAGATATATTCTTTAAACTTAAAGAAGATAATTATGATTTCTTGGTTAAAGCTAAATATGGTGATGGATTAGATCCAGATGTATTATTTCGTAAAAGAATAAGAAATGGATTAATAGTTATTGTATTAGTACTATTTGTTTTTATAAGTAGTATTAATGGTGTTAAAGTTGTATTTGCTTTTGTAGTTGGATTTGTAGTATTTAAATTAGATTATATGAATTTAAATAATTTCTATAAAGCACATTTACAAGCAATAGATTCTATGTTGCCTCATTATTTAAAAGGTTTAGAAATTTTGATACAACACTATACAGTTCCTGTAGCTATTGGTAAATCTATATCTGATGCACCAGAAATATTTAGAGATGGTCTTGTTGATATGATTAATAAGATAAACGCTGGTGATGCATCTATAAATCCTTATATGGAATTTGCTCAAACATATCCAGTTAGGGATTCAATGCGTATGATGCGTTTGTTATATCGTTTAAGTTTAGGTAGACAGGAGAGGAAACAAGAGCAATTGTTAACATTCTCTAAGACAATATCTAACTTACAGCAAAAAGCTAGAGAAATGCGTTATCAAGCAAGACTTGATAAAATGGAAAGTAAAACAATGAGTATGCTAGTATCTACTGGTGTATGTTCGATGGTTTTACTTGTTATAGCCGTTATGAATATGATGGGAAGTTAAACGATATATTAATATCGTTTTTTTTTTGTTATTTTGATATAATGTTAGTATAGGTGAGTAGGATGAAACACTTTTCGAGAAAGAGAAAATTCATTAACCACAAAAAAAGAATAATGTACTTTTCTTTATTTTTTGTATTGCTTTTTATTAGTGTAGGTTATGCGTATTTAAGTGCAGCGTTATCTATTAATGGTAATACGACTATTGCTTCCAATACATGGGATATTCACTTTGAAAATTTAACAGTTAATAGTGCTTCTGTACCAGCAACAACGCCAGCAGCAATTAATGGAAATAGTACTAGTATTAGTTATTCTGTTAAGTTATCAAAGCCTGGTGATATTTATGAATTTAGTGTAGATGTAGTTAATGCTGGTACAATTCCAGCTAAAGTATCATTAGTAACTATGCAAGGAATAACTAGTGAGGTAGAGTCATATTTAGATTATAGTATTAAATATACTTATGGTGATGATGTACAGATAGATGACTTATTAAATCCTAATTCTAGGAAAAGAATTATAGTTAGGTTGATGTATAAGAATGATTATACTAATTTACCCGATGAAACTATTCCTTTAGATATTACATATACTATTAATTATATTCAAACTACTGAATTAGAAAATAATGTTGGTAGTTTATTACAAAATCTATATGCTTCGGGGGATGAGTGTGTTACTAAGTATGATGGACAAGTAACTGATAGGGTTGGAGAAACAGTTACAGCAGCAAATGTTTATTATGATATTTGTTCTAATAAGAGAAATGTAATATATGGGGGATATTGTTGGCAGATTGTTAGAACTACTGAAACAGGTGGATTAAAGGTAATATATAATGGAGAACCTGTTAATAATACATGTGAATCTAATAGAGCTGATCATAAAGGTTTTATTGGAACTGCTGGTGCGGTAATAGATATGGCTGGTACATATGTATATGGCTCTGATTTCTATTATGATACTACTAATGATATGTTTGCTCTTAATAATATTGAAACAGCTTCTTTTTCTGAATCTACATTTACTAATTTGATTGGTAAATATACTTGTAAATCAAATGGTACTACTTGTTCAACTTTATATAGTATTAATGGTTTTAGTATTAATACATATGCTTATGCTACTACATTTACGATAGGTAATGTTAATTATTCTTCAATTGGTACTGTTCCTTTTAATGCTAATTATTTATCTCCTTCTTCGGTAGGATATATGTTTAATTATTCTTATAATAGAATAAATGCTTCTTCTTCTAATGATAATTATAAATTTGGTTCGACTTTTACTTATGATAATAATAGTGGAAATTATACATTAGGTGGTACTATTTATACTATTACGGATTGGAGTACAGATTATAATCAATTAAATAATACACATTATACTTGTTTAAATTCTACAGGTATTTGTGATACTATTGCTTTTGTTTATGCTACGGATAATGAAAAAGCTTATTTAATTGCTATGCAAGATGGAAATGGTATAGATGATATTTTATTAGATATGTTATCTACTAATAATATTAATCATTATGATTCTACTATAAAAGGAGTCATTGATAACTGGTATCGTCAAAATTTAAATATAAAAGCTGGTATAGATGATGCAGTTTATTGTAATTCTAGAAATATTGTAGATTACGGTGGATTTAGTACTAATGGAAGTACTGTAAATGATGCAGCTTTAAAGTTTAAAAATTATCCTTTATCATATAATTTGGATTGTCCAAATATAACTGATCAGTTTTCTTTATCCAATAATAAAGCAAAACTTACATATCCTGTTGCTTTATTAACTAATGAAGAATTAGCGTTTTATCGTAATTCTACAGCAGCTAATAACTTTAGAAAAACTGGTAATTTTTATTGGGATTTATCACCTCATATGTTTTTAATGAGTGGTAATATTAGAGGAATTGAAACAAGTGGAGCAATAGGAGGATATCATTTTACTGGTTATGTAGCTGATACTAGACCTGCAATTACTTTAAAAAACTCTATTAGTATTCAAAGTGGAACTGGATCGGAAACTGATCCTTGGATAGTTGAAGATTAAAAGAACTAACTATAATTATTATTATGTTAGTTTTTTTTAGGTTGATTTATTATTAATTTTTAGATAATATACAGGTATAGATGTTATAGGGTGGTGTATTATGACAAAAATTAATAAAAAGAATATCAGGACATTCTTGACTGATTTTAATTATATGAAGAGTTATAAGTATCAGAATGTTAAATATGATGTGCCTAAAAATAAGATAACTATAGTATTTAAAGATAATAAGTTAGAATATCTTAATATCAAAATGGAGTTCTTAGGAATAAAAGAATGTAATATTAAAGAAATATTTGATTGGGAAGAAATTGGTAAAATATTCCTTGACTATGTACGATTGGAAGAAATGGAACTTCTCTGTTTTGCAACAGCAGATAAAAGTCCTAATATATACATAGTTTGTGATGAAATAAAATATGATATAATGAAGTAGGTGATAATATGAGTAAAGTAATAGGTAAGAAGGAATTTGAAAAAGAAGTATTGGGAAGTAAGAAACCAGTACTAGTAGATTTTTATGCTGATTGGTGTGGACCTTGTCGTATGCTAGCTCCAGTTATGGAAGAAGTAGGTAAGGAATATAAAGTATTTAAGGTTAATACTGATGATGAAGAAGAATTAGCTAGAGAATATGGTATTATGTCTATACCTTGTGTAATAGCTTTCAAAGATGGTAAAGAAATTAATAGATCTGTTGGACTTGTGGATAAAGATACTATAATTAAACTAGTTAAGTAGGTATTATATGTACGATATAGTTATTATTGGTGGAGGACCAGCAGGAATAACAGCTAGTTTATATGGAATAAGAGCTGGTAAGAAAGTATTAGTTTTAGAAGCTAATAAAGTAGGTGGAAATATCTTAAAAGCTCATATGGTAGATAATTATCCTGGGACACCACATATTACAGGAGAAGAATTAGGAAAAGTATTCTTAGATCAAGCTACAGATTTAGGTGTAGAAATTAAATATGAAAAAGCTATGAATATAGTGGATAGTGATAATAAAAAGATTATTCAGACTTTGGACAATATGTATGAAGCTAAAACTGTTATTATTGCAACTGGTAATGATAAGAGAGAATTAGGTTTACCTAATGAAAAAGAATTATTAGGAAAAGGTATTTCATATTGTGCTACTTGTGATGGTAATTTCTTTAAGAAAAAAGATGTTGCTATAGTAGGTGGAGGAGAAGAATCTGTTGATGATGCTTTATACTTAGCTAATTTATGTAATAAAGTTTATTATATTTATAATAAAAAGATGGATGTATCTAAGTTAGATAAAGATAATATTGAAATAATAGATAATAGTAAAGTTACTAAGATTAATGGCGATAGTAAGTTAGAAAGTATTGTTATAGATAAAGATAATAGAGAAATAGAAGTAGCTGGTTTATTTATAGCTATTGCTAATGTACCGGAAACTAGTTATTTATTAAATGGTCTTAAAGTTAATGAAAATGGTAATGTAATAGCAGAAGAAGATTTATTAACTAGTAAAGAAGGAATCTTTGTAGCGGGAGATATAAGAGTTAAAGGATTAAGACAAGTTGCTACAGCTGTATCAGATGGAGCAATGGCTGCTACGCAAGCTATAAAATATATTAATACTAATAAGTAAATAAAAAGAATTAGTTTATCTTAACTAATTCTTTTTTATATTCCTTTTCTTATTAATGTATTATTGTTATGTAAAAAGTCTAAATCACAAGTATTAACGATATAAATAACATATTGAGTAAAAGGAATGCCTTTCTGGTAAAACGACTATAAAATCTAATATGATTATACCTCTTATGCAGCTTTATCTTCTTTTACTAGCTTATATTTTTTATATACGCTATTCTTTTTATTTATCTTTTTTATATATTTGTTTATCATTTTTTGTTTGTTTTGTAATTTTTCATAATTACTATTTAATTTAGTACGTATTTTAATAATATATTTATTAAATTCTTTATCCTCTTTAAGAGAAGGATACTTAGTTATTGCTTTATTTTCTAAGTAATCTAGATAAACTATATTTTCATAAGTTTTATCTATGGCACTATCTAAGGCATCATAACCATTTTTTATTGCTGTTAAATCTATTGGTTCATATTTTACAACTTTTCTTTTAAATAGGGCATTTAAGAAGTTGAAATGATTATTAACAAACAAACCAATAGTAAAGTAGAAGAAGTATTTGTGTCTAATAAATGGAAGGGCGAGAATAGAAGGTAGTTCAGCAGCACGGGCAGCTTTCTTTAATTTAGATTTAATTAATTGCTGTTCGATTTCTGCCATTTTACTATCATTTGTTTCTTCCATCTTTTTTAGTTTAGCTATTAATTCTTCATTAACTTCTTCTTGATGATCTAGATGTAATTGTTTTATCTCAGCTTGAATTCCTTCAATTTCTTCTTGAGTTAATTCTGCTTCCAGTTCTTTTTTTTCTTTTTCAATATCTTTTTCTTTTTGAGTTTCTAATTTGTTCTTTAAAGTTTTTAGTTTGTTTTTTTCTTGATTTAGTTTTTCTCTGTCACTAGGTGTTAAAGAATCTTCATTTTTTATCTTATACATTTCTATATTGTATAATAAGTCTTCTATCATTTTTTCATACTTTTCATAATCTTTATCTTCAAGTTCTTCTTTTTTGATTTCGTTATTAGCAGCAATTATTGTACTCTCTGTATTCCTATGAATATTCTTTATTTCAATATTATCTTTCTTTTCTTCAACCTTTTCTTTTACTTCAATAATAGGTAGAACTTGAACTTTTTCTTCTTTTATAGTTTCTTTAGGTTTTTCTTGAACTTCTTCTTTTTCTTCTTTAATAGGTTGTATTTCAGGTCCTTTTTCTTTGATAAAAGATGGTGGAAGTACTTTTTCTTCTTTAGAATTTGGTTTTATTTCCAAATTAATTTCTTCTTGAACTTTTTTTTCTTTTATAGTTTCTTTAGGTTTTTCTTGAACTTCTTCTTTTTCTTCTTTAATAGGTTGTATTTCAGGTTTTTCTTCTTTGATAAAAGATGGTGGAAGCACTTTTTCTTCTTTAGAATCTGGTTTTATTTCCAAATTAATTTCTTCTTGAACTTCTTTTTTAGTTTCCTCAATCTTAGTAATTTCTTCTGTTAGTTTATCTAACTCTTCAATTATTTCTTTTTTCTCATTTTGAAGATTATCTAGGATACTTTCTTTTTCTTCTTTGATTTCAATAGTTTCTTCCTTAATCTTTTCTTTATCTTTAATACTTTCAGTTTTTTCTTTAGTATCTTCTTCTTTACTATTAGATGTACTTACCATAAAAGGATTAAGAATCATTTGTTGTTTTTGAATATCGTCTTTTATTTCATTAAGAATTTCTCTATCAACAGCTATGTCAGCAATTTTTTTCTCTTCTGGACTAATATTATCTTCTTCACTTTTGTATAACGTTTTAATAGGTGTTCCATATTCTTCAACTTTTTCCTTTTCTTCGGAGTCAGAATATTTATCGTCTTTTTCTGGAATAGAGGCTGCTATGATGGATGTATCTACAGTTGCATTTTTTATCCTTTCAATAGCTGGGGCTTTTCCAGTATCGGTTGTAGGTATCATCATGAAAGGTAGCTTTTTACTTTTTATTTTCATAACTGCAGCTGTTTCTTTTTTAGTATCGCTGATTAAATCCTTTTGAGTGTCTATTTTTATATCTTTGCGTAAATGTAAATTATCTTGCATATCAGGTAATAAATCAGCTATGAAGTAAACACGGTCTTCTTTACTAAACTCTTTATCTCTCTTTTTAATTGTTATAAATTCTGATTTATTATCAGTAGGGGAGATAGTAATAAGTTTCTTTTTCTTTTTTATTGGTTTTATATTTAATTCTTTATCTTCAATTATTATTTTAGGTTTTTCCTCTTCTTTTTCTTCAATAATAGGGGCTTCTTCTTTAATAATATTCTTTATAGGATTGTAATTATAATGAAGATTACTAATTTTTTTAGAAATAGTATCTTTTAATTCTTCTTTAGTTTTAATCTTATTATTTAACATATCTTTCTTTATAGAAGGAGTAATCTTGGCATTAATATTATCAACTTCTTTTTTTATTTTTTCTTTTTTAGAATCTGATAATTCAGCAAATTTAAACTCATTCTTTTCTTCTATAACATCAATAATGGTATTAATTATAACTATTTCAGAGAAGTAGATTTCTTTAGTTTGAACTCTATTTTTAATCTCTTCTTTCATATCTTTATTAATAGTTGATATGGATTGTTTATAAGAAAGATGATCATCACTTTTAGTATCTGGTTCATCAGGAAGAGGCGTAGAGTCGTTAGCAACAATAATCTTATCTTTGTTCTCTTCTTTTTTGACAGTATTATTTTCCTCTTCACCTTTTAAAACTTTTGGTTCTTGCTTTTCATTTTTAAAGAACGAAAAGATGAAAGCGATTATTTGTGTTAATATTATTTTAATCTTATTTCCTATTTTCTTAAACGTGTCCATATTATCACCTAAACATATTATATCATGTATTAGTTTTTAGGCCAAAAAAAATTAGGAGTCGTCCCCCTGAAGAACGACTCCAAAAAGAATAAAAAGGGGTTGGCTAGTGTGATACTAGCACCAATTCGCCTATAAGTGAATTGGTACTTAATATACTATCTGTAAAAGACTATTTTGTCAACAAAAAACCGCATAAAATGAAACTTTTTTGCGGTTTGCAAATTTAGTTATAAGTTTTATTTAATACATTACCCTTTATTATAATTTTTGTTTATTATTGAGCCTGTTTTTTAGTTAATATGATATAATTTAAATGGTGGTTGATATGGATATAGAACTTGTTAAAGGAGTTGGTAAAGTAACTTTAGAATATTTGAAAAAGTTACAGATTTTTACTATTGATGATTTAGTAGAATATTATCCATATCGTTATAATATTATTAAGATTGTTCCTATGAAAGAAGTTAGAGATGGAGAAACGTGTACTATAAGAGGAATAATAGATACAGAACCAAAGACCACATATATAAAAAAATTAAATAAATTATCGTTTAGAGTAGTAGCAGAAAACTATTTAATAAACGTAGTAATTTTTAATAGAGCATTTTTAAAGAATCAGTTAAAAGTAGGAAGAATGATAAATATAACTGGTAAATATGAGACGAAAAGGAATCAGTTTACGGCGAGTGATATTAATTTTGAAGTAATAAATTCTAGCAAGATATATCCTGTTTATCATTTAGTTAGTGGATTGAAGAATAAAATATTTACAAATATTATTAGAGAAGCTTTAACTAAGAATATTACTTTAGAAGATTATATACCATCTTATTTGATTGATAAGTATGATTTTTTAGATAAGTATAAAGCAGCACAGATTATTCATAATCCGGATAGTTTAGAACACTTAAAAAAAGCTAAAGTAAGAACTATTTATGAGGAATTCTTTGTCTTTATGTTTAAGATGAATTATCTTAAGTATAAATATACTTTGGATAATGTAGGTATTCAAAGAACGGTTGATAGAGATGAAGTGGATAAATACATAAATAATCTTCCCTTTAAACTAACTGAGGATCAGTTAAGTACAGTTCAAGATATATATCATGATTTAACTAGTAAAGAGAGAATGAACAGATTGATACTTGGTGATGTTGGTAGTGGTAAAACTTGTGTAGCAAGTATAGGTATGTATATTAATCATTTAGCTGGTTATCAAAGCGCTATGATGGCTCCAACAGAGATATTAGCTAGACAACATTATAGTAGTATATCTAAGGATTTTGCTAAATATGGAATAAAAGTAGGTTTATTGGTTGGAAGTTTAAAGAAAAGTGAAAAGAATAAAGTGTGTGAAGGATTAATGAATGGAGAAATAGATGTATTAATTGGAACACATGCTTTAATATCAGAAGGGGTAGAGTTTAATAATTTAGGATTAGTTATAACAGATGAACAACATCGTTTTGGTGTTAATCAAAGAAGCAATCTACAAAATAAAGGCCAGATGTGTGATGTCTTATATTTAAGTGCAACACCAATACCTAGAACTTATGCTTTAACTATTTATGGTGATATGGACACATCTTTAATAAAAACTAAACCTAGTGGTAGAAAAGAAATAATTACTAAGGTAGTAAAGATGGATAAAATTAGGGATGTTTTAAGCTCTATGTTAAATGAAATAAAAAATGGACATCAAGTATATGTTGTAGCACCGTTAATTGAAGATGAAGACGGTAATAGTGATTTAAATGATGTTATTAAATTAAAAGAAAAGTTTGATATGGCTTTTAATAATAAAGTTAGAACAGAAATATTACATGGTAAAATGAAAAACAGTGATAAAGATGCTGTCATGGAAGAATATAAGAATGGAAATGTTAAAGTATTGATTAGTACAACGGTTATTGAAGTTGGAGTAGATGTTAAGAATTCAACTATGATGGTAATATTTAATGCAGAAAGATTTGGTTTAGCTACTTTACATCAGTTAAGAGGTCGAGTGGGAAGAAATGATTTACAATCTTATTGTTATTTAATAAGTGACAAAGATGTACCTAGATTAAAAGTAATGGAAGAGAGTAATGATGGTTTTTATATTAGTGAAAAAGATTTTGAATTAAGAGGAGAAGGAGATCTTTTTGGTACTAAGCAATCAGGTGATATGGTATTTAAGATGGGGGATATAAGAAGAGATTATAAGATATTAGTTCAATGTAAGAATGATGCTAAAGTATTTGTAGAGGATAATTATGTTGATAACTTTAATAGTTATAAACAATTTAAAAATCTAATAAAAGAAATAGAATTTATAGACTAAAAATAAGAATTCGTTATGAATTCTTATTTTGTTTTTTATTGCTGTAATCTAATACTATATACCAGAAAAACTTGAGTTATTATCTTTTTTATCGGTATATTTAGTATTTCACTTAGACTTTTATTACTTGTCCAATCATATTTCTCTCTATTATTATATGCTCTAGTATATTGCCTATACGGATATAATAAATCATATAATTCAAGTGCTTTGAAATCTAAGGCGTCATTTATTAAAAATACACCTTTGGTCGGAGTAAATCTAAATCTTACAAGGATTTGATTTATTTGAGCATCTAATACAAAGTTTATTAAATAGTAATCATAATAAAATGATTTGCTTTTAGGAATATTAATATCAATATAATAATGAAGTATTTCATGGGCGATAACAAATGCTTGCTCCTCAGTAGACAATTGATTAAAAAATCTATCATTATAGTATATTGTTAAATTATCTCTTTTAAAATAAGCATAGGTTTCTAATATAGCAAATTCTTGATTTAAACTGCTATCAAACTCTTGGTCACTTAAATATTCATATCTAAATTTATCAACAAAACTCTGAAAATAGAAATCTTTGCTTTTAATTATTTTTATATCTCATCTATATTCATTTTATCGTCCTTTTTCTTTATTATAATGGTTTTTTATTATTTCTAAGGCTTCAGGTAATTCAGTGATACCTGATTTTGTACCCATATGTCCTATATTGGGGACGAAAACTCTTGTTGCAGCAATTCTATCAGCATAATATTCTAGTTCTTCTTGCGGGTTAATATGATCATTATTACTATATATTGAATATCTATTATTTACTAAGTTAATAAATCTATTGATTTGTTCATCACTTGGTAGGAATTCTTTTACTATTTCTTGTAAATCATTTCTACCACTATGATCGTTTATAAATCCTGCACAACTTATATATAAATCTATAGGTATATTTCTATCAGAAATATATTTAGGAATAAAATGTGTTCCTAAACTATGAGATATAATCATTGATTCAGAATTTAAATCGCCATTTTTTAAATATTTATCCATTATAGAGGACCAGCTTTTATATTTTGCTTCTTTCTTTATAGGGAAATCAGGAAAATAGACTTTAATTCCCAGTTTTTGTGCTTGCTCTTTTATGTATGGCCCAAAAGTTTCTTTTGTATCTCCATTATAACTATGTATAATAAATAGATTTTTCATAATTTTTCCTCCTTTTATAGATATTTTTAATTATTTTAGAGTATCTCCATTATATTCGATTTTTGTAGCATTTGCTTTAGGAACTCCAAAAGTTGCTAATAATTTTGTTAATAAGTATCTGATATATGGCCCATATTTATTCTGTCCATATCTTCATATTGGCCATTTCCCTCACTGGTAATATAGCCGTTTGCTGTTATGTAAATATTATCAAACACTGCACTTATAAATAATAGTTTTTAATGTTTTAATATTTATATAATTATATTTCATTATATATACTATTTAAGAGTATTATAATATATTTTTAGGTTTTATTGATAAAAAAAATGACGGAACGATAGTCGTTCCGTCTTCAGGGGGTCATTTAAAACTAGTCTTCTTGCTTTTTAAAATTTGTTAAATCCTTTTATTTATTGACTTTCCCTGTTATTATGTTTTATTACTTTTTATTCATTTTTAGATATTTTAGCACCTAAATAGCACCTATTTTTATTAATTCTTTATCTAATTTAAAATGATCTGCTATTATACTCATTGTTTGCTCAAGTGTAATTGAATCATCTCTTTTAAATACATAAAATCCACTATTTAAGAAATAATTATATCTTTCAAGGCTATTGTTCTTTTCCATACACTTTCTAAAATTTAATAGAGTTTTATTTGGATTATCGGATTGTTTTATTGCTTTAAATATTATTTGTTTTTCATAATCTGGTCTTTCAAAAAATCTATCTACTGACATTGATTGATCACTAAGCATAACAGCAACATTGTCATTACTTGATATTAATTTAAGTATTTCCATTGGAATACTTGTATCAACAAATATTTTTTTATCTGGATTATTAGTAGTTAATTTAATTAATTCTCCTATTTCAATTGGTGTTATTTCCATTTCAGAACCTCTTAGCCAATTATAATAATCATCTGGTGTTCTATTTACAAATTCTACCATAGTATGATTATTTGTATAACATAAGCAAGGATTATCAACTGAATTAACACCATATTCATCTAAAAAATTTAATCCAAAATTTTCTTCACACATTATTCCATCATAATGTTCTGATAGCATTTTAATCATTGTTGATTTACCTGCATAAGCAGTACCAATTATAAAATAAACATTTTTAAATTGATTTTTTAACTGATTTATATCATATTGTTTTTTAAAATCTTCTACAAAATTTTCTATTAGATTATATTTCATAAACTTTCCTCTTTTCTATATTATTTTTTTATTAAATTTTATATGTAGATATACATGTGTATCATCTTCACTATATTGCTTAAATCCTAATCTTTCATATAATATTTTTGCTGGATTATATTTATAAGTACTAAGTCTTATTGTTCTATTTTCTTTTTTAGCTGTATTTATACAATCATTAATTATAGTGGTTGCTATTCCTTTCCCTTGATAATCTGGATTAACAATAATTAATCCAATGACAAATTCATTATTATCTTCAAAAAAGTTTAAAATTCCAATATCCTTATCATCTACAATTATAATTTTAAGAATATCTATAAATTTTTCTATTTCACGTTTAGTTCTTTCTCTTTGAAAATTTATATCCCAACCATATATTCTTTCATGATACCATTTCATACCTAACTCTTTTAATTTTAAGATAAATTCTAAATCATCATATTCACATTTTCTAAATCTTATTTCCATATAAAAACACTTTCTCTCTTTAATTCTTATTTATTTTATTGAATCAAGACAAAAAGTGCATAAAAAATCCACTAAAAATGTTTTAGTGGAATAATATTAATATTTAAAATATATGTTGTAATTACTCACACTAAAAACACAAAAATCTTGATTCATTTTTGTTTGTTCTTAATTTTCCAATACTATTGAAATTGTCCATAATTACAATCATATTCATCCCTCTTTCTGATGCGATATTTTAGCATATTATATAAATAAAGTCAAATAAACTCACTTATGTAAACAGCACCTAAAATAGCACCTAAATTATTTTAGACTCGTAAAAACCTTTATAAATAAACAAAAAATGGAGCCATAAGGCTC
>CAMZCT010000010.1 GCA_947305065.1 uncultured Mycoplasmatota bacterium | reverse complement strand
GAAATAGAAACTGATGCTTCAACTGTTGATGAGACTGAATCTACTGATGAAATAGTAACTGATGCTTCAACTGTTGATGAGACTGAAAAACAAGCCGAAAAGACAGGTAAAGAAAAAAAAGACGTTAAGGAAAGAGCTGCAACTTTAGCTGATTTTTATGCTAGTACTGGTGCTTATACTCCTACTTATGGCGTATATAGTACTGAAGCTATGGAAAGAATTATTAAAATAATGAATGGTGATTATACGGTTAAAAATAGTGCTGAAGCTAAAGTAAATATGGATTACTTATCTGATTACTATGCTGCTACTTTAAATTCAGAAGGATATATGAATAAAGTAAATGAATATAATCTTGGTGAGGGTGATAGCATAACTAGTATTGATTACTTAGACTTAACAGATACTGTTCTTGCTAACCAAGATTATAAAGCTTATATAGTAGTAGATTACTTTGATTATCTACATCAAAAGATTATGAAATCAAATAGTAAAGAGGAAACTAGCAAGTTATGTAATGATTTCTTAAATTGTCTAGCCAATTTAACTTATGGTAAAGGATTTACTATTGATGGTGTAAACTATACTATAGACGATATAAAAGGACAAGATAATAATGGTCTTGCTAGTATATTAGTACAATGTACATTTGATTTGGTACCTTTTACATACGATATTAAAGAAGTTGAATATATTGATAAGGATGGTAATGTGGCTACTGTACCTACTTACGAATTAATGAATCAATTTAATATCGACGGTTCATTTTACAATGATTGGGAAAGAAATTTAATGTCAAGTATGACTAAATAATATAGTCATACTTTTTTTGTTTAAAAAAAGATTCTTATTCAGAATCTTTTTCATGTATTTCTTTTATTTTTTGTTCAATATTATTGCCATACTCTATAGAATTATCATAGATAAATCTTAATTTCGGAGTATGTCTAATATCTATACGACTAGCTATTTTAGTTCTTAAATAACCAGCTGTATCATCATTTAAATTCTTTTCAAATTCTTTTTTATCCATATCTAAGTTAGATGTAAAGTATACTCTAGCAAATGATAGGTCATTAGTTACTTCTACTCCCGTAATAGTTATATTATGTAGTAATGAATCATGTGCTTCAGTAGCACATATTAGACTCAATTCTTGATTAATAGCTGATGCTATTCTTTTTACTTTTATTTGATTCATCTTTTGATTTCAACCTCTTCGTATACTTCAATAGTATCATCTACTTTAATATCAGAATATTTTTCTAAGGTTAAACCACATTCATAACCACTTTTTACTTCTTTAGCTTGATCTTTTTCTCTTTGTAAAGAAGCTATTTTTGATTCAACTACTACTATACCATCACGAATAAGTCTAGCATTAGCACCGTTTCTAATAACACCATCTGTTACATAGACTCCGGCGATAGTACCAACTTTTGAGAATTTAAATAATTGTCTTACTTGAGCTGTACCAATTATCTTCTCTTCATATTCAGGATCTAGTATACCTTTCATAGCTTGTTCCATGTCTTCTACTAATTTATAGATAATGGTATATAGTCTTATATCTACACCATATTCTTTAGCCATATCTTTAGTAGAGTTAGATGGACGTACACAGAACCCGATAATAATAGCTGATGAAGCTTGAGCAAGTACTACGTCGCTTTCAGTAATAGTACCTATTCCACTACGTATTACTTTTATCTTTACTCCTGATACATCTATTTTATCTAAAGCATTTTTTACAGCTTCTTCTGATCCTCTAACATCAGCTTTTAAAACAACATTTATTTCTTTTACTCCAGCATCGATAGATGCAAATAAGTTGTCTAATGATAATGTTTGTTTAGAGAATTTTTGATCTTTTGCTTTAATAGCTCTCTTTTCAGCTACACTCTTTGCTTCACTTTCAGTTTCAAAAGCCATGAATTTATCTCCAGCAGATGGATTGTCTTGTAGTCCGGTAATTTCTACTGGTGTTGATGGTCCAGCTTCAACAATTGATACACCTTGATCATTTTTCATTGTTCTAACTTTGCCATGTGTTGTACCAACAACTATTGGGTCTCCAATACGAAGTGTACCATTTTGGATAAGTAGTGATGCAACACCACCAATATTTTTATCCATTTTACTTTCTATTACAGTTCCTAGAGCATAACGGTTAGGATTTGCTTTTAATTCTTGTACTTCAGCAATAGCTAATATTGTTTCTAGTAACAAATCAATTCCCTCTCCAGATTTAGCGGAGATATTAACAAATGGAACATTTCCTCCCCACTCTTCTGGAGTAATATTATGTTCAGCCATTTCCACTCTAATCTTTTCTGGATTAGCATCCGGTTTATCTATTTTATTAACAGCTACTACTATTGGAACATTTGCTGCAAGAGCATGATCAATTGCTTCTTCTGTTTGAGGCATTACACCATCATCAGCAGCTACTATAATAATAACAATGTCAGTAACAGATGCTCCACGAGCACGCATTTCAGTAAATGCAGCATGTCCTGGAGTATCAATAAATGTTATTTTATTACCATCTTTTTCTATTTGATATGCTCCGATTGCTTGAGTAATTCCACCGTATTCTGTATCTACTATTGCACTTTTTCTAATAGTATCAAGTAATGTAGTTTTACCATGGTCAACATGTCCCATTATAGTTACTACTGGTGGTCTTGCTGCTAAGTTTTCTTCTGCATCATTTATTTCATATTCCTCAAAGTTTGAAATATCTTGAGTTTCTTCTTTTTTAAGAGTCTTATTGTAATCCATAGCTATTAAAGATGCTGTTTCAAAATCAATACTTGCACCCAATGATAACATTAAACCTAGTGCTACTAATTTTTTAACTAATTCAGTTCCACTAACATCTAATCTTTCTGCTAGTTCTTGAACTGTCATTCCTTCTTTATATAAAACTATGTCATCTTCTGATGATTGGTTAGTCATTAATTTCTCTTTATGTTTATACATTTCTTTTCTTTTTGACATGTATTCATCTTTAGAGCTTTGTAATTGACTTTTCTTCTTTAGTTTTTGTTTTTTGCTTGAGTTATTACCAAAGTTTCTATCTAAATTATTAGATTCGATGATTTCTTCTACATCTTCTTCTATATCATCTAATTCATCTAGAGTAGTATCTGTATCGGTACTAATTAAGTTTATAGTATTATCTAGAATTGTAATATCGTCATCTGATAATTCATCAGTAGCTTTCTTAACATTTATTCCTAGCTCACTACATTTCTTTAAAATCTCAGCTACAGAATGATTGGTATCTAAAGCATATTCTTTAACACTCATCATAAACTCTTCACCACAACTTTCTATTTATTTTACCAATTCTTTTAATTCTTCATAGATAGTATCTGGTATATTTATTTCTAATATTCTTTCTAAACCTTTAGTCTTCTCAGCTTTTTCTATTACTTCTATATCTCTTTTTAGATAAGCTCCTCGACCATTGGCTTTACCAGTTGTATCTACGAATACTTCTCCCTCTTTATTTTTTACAACTCGTATTAAATCCTTCTTTGGATATTTTTCACGAGTTATAACACACATTCTTTCTGGTATTTTTTTCATTTTATACCTCTTTTAGTTATTTCCTTCTTCATTAACTTGTTGCAATGTTTTGATATCTATTTTATATCCCGTTAATCTTGCAGCTAATTTAACATTAGTATGTCTTTTACCTATAGCTAGTGATAGATTTTCATCATCTACTATAGCTAAAGCTTCTTTTTTCATAGGATCAATGATATTAACAATAACATTCTTAGCTGGACTTAAAGCATTTTGAATATATTCTGAAGGATCAGCACTATATTGGATTAAATCTACTTTTTCACCATTTAATTCTTTTAGAATTGAACCTATTCTTGATCCTTTTTCTCCAATACATGATCCGATTGCATCAATTCTTGAATCTAAACTTTCTACTGCTACTTTACTACGAACACCTGCTTCACGAGCTACAGCATGTAATACTAAAGTACCATCTTGTAATTCTGGTATTTCAGATTCAAATAATCTTTTTACAAATCCAAAGTGTTTTCTAGATAATAGAATTAATGGTCCTTTTGTATTATTTTCTACTTTAGTTACATAAACTCTTATACTAGAACCCATTTTTAATTCTTCACCTGGAATAGTTTCTGTTTTAGGAAGGATTCCTCTAGTATGTCCTAATTCAACATAATAATTACGTGAGTCTTCCATAGCTAGTGTACCTACTAACATTTCATCTTTTTTATCTTGGAATTCTTCTATTATTAAATTCTTTTCTGCTTCACGCATTTTTTGAGTAAGTACTTGTTTAGCAGTACCAGTTGCTACACGTCCAAAATCTTTTGGAGTTACTTCTCTTTCAATAGTTTCTCCAACTTTGATATCTGGAACCATTTCTTTAGCATCCTCTAATAGAATTTGGGCATCAATATTGATTTCTGGTGGAACATCTACTTCGTTTCCTTCTTCATCTATAATAGTATCTCCTTCATCTATTTCTGGAACTACTACGTAATATGAAACTACTTTTATTTCTCCAGTTTCTCTATTAATATCTACTCTAACGTTAGTTTTAGAATCAAAGTTCTTTTTGTAAGCAGTTGCTAAAGCTAGTTCCATTGCTTCGAAAATAGTATCTTCTGGAATTCCTTTTTCTTTGTTAATTAGTTTTACAGCTTTTATGAATTCTTCAGGATTCATTTGATTATATTCTTCAACTGTTTGTTTTTTTCTTGGCATTTTAATTATCTCCTTTTTCTTTACTAATAATATCTAGGATGTATGAATCATCTATTAAATCTAGTTCATCTATTATTGGATTTATAACATTAGTAGCTTCTACTATTGTATCTAAATCTAAACCACTAGCTTTATCTAATTCAATTCGAAGGAAATTATAAGTACCTTCTTCAACATATTCAATATTAGTAATTATTATATTCATTTCTTGCATTGGCCCTTCAATAGATGCCCTAATTTTGTTTAATATTTTATCCATAACTCACCTCACATTAGACTAATAATAAAAGTGGGATATTACGCCCACTTAAATCTGTACCTTGATTATAACACAAAATCTTATAATTGCAAGGATTTTCGGTATTTGTGTAACTTTTAGAATTATTCTATTATCCATGGGTCGGTTTCAGAACCTGTTCCAAATATTATTAAAGCATTATTTTTAAGGGATATTACTGGACGAATACCATGAGTATATGAGACTGGTAAACCACCACTATTATCCCCTGTTGTATTCATTATACGATTATCAACAAAGGTGCCATAATTTGCGTATGGGGATAGTAACCACCAATAGGATCCTGTTGCCATCAAAATCTCATTGTTTATGTTTTTTCTTTCTTCGCTTTGTAATAGACTTATTGGGTAAGTCAGTTTGGCTTTATTATTTGCAACAGAAAATTGATCAAGGTCATTAGGACAGCTCAAATCTTTTCTTGGGTTATTATTTATAAATAATATATTTCTTATATTTGTGGTTTTTCCACCATTTGGATTCCAAGATCCATATTCAATAATACTTCTAGCATTGCAAAATACTGGATCTTCTAACATATCAGATTTACCTAATAATTCTTGACTATACCAAGCATCTAGAATTCCTTTTATATTGGAATTATATCTATTCACCTCATTATTAGAAAGCATTTCTTCTAATATGTCTCTTGCACTTTTACCACCACTTATCTCAAAGTAATAAGCTCTATTATCCTCAGTATATTGAATATAGCTTATTGTACTACAATTACCACTAGTATTCCAACAGGTATAATGGGTATTGTCTACTGTATTAAATCCATTAACCCAATTATTTATTTTTTGTGTTTCTCCAGACAATGTATAAGTATTGGTATCTGCGTCATATGTAAAACTATTACCATATTTATATTCTGTTCTTCCTGGATTTATTTCTTTAATATTATATACTTTATTAAACATATATCCTACCATAGCTGGACTTTTATTATTTCCATTATATGGAGTAGTCCCCAACTGAGCATAATTTGTATTACCTATTTTATAGCTAGCTGTATAAGCTTCTGTATTAGATTTATAACTATTAATGTTGTATAAAGTTGTACAGGTTCCCGTTATATTTTTACAAGTATATTTGCCAATTAAATCTTCATATGTAGAGTATGACCAAGTAGCTTTTTCTGTATTTGTTAATGTAAATGTATTATTTGTCATATCAAAAGTGAATGATGAGCCATATAAATATTCTGTATCTAGTGTTTCTGATACTACTTCTGTATTATTATTACTAACTATTCCCTTATGATTCCCTCTATAATATTCACATTTACCATCTACTGGTTCGCCATAATATAATAATTTAGTTCCACCTGTTTCAGTCGTACGTATTACTTGCCAACAAAATCCTCCAAATATTACATTTCTTTTTTCTTCACACTCATCAAAATATACTTTAGATGCTGTTTCAGTTACACCAACCTTGTCTGTAACTTCACCCTCATATTTAGTTATACAACTACTTCCTTGATATTTTAAATCAATTATTGTTTTATTTAGGGTTGGTGAATACCCTATTTCAATATTTGATTCTACTTCCATATCACTAGTACATACAGCATATACTACTGGTAATATTGAAATAGATAATAATAGAATTAAATATTTATTATATTTTTTCTTGTTATTAATTATTATTAAAGAAATCATTACAACAGTTAATAGAATAACTATTATTATTTTTAGACTTGTAGAACTAGTTAAAGGGTTTACTATTATTGATTTATCTACTTTTTCTTCTTTAGCTACTTCATTACTAGTCTTTATTGGATCTTTAGATTCTTTTATATTATCAGTAATTATTACATCCAATGGTTTTTCTTTTTCTTTAGTATTAAATGATAGTTTTAAACTATTAGATGCATCAAAACTAGTATTATTACTATTTAAAAAATCAATTCCTACTTCTTTTTTATATTCTATATTCAATACTAATTCTTTTATTGATTTAGCTTTTAGTACATTGTTATTATCTTTTATTTCAAGTTTATATTCTATATAATCGGAATTTGTTTTAAAGGTATCTTCATCTATCATATAATCTTCTTCGGAATCATTTTTAATAGTTACATCATAGGAGATAGAATCTCCTACATCATACATTTTAAGATTTAGTTTAATATTTTTATCTTTTATCTCTGGGTCATCTATTACTTCTGTTCTACCTTTTATAGCACTTTGATCTATTGATTTAATAGTTATTTTAGAGGTATCACATTCTTCTGCTAGAACTAGGAATGGTACTATAAATAGAATTAATAAGTATTTTAGATATTTCATATAATCACCTATCATATAGATTATAACACAAAAAATAACAAGTAATAAAACTTGTTATTCTATTATCCAAGGATTAGTTTCAGAACCAGTTCCAGATGATATTTTTATATTTGATTTAAGTGAAATTACAGGTCGAGTACCATTTGGATAAAAAGAGGAATAATTACTTTTTATACCTTTTTCATTAACTGAATTATTATATAAACCCATTTCATTAAAACTTCGTGGAGAAAGAACCCACCATTCTGTATTGGTTTTCACTAAAACTAAATTAGGTGAGTCTAACGTTGTTTTAGGAGATAGATTATATCTTTCTTCTTCTTGCATTAGTGCAACTGGATATTTTAATTTGGCTTTACTATTGGAAACTGCAAATTGATCCGTAATGTTAGAACAAGCTAATATTCTTGCTGAAACCAGATTTGATATTGAACCATAGTTTTTAAATTTTAAAATGGTTTGAGATGTACTTCCACCATTAGGATTCCATCCTCCAGCATCATCAATATTTCTAGAATTACAATATACTGCATCTTCTAAATAATTAGTATAACTTGATAATTCTTTAGTGTACCAAGCATCAATTATTCCTTTTATAGATGAATCATATTTATTAACATCGTCACTAAATAACATATCAGTTACAGCATCACTTCCGTTTTTACCATCGGATAAAAGTATATAATATGCTTCACTCGAATAATTAAAATATATATAAGCTACGTTAGTACATTCTCCAGTACTATTCCAGCAGGTATAATGATAGTCTTTTAATATATTACCAGCTATATTTTTAAGATTATATGTATTCCCAGTAAGAGTATATTTTCCATCATTATAAGTTACTGAACTTCCATATTTATAATATGTTGTTCCATATATAATTTTTACATTATAGTTATATGCTTTATTAAACATATAGCCGCCCTTAGATAGACTTCCATCGCTTCCATTAAAAGGACTTGTTCCAATTTGGGCATAATTAGTATTTCCTATTGTATATTCTGCTGTAATTGCTGTTGTATTTGAAGCATAGGCATTAACATTATATAGTTTTGTACAAGTACCAGTGGTATTCATACAGGTGTATTTGCTTATTAGATTTTCATATGTTGAATCAGACCAGGTATCTAGATTAGTATCAATTAAAGTAAATGTTGCATTTTCTTTATCATAAGTAAATGTTGTTCCATATAGGTATTCTTCACTTAAATCAACTTCATTTGCTTCTACATCATTTAGGTAATTAATTGGTTTACCAACTATTCCTAGGTGTTCATCTCGAGTACTTTCACATTTCCCATCGACAGGTTCACCATTGTATATCATCTTCGTCCCACCGGTTTCTGTGGTACGAATTACCTGCCAACAGAAACCACCAAAGATTACATTTCTATTATCAACACACTTATCAAAATAGACATTAGCAGCTTCTACGGTTTCTCCAACTTTGTCAGTTACATCACCTTCATATTTAACAATACAAGCGTTTTCTTGATTTGACAAACCTAAAATAGTATCAACTAATTTAGGTTTTTTTTCTATTTCAATACTTGATTCTATATCGATATCGGCTTTACATGCGGCATATACTTTAGAAATCATTAATAAAGATAATAAGATTATTAAATACTTACTATATTTTCTTTTGTTATGAATCATTAAGTATATTATTGCTATACAAGATAATATGATAGTTATTATTAATTTTATGCTATTTATACTTGTGACAGGGTTTTTAATTTCTACAGGATCTTTAGATTCTTTGATATTATCTGTAGTTATTACATCCAATTCTTTTGGTTTATCTTTAGTATTCATTGATATTTTTAAATTGTTAGTAGCATCATATATATAATTTGTTAATAAAGAATCTTCTACTTCCTTTTTATATGTAACTGTTAAGGTTACTGTTTTAGTGCTTTGGGACTTAACAGTATTAGAATTATCATTAGTTTTTAGAGAATACTCTATATATTCAGAATCGGTTTTGAATGAATCTTCATCGATCATATAATCTTCCTCGGAATCATTTTTAATTGTCATATCATAGGAGATAGAGTCTCCTACTTCAAACATCTTAAGGTTGAAATTAATATCTTTATCTTGAATTCTAGGTTCATTTATCTCTACTGTATTTCCTTCTATAGACTTTTGTTCTATCGAAGGAATAGTTATTTTAGATATATCACATTCTTCCGCTAGGACTATAAAAGGTATTAATAATAGAACCAAGAAATATTTTATGTATTTCATAATACTCACCTATTTTTTTATAATTGTAACACAAAAAAATAATAAGTTATACAACTTATTATTTCTTTATTCAATTATTCAATTATCCACGGATCAGTTTCAGAACCAGTACCACTAGATATTACTGCCTTTGAAGCAAGAGAAATTGCAGGACGTAATCCGCGACCACCATAAACAGGGTATTCGGTACATAAACTACCATCACCTTTCATATAAGTTATTATTGCTTCAACAGTTCCAAAATAATTAGGAGAGAAACTCCAATAGTTATTGCCCGTATTTCTTAATGAATTTGTTCCTATATTATTCCACTCTTCAATACTTATTAATGCTATTGGATATGTTAATTTTGCTTTATCGTTTTTTACTGCAAACTGATCTGTAACATTAGAACATGTCAAATCATTTGTTGAATTACGATTTTTAAAGCGTATTACAGAATCTATTTCACCATTTTCATTCCATCCATTTGTTTCTTGATTAATCATATTCCTTGCATTGCAATACACAGTATCTTCTAGAACATCTGTTTTATTTGATAAATTCTGAGCATACCAAGCATCTATTATTCCTTTAGCTGAGGAATTATATTTATTTACATTATCATTATATAGCATTTCATTTACTGCCGCTTGAATGTTTTCTGCTCCATCTAATTCTATATAATAATTATTATAATAGTAATATCTCACTTTACTACATGTTGATGAAGTACTATTACATGTATAATGATGGGTTGAATTTTTCGTTGTTCCAAGTGTACTTTCTCCGCTTGCCGGTAATAATGTATATGTTCCATTTGAATATGATACATCATTTCCCATTAGTGATCCACTATTTACAGCCACAGTTTTCCAATTATACGATTTATTAAACATATAGCCTACCATGGCTGGACTATAACTATTTGCATTAAATGGACTTGTACCTATTTGGGCATAATTCGTATCACTTACTGAATAATAAGAATAATAAACCTTAGTATTAGATTCATAATTGTTTATTTGATATATTTTTGTACATGTAACTCCTGTTGATTTACAAGTATATTTTCCTATCAAATCTTCATATGTCGTATCAGTCAATGTTGCTGTAAAAGTATCAGTCAAAGAAAAAGTATTATTTGTTGTATCATATACAAATGAATCACCATATAAATAACTACCATCAAAACTGCTATTTTTAGCATATCCAGCAATTCCAGCGTGATTTTCTCTTGTTGATTCACATTTACCATCTACTGGTTCACCATTATAAATTAATTTAGTTCCTTCCGTTTCTGTTGTTCTTATTACTTGCCAACAAAACCCCCCAAATATCACATTTCTGTTATCTTCACATTTATCAAAATATACTTTTGTAGCAAACACAGTTTTGCCTACTTCATCTGTTACTTCTCCATTATATTTAGTAACACAAGCATTTTCTTCTTTCGCTAAACCTACTACTGTATTAAATAATTTTGGTAATTTTTCTATTTCTATTGTTGATTCCACTTCTATATTACATTTACAAACAGCATATACTGTTGGTATTAATAATAATGATAATAGTAAAATAATGTATTTAGTATATTTGTTTTTTCTTTTTATTAATACATAAGCAATTATTATAGCTGTTAATAAGATAAAAGTTATTAACAATATACTAGTGACGCTTGTAACTGGGTTTTTAACTTCTTGTGGTGCAAGAGATTCTTTAATATTATCTGTTGTTATAACTTCTAGCGGTTGCTCTTTTTCATTTGTATTTAATGATAGTTTTAAGCTATTAGATGCATCAAACTTATTATTAGTTAATTTATCATCTTCTACTTCTTTTTTATATGTTACTATTAGTGATACTTCTTTAGTACTATTAGCTTTCACAACATTATTGTTATCATTTGTTTTTAATGTATATTCAATATATTCAGAATCAGTCTTAAATGTATCTTCATCTATCATATAATCTTCTTCTGAATCATTTTTAATAACTAAGTCATAGGTGATTGAATCATTTACATCATACATTTTAAGATTGAAGTTAATATTTCTATTTTTTATTGTTGGTTCACTTATTTCTTCAGTATTACCATTTATTTTACTTTGTTCTATGGATGTAATAGTTATTTTTGATATATCACATTCTTCGGCTAGAACAATAAACGGTATAAATAATAGAATTAAAAAGTATTTTAGATATTTCATATTATCACCTTTATTATGTATTAATAATATCATTTATATACAACATAAACAAGTTGCACGTGTAACAAAAAATAACAAGTTACATAACTTGTTATTCTATTATCCAAGGATCTGTTTCTGACCCAGAACCTTTCGATATCTTATTGTTATTTTTTAACGAAATAACAGGCCTTATTCCATATACTTCACTCACTGCATTATTATAAATCGAGCCATCATCATACGTTACAGAATTTAAACCATTAGTACCTCGACCATATAAATAACCAAAAGATCCAGGCGTCATCAACCAATAAGGACTTCCAGTACCCAGATTTAAATTCATAATCCTAACTTCATTTGACTGTAATAATGAAACAGGATATATAAGTTTAGCATCATTATTGCTGGTGGAAAATTGATCAGTTTTATTAGAGCAAGCCAAAGACAATTCTTCTTTAAAGTAGTTATATAGAAGGGTATCATCACTCAGAGTGTGACTAACAGGTTGTTTCCAATACCCATAACTAAACACTTTTCTATCATTACAATATACATTAGATTCTAATACACTTGTTTTATTATTTAAATTTTGCTTATACCATGAATCTATGACTCCCTTAATAGTAGAATTGTATTTATTAACATTTTTACTTGCTATCATTTCATCTAATGCTTCTTCTATACCCATACCACCTGATAAAATAATATAAGATGGGGCTACATGAAAATAATATATATAGGATAATTTAGAACAAACTCCTTCACTATTCCAACAAGTATAACGATTATCACCTATAACATAATAACCATTACTAATATCATAAACCCTTGCATCTCCAGATAAGGTATACATATTTGTATTTTCATTATATACAAAGGAGTTGCCAAACTTAGCCTCAGTAACATTATGATCATCGTTTTCCATTGGATACACTTTATTAAACATGTATCCAACCATTGCTGGTGACCCACCACCTGCATTGAAAGGAGAAGCACCAATTATATCATAGTTTATATCATCAATTTGATGTATTGACATAACAGTACCATTTATTGAATCATAATTATTCATATAATTAATTGCTGTGCATTCTCCCGTTTGATTAAGGCAAGTATACTTGCCAATCAATGACCTATATGTAGATTCATTCCATTTACCAGATATAGTATCATTTAATCTAAAAGTATTATTTTCTTCATCATAATTATATGAATCTCCGTATAAGTATTCATTATTCAGAATATCTGAATCTTGTAAATAAAATATATCTCCTACTACCCCCTTTTGATTATCTCTACTAGATTCACATTTACCATCTACAGGCTTTCCATTATATATTAGTTTTGTTCCTTTAGTATCAGTTGTACGAATTACTTGCCAACAGAATCCACCAAAAATTATATTCCTTTTATCTTCACATTTATCAAAGTATACATTAGTAGCAGGCACTGTTTTACCCACTTCATCGGTTACATCGCCATCATACTTAACTACACAAGCATTACTTTCATTTGCGAAACCAACTACTGTATCGTATAGTTTTGGCAATTTTTCAATTTCTATTGTAGATTTAACTTCTACATTTACCTTACATACTGCATATACTGTTGGTATTATCAGCATAGAAACAACTACAACTATATACTTAGAATATCTATTCTTATTTTTAACTAGCATATATATTGCTACTAAAGTTATCAATAAAGCCATTGTTATCAACAGTATACTAGATACACTAGTATTAGGATTTTTAGCTTCTTTTATATTATCTGTAGTTATAATATCTAATTCTTTTTCTTTTTCACTTGTATTTAGTGATAATTTTAAACTATTAGATGCATCAAACCTATTATTACTTAATAAATCATCTTCTATTTCTTTTTTATAGGTTACTGTTAGTGTTACATCTTTACTGCTCTTAGCTTTTACAACATTATTGTTATCATTTGTTTTTAATGTATATTCAATATATTCAGAATCAGTCTTAAATGTATCTTCATCTATCATATAATCTTCTTCTGAATCATTTTTAATAACTAAGTCATAGGTGATTGAATCATTTACATCATACATTTTAAGATTGAAGTTAATATTTCTATTTTTTATTGTTGGTTCACTTATTTCTTCAGTATTACCATTTATTTTACTTTGTTCTATGGATGTAATAGTTATTTTTGATATATCACATTCTTCAGCTAGAACAATAAATGGTATAAATAATAAGATTAAAAAATATTTTAAGTATTTCATATTATCACCTATTCTAATAAAATTATAACATAAAAAATAACAAGTTACATAACTTGTTATATTCTAAAAATCTTAATTAGCTCTTCTTTTAGCTCATCATGATGAAAGAAATATAATCTTATTATAATTATTATAAATATGAGAATAGATAAGTAACATAATATATTATTAATAGTATAGTGCCCTAATACTAATAATATAGGTTCTATTACTACTAACATATTAATAGATAAAAATGATAATGGTTTTACTTTAGTAAAGAAGGATATAAAGCTAGTATACAGCATTATTAGTATACATATAGCAGGAATAATATAATCTGTTATGTATTTTAGTTCTGTTAAATAATACCAAATAATAGCTATTAGAATTAATACTAAACTATAACCTACTAAGGAATTATGAATGTCATTTTCACTATTAAATATATAATAATTTATAATAACATTTGATAATAAAGCTAGTAAAACATACATACTCCATGTTAGATATGAATGGATTTGAAAATCAATAAAACCTGTTATTAAAGCGATTAATAACGAAATAAATACTATTATTTTAAATATTTTGGGACTTTTTCTTTTCTTATATTTAGGATAATAAGAGAAAGATTCCCCGACTAGTTTATCCTGACAGAAAGGACAGTATTCATAATTAGTATTTAATTTTATATGACAACTATTACACTCTTTCATATTTAGACCTCATTTGTATTAACTAAGATATCTAAATCTTGTGATTTTAAATATCTTATAAAATTCTTAACAATATTATTGTGATAATAACGAGAAGATATCCCTATGCAAAAATCATCTTTATATGATATCACAGTAAATTGGAAACCTTCCGTAGAAGTTAAGCAACTAATACTTTCTATGTAATTCTCACATTTTTTAGGGAATGAAATTGGTCCTAAATTAGATAAAACAGTTGTATTTAACCGCTTTGTAAAATTATCTATTACGTTAATACCTATTTCTTTAATTAATAAAGGTAATAAACGAGCAGCCATTAACTTTTCAAAGCTTTCCATTTTGTTAATTCTTGGAGCTAGTTTTTCTTCTATTAAGTTTTCTTTTAGATAATTTTTTACATATTTAATAATATCTTCAACAGATGTATTTTTACTAGGTACTTTATAAACTATATTTGCTAAAGTAAAAAAGTTTTTTAAAGTAGAAGATTTATAAATAGTTCTTAGATCAACAGGAATATCTATTTTTATATTTTTAGATAATTCTCTTGTTTTCATTTCTTCTTTAATGCAATATATTAAAACACCTAATAAATATGACGTAACTGTAGCATTGTGTTTATGAGCCAATTCAAGCACTTTTTTTGTACTCGTATGAACTTCATAAAAGTTAATACGATTATTCGTTAATTTAATCTTTTTGTATTTATAAATATTCTTATTATTAACATTTGGACTTTTATTTTTGCTATAGTATTTATCAAAAGAGTCTTCTATTTTTTCATCTAAAGACGAATCTGTTTCATTTACTTTTATATCTAAGTTATATTTTAATACTAAATAGTTATTAACTAATATTTTTAAGATTTCTAAAGTACCACGTCCATCGGATAATACATGAGATAGCTCTAGATTAATTCTGTTTTTATAGTAAGTTACACGAAATAACTTTGGACTTTTAGGAGAGTAAACTCGTGCACACACTTTACCATTTTCTTCTAACACTTCAAGTTCATCTTGTGCTTCCTCTAGATAATACCAGAAGAAACCAGCTTTTAAATAAACATTTATATTAGGTAGTAAAGAAACTGTTTTCTTTAAGGCTTCTAATAGAATTTTCTCATCTACTGGTTCTGTTAGAGAGGCTGTAAATCTAAATACAGCAGGTATTTTTTTATTAGTTAAACAGGCATAAAATGTTCCAACATTATCAAGTTTGTACCAATTGCATTTCAAATTAATCACCTCTTAGTAATTATAACACAAAAAGAATGAACTTACTTAAGTTCACTCGTTGCTTTTAGACAAAATGTACAGTGCTGAAGAAGCATCAATATATTTACTAAATAAGCCTTTATATGTAGTTAACAAAGATGGATAATTATTCATAACATCTTCTATAAGAGCAAAGGCATAACCTGATGATAGTATATCTTTAATAGTATTTATATTGGTAATATCTTTTTTTAATTTATTATAGGCATTCTTTTCGTTTGTATAGTTTTCTAATAATGTATCTAAGAATTCTTTGGCAGAATACTTTTTATATCTATCCATTTTATAACATTTAGCAGCACTTTCTAAACCATTAATTTCTTTTAAAGTAAAATCATTTAATAATTTGAAGTATTCTTTTTTAGGGAAGTAATAATAATTACCTATTAGTTTATGAAATGCTTTTAATGTATCTAGGTATCCTAGTTTAATACTATTAGTAATATTTTCATGGTTAAAATCAAATAAGCCGATTATATCTTCATCTGGTTTTATTACTTTAAAGAATGTATCTGTAGATGTATTTCTTTTAATGACACCTATTCCCATAACATCAATTAATATAATGTTTTTATATCCTTTTTTTAATAGTAATGATATAGGCATGTTGTTTGATAAACCACCATCTAAGTATTCATTATTACCTATTTTTTGAGGCTTAAAAAATGGAAAACAAGATGAGGCTAATAAATAATCAATCATCTTATCTCTAGGTATATCTTCTTTATATAATTCTACACCTTTTTTCTTTTTAGTATCATAGGTTATAAAACCAAAATCGATTTTAGAATCATATATTTTATCTATATTAATATTATCTTCTAAGATTTTTCTTAGTGGTTCGTTAGATATACCTCTGTTAGATACATATTCTTCTAATAGCTTTAAAGCATTTTTAGGATTAAATATATTTTCATTAGCAGCTATTTTTCTTTTATCACTTATTTTTAAAATATCTTGCATTCTGATATTACTATAAATGTTTTCTAATTTATCTTCATCACCCTGAACTAATAAAGCTCCATTAATAGAGCCAATAGATGCTCCTGATACAGCAACTATATTTATTTCTAATTCTTTTAATGCTTTTATTACGCCAACTTGGTATGATCCTTTAGTTCCACCACCGGCGAATACAACTGCATATTCTTTATTCATTCTACATATCCCTTTCTATTAATATTTGGTAATATTTCTAATCAAATAGTCTGTAGCTTCAACTTTAACCGGGGTTCCACAGTATGGGCAGACTCCGTCTTTTTCTAAGAATACTTTTTTACCACAATTTAAACATATAATATTATCTTTATTTTTAGTAATAATGTACTCTATTTTAAAGCATTCTTCTACTGATTCTAATTTTCTACCTGCTACTACGTTTTTACTTTGATCTTCAACATAATCATAATAATTAACTAATAAATACATTTCTATTACTAAAAGGTTTCCCTCTTCATGTATATTCCCTATTTTTATATTTTCACTTACAAAAGTATGGGATATATTAGTATATCCACTTTTCATTAGCGCATTTAATTCGATTAGAGTTTTATTATAAAAATTAACTTCACTTATACTTTTTATTTTTTCATATTCAAAGTTCATATAAGAGGTTTTATAATCAACGAATCTTAAGAATAACTTTTCTTTTAATTGACTAATATTTTCATTGTTAAAATATGTATATATGTCTTCGGCTTTTAAGTCTTCGACAGCATTAATTATAGATGTTTTCTTTTCAACAGGTTTAGTATCTCCCATTGATTTTTTTAATCTATTCATTATTAGATATGATATAACACCTACTACGATAGCAGATATACTATAATAAATTATTTTTGTTGTCTTACTCTTTTCCTCATATTCATCATCCCATATGGTGTATTTAATACCTATTGTTTCACTAGTATTTATATTAGAAAAACTTTTTATTGGTTTAATACTTAATTGAATAATAAATAGGAAAGTAATTAATAATAGTACTATTCTCTTCATAATTATCTACCCTAACAGTATTATACTAGGAAAGTTATAAAAAAAGAAGATTATTAATTCTTTAACAAAAAATAATCTAGAATTATCTAGATTATTTCTTATTTCTAATATTTGATAGTGTTATACAACAGCAACCATATTTAACACTATCTTCTTTGGTATAATATCCTCCATTATATGTATCATCAACTACTTCTTCTATAGTTTTATACCTATCTTTAAAATCTTCTTCAAAATACTGAGCATAACAATCATACCAGTTTTTAAATATTTCAATTTTAATAACATCTGCAAAAAGATATTTTGGGGGATTGGAAATACTTACAAATCTAATTGTATCACCTATATTAATTGTTCTTCTTTTTTCATCATATAAGCGATATTCACGAAGTTTTTGACCAGATTCTATTTTATCAAAATTATTAGCATATAATTTTAAATCATGTAGCATAAATATCTCCTATTTTAACTTCTTTTGTCATTTTTTACCTCCTTTTGAATATATCTTAATATATTTTATAATCATTTATTATTCTTTAAAGTCAATAGAATGAATTATTTACTTTCTAATTTTAGAATCTATATTTTTTTTGATATTGTTTTCTTTTTTTATTTTCTAATACATTCTTGTAGTTTTTCCCATATTTTTACCATCGCATAGGTATCTAATTCACAGTAAACCAATAAGCCTTTTCTAATTTCTTCTTGTTCTTTTTTACTTTTTAAATGTAAGGTAGCATAAGCATTGGATGCCTCATCACCTTTATGAATTAGTGGTAAATTATGATAGTCTAACTCTGGATCATCTGGGAATAGAGCTGGTAATACGTATTTTATTGAATATGAACCTTTCATCTCTTTATTATAGTAATCTCTATTTTTAAAAGGTATCATTAAGTCTTTCATGCCTTCTCTTATGTTAAGTAAGTGTTTACTTAGATCTGGGTAAAGACTAGCAAGATTTTTTAAAACCGTTTTTTCAAAACTCATGTTATATGCTATTGTACAAACATCTTTTGGTATATCTTTTACTAGTTGTTCAGCTAGACTGCGTCTTGGGTCAATACCAGCTTCAGCTAAAAATTCATAATGCTCTAGTGGAGCATTTTCATTTCTTTTTACATGTAAAGAATATTGAAAAGGTACTTGCATGTATGGACTTATTCCGTCATATGATGGAATGGCTTCTTGATATGTTTCAAAGTCTAAGAAGTATAAAGGATATTCTAAAGTATTCAGGAATTCTTCTATTTTATCTAATTCTATATTCTCTTTTCTTAATCCTAGTTCATACTCTATTTGTTCTTTATACTTAGGATTCATCTTTTCATGTAGTAATTCTTTATATGATATAAGACCTTTTTTATAAAATGTACATTTAGTAGAAAAATTCATTCCTGATATATCAAAGATATTAGGATGTTCTAGGTTTTGGGTACAATATTTAAAATATGGACAATCATAAGGGTCTTTACAATATGTGTCTAGAGATACTCTAGGTTCTTCTTTTGTCATATTACTATTTATGTCAATAATATTTTGTTCAATCTCTTTTTGTTTTCTTAGTACTTCTTGTGTAACATCATTAATAGTAAATAGTCTATCTAATTCTAACTCGCCATGTCTAATATAACCGCTGTTAAGAGTTACGATATTACATTTATCTACCTTATATCCTAAATGACTTAATATATAGTATTGATAGCTTATGTCATCTAGATATATAGGATTTACATGAGTAGAACTTTTAACTTCATTTATTTCATAAGAATTACCTATTCTTCTTAAAATATCAACACTACAAAAATTATTATCATAATTAAATGATGCTTCAGTAATATTTATATCTCCTTTAACATCTAAAGCTTTTTTAGTGTCTTCTATCATTTGTTTTAAATCAGTATTAAATTCTATATCTATATATTCTCCATATATATTCTTGGCTAATTCACCTACTTCAGTACCTGTTTCAAAAACACTTTCTTTTACATCTTCTTTTACTTCGGGTTTATAAGTACTTAACCATAATTTTTTTAAACATGTTATACCTTCACAGTATTTTGATTTAGATAAGTTCATATTATCATTCCTTTAATAAATTATATCATTAAAAAAGATAGCACGAACTATCTTTATGTACTTTTTGATAAATCAGAGATTATTTCATAAAACTCTTGCCAGTTATTAACTCTTTTAATCTTATCTTCTGGTGAAGAAAAATTAGATTTAAACTGATAAGTATTAATATTATATTTTATAGCTGATTTACAATTTTTAGTATTATCATCCACAAATACATCTATTCCCTCGGTAGCACATTGTAATCCTTTATTAGCTACATTTGTTATAAGCTTATCAAAAGGTATTCCTTTACTTACTAAATATTCATAAGTTAGTTTGTAAGGATTAGAATATTCTTCTGTATTACGAGATGTAATAATTATTATTTTATGTCCTTCACTGCGTAGTTTTTTTAAAACTTTTATTGCGTCTTCTTTAACAGGAACAATATTAGCTAGAACATGGTAATTTCTTTTAATGAATTTATCATAGTCTGGGAGCATATTATATAGTTCTTTGTATGATGGTTTATTAGACCATAATTTTTTTAGATCTAAATTATAATTAACCGCAACTAAGGGCAGAATATATTCATATGTATCTGTTATGGTATCATCAACATCAACTGCTATGTTCATACTAATCTTTCCTTTCTATCTTATTTTTTTCTATAATATCTTAATAAGAAATTATTTAAGACGCTTTGTATTAAGATGGCAATACCAAATAGTAAAGCCCCTATTACTTCATCAAATATTAGACATATTACTAACATAAATATTAAAACATAGGTCATAACTATGATAGTAATTACATCTGCTCTTCCCTCAATTATTAATTCTCTTACATTTTCTTTTATTTTATCTTCTTTATATAATAATATGACTGATATCATAAATATTACAAAGCCGAATAGAAATAATACAGCTCCGAATATTTTTATACTAAATATAGTACTTCTAGTTATTATTATATCTGGTAGGAACCTTTTTACTCCTTCTAATCTTGTAAGACTTGCTCCGAATAGAAGAAATAAACCTACCAAATAAGTAATTAATCCAACTATGAAACCTGCTATTAAAGATACTTTATTTTTCTTCTTTTGCTTTTTCATTGTTACCACTCTTTATATTCTATTTCTTCTAAAATATCTTTATCCATATCTTTTAGTTTATTATGAAGAGTGTCAGCAAAGGAGTTAATATCTATATTCGACATAGAAGTAAAGATATATAAATCATTATCTACTTTAACAGTAGTTTTTATTAACTCTTTATCACTGTTTATTGTCTTTATTATTTTAGAAATATTCTCTAATTGTATTTCTTTATCTCTTTGTCCTTTTACTCTATAGATAATTCTATCTTCAGTAATTTTATAAGAACTAGGAATAATCTTATTGGAAACATCTTCTTGTTCCTTATCAGTAGTTTTTTTCTTCTCATTAATATTTTTTACTGGTACTTCAGCTATTTCTTCTTCTGTTTTAGTATAATTACTTTTTTCTTGATTATTGATTATTTTGTAGGTTTGAGTTCTTTCGTCTTCATCAATTATTTTAGCTTTTACTTCGCCTTCATCTATTATTTTTTCGGCATCTCTATGTTTAGAGAATAGTTCAAATAAACCAATTATACAAAGTATTATTCCTACTATTGGAAAGATAAATATTAACTTAGATGTTTTACTAACTTGAACAGAAGTTACATCTTTTTCATGGTAATAGATTTTTATTTCATCATCTATTTTTATATTATCTTTATAGTAAAAATTATATTGATAGGTAGTTTTACCCACGTCATAAACTGCAGTAATATCATTTTTTCCTGTTCCATCTTTATCTTCTTTTATTTTAATAACTGTAGCATTAGTAGCTACTAAATCTTTTTCACTATTAACAATATTTATACAAATAACTAAAGATAAAACTAATAATATTCCAATAACTAAGAACACTAAACTCCTTATACTTATTTCTTTATTAGTCATAATAACACTCCTTTATTATTCCTCTAAATTATATCACAATATCCGTGATAATAAAACGAAAAAAGATAACTACTATCTAGTAGTTATCTCCCATTTTTTTTACTTTTTGATAATATCTATAAAAACCATTGTTTTCATCGGAATATCCCTCTATTTAAAACCAAGACCTAAAAACATTTTTTTGAATTGATATTGTAATCCATAACATTGGCAGTTACATCACAGCCTTTTCCTTTGGCGAATTCAATAGCTTCTTTCACCAACTCTGTACCTATACCACGGCCTTGATATTGCTTTTTAACTGCAATCTGCCAAACATAATAGGAATCTTTCCATGGAACTAAAGAATTGAATCCAATGATTTCTTCACCTGATACTGCTATTAGTAATGGATTAGAAGCATATGTTAGCCTTGTGCAATTAAGTGTTCCACCATTAATAGATAAATTTTCTTCAACTATGTCTTTTTCTAGCACCCTGCATATATTATAAAAATCTTTGTCATTATGCTCTATCTGTACAATTTCATAATTCATATTATTTTTCTATTTTTAAACTTAGTTCCTTTAATTGATAATCTTCTATTGTACTTGGACTTCCCATCATTAAATCTTGACCTGAAGCACTTGGTGGGAAAGCTTGAACTTCTCTTAAGTTTGGTTCATCTTGAATTAGCATTATAATTCTATCTAAACCTGGTGCCATACCACCATGAGGAGGACAGCCGTACTTGAATGCTGTAAATACAGATTTAAATTTTTGTTCTACTTCTTCTCTATTATAACCTACTATTTCAAATCCTTTAGCTAAACTATCTAAGTCATGGTTACGAATTGCTCCTGATGCCATTTCATTACCATTACATACAAAGTCATATTGATAAGCTAAGATGTTTTCTAAGTTTGATTTGTCATCATAAGCATGAATTCCCCCGTGTGGTAAACTGAATGGATTATGACAGAAATCCCATTTTTCGTTCTGCTCATCCCATTCAAACATTGGGAAGTCATTAACAATACATAATTCTAATCTATTTGGATCTAATAATCCTAAATCATTACCTACTCTTAATCTTAACCCTCCTAGTGCTGGTTTAACAATATGTCTATCACCAGATATAATTAAAACTAAGTCATTATTTTCTAATTCTAATTGTTTCTTTAAGTCATTCATTTCTTTTTCTGTTATTACTTTAGCAATAGAACCAGTTATTTCATCAGCTATTTTTAAATAAGCTAAACCAGAAGCTTTTTTACTTTTAACAAATTCTGTTAATTCATCTAATTGTTTACGTGAGTATTTATCTGCAGCATTTTTCGCAACAATGGCATTTATCATACCACCATCATTTATTATGTTTTTAAATACAGTAAACTCTGTTTTTTCAAAGATATTAGTAATGTCTTGTATTTCCATACCAAATCTTAAATCTGGTTTATCTGAACCATATATATCTATAGCATCATTATAAGCTATTCTTCTAAATGGTCTTGGTGATACTTTTTTATTACTAAATTTAGTAAATGTATCATAGAATATTTCTTCTCCAACTGCTAATACATCATCTTCATCGACAAAAGACATTTCTAAATCCAATTGATAGAATTCTAAGGTTCTATCTGCACGTGGATCTTCATCTCTAAAGCAAGGAGCAATTTGGAAATATTTTTCAAAGCCACTTACCATTAATAATTCTTTATAAATTTGTGGTGCTTGAGGTAGTGCATAAAACTTACCTGGGTAAACACGAGATGGTACAACAAAGTCACGAGCTCCTTCAGGAGAAGATGCTGTAAGTATTGGAGTTTGTACTTCAGTAAAGCCCAAATCATACATTTTATTTCTTAAGAAGTGTAAGATTTCATTTCTTAGAAATAAATTGTTCTTCAACTTGTTTCTTCTCAAGTCTAAATATCTATACTTTAACCTATTATCTTCAGAAGTATTTACTTCATCAACGATAGGAAATGGTAATTCTTCACAAGTATTAAGAATTTCTAATTTATCAACTTCTATTTCAATATCACCGGTTTTTAAATTAGGATTTTTACTACTTCTTTCAACTACTTTACCAGTTACTTCAATTACATATTCATTTTTTAATGTATTAGCTAGTTCATAATTTTTATTATCTGGATTAAAAACTAATTGGATTATACCGGTTCTATCTCGTAAATCGACAAATAATAACCCTCCTAAGTCACGTCTTTTAGCAACCCAACCTGCTAGTGTAACTGTTTTTCCAACAGATTTAATGTTTACTGTTTCGTTATAAACTTTTTTCATTCTACATATCCCTTTCTAAAATAAAAACTAGTCTTCTTCCCTAAGGGACGAAAACTAGTTAATTCCGCGGTACCACCCAATTTATTACTTATGTAATCTCTTTTATTATAACGGTTATCACCGGATTAAGTATTTATTCCTCAATCAACTCTAGAGTGTCATTCAAAATATTACTATGTTCATTTCCACCAAACATGAACTCTCTTTAATAGTTATTATTTTTACTATTCTCTTTCTGCGTTTCTAAGTGTATTTTAAAGCTATTATTATTATTTGTCAATTATTCAATAACAACTAAATCATTTAATATAGCTAGAGCTTTCTTATCATCTTCTACTACTTCAAGTTCAATACCATTGTTATTATTAATTATTTTAGCAATAAAGTAATCAACCGGATCATGTAGATTAATCATCATACCGTATCTTTCGTCTTCAGCCATATAATAATCCGCCTATTTTCTTATTTTAAATATATTACTTTTTATACCTGTGCAAATAAGAATGTAAAATAAGTTGTAAACTTTTACAACAAAAAAGAGGTATATTAAACCTCTTTATATGCTATTTTTTGTAAGCGTAAGTTATCGTTTGATATATCAAAAGTGAATTCATATTTGTTGAAGTCGTCATAATATAATTCTTTTCCTTTATATAAAGGTCTATACTCTTCACTCTTTTCATCAGCTGTAACTTTATCGAATATTACTTCTTCATCTTTTCCTTTGTAGTATGTTGAATAATTTCCTTCATAGCTATATGTTTCCCAATAATAAGCATATATTAATGTCAAATTATCGTCTTCTAATTTATAGTCAACGTATTTTATAACATCTCCTTCATATGCTCCTTCACATCCAGTAGCATAAGTTTCAATAATATACTCACCTTTTGAATAAGTTAAAATACTTGGACTTAATTCATATTGGTTGTCACTATCTTTCTTTAAATAATCTAGGAATGTTAAATCCGCAAAGTATTTAGTAAGTTCTTCTTCTTTAATATGAACAGGGTTATCAATATCCATATTAGTGTACTTACCTATAATCATTTGCGCTTTTACTTTTTTATCCAATTGGTCAATGGTTATATCTTTCTTATTTAATGGCATGGCTGGATATCCACACATATGGAAAGGTATAAGATTTTGAGCTTCTTTTACAAGTTTTTTTTCATCAACCTTTTTAACTGGTTTTTCCTCTGTATCTTTGTTAGAGGTGTCTTCTTTTTCTTTTTCTGGAGCTGGTTCTTCTTTTTCCTCTTCTTTTTCTGTCTTTTCCTCTATTTTATCTGGAGCATTAGTTTGAGGTTTGTTGTTAATTCTTGACCCTAGTAATATTCCTATTACAAATACTAATATTACTATTATTGCTACCAGTACAATAACTAGTCTTGTTTGTTTAAATTCTTTTTCTTGTTTTATTTGATTCTCTTTTTCCATTTTATTATTCCTTTTTATTTATAACTTTCTAAATGATATCTAATATCTAAAGTTTTATTGTAAGCAATGGCCCCGCCTTCACTTTTTATAATCAGTATATACCACCATTTTGTTCCGTTTGGTAAGAAAGTGTCAGATTGATCTTTACCTTCTATAAATGCTGTTATGGGCGTTAGTTCTAAAGAATAAACGTTGTCCTCAGATATTTTTTCTCCAAACACTTTTATAAATTCTTTTTCATCATAACCCATTTCTTTTAAGGCTTCTTTTCCTTGCTTATAAGTATAAGTTCCGTCGTAATAATTGTCTTTTTTATTAGTATAGTCATCGTACCAATAGAAGTTACCATCTGGATCAAAGTAAAACATACTTTCATCAGCTGTAACCCATTTTGTGTTAATATTCAGCTTGGTATTTTTCTTTGCTTTATTGGTAGCAACGATTACAGGTTTCTTTTCTGACTCAATCATTTTATTAATAATTACATAAGATGTTACTAATAGTAATAATATTATTATGCCAAGTAATATGGCATTATTTATCTTATCTTTCTTTTCTTCTTTATGTGATACTTCTTGTTTTTTTTGTTTTCTATTAGCTATTTTGTTAATGTGATCTTTTTCTTTAACGACTAGTGGTATTTGAACTGTGTTAACAAGATTCTTTTTGAGTTCATTAATCTCTTTTTCTTCCTTTTTGCTCTTCTTCATTTCATACCACCTTTGGTTATTATCTTTTTTCTATATATTCATAAATAGCAGTAAAATCATTTGTATAAGATTTACCATCTTCAAAAGTTTTATCAGAAGGATAAACGAATAATTCAACTACAGTTTCTTCATTTGGGCCTAATTCTTCTTTAGGTGCATTGTGAGTGAATACTAAGTGTTCTTCCTTGTTTTTCTCATTATATATGTAACGACCTAATTTGGCAGGAATTGTTCCTTTATTTTTTATTGTTACTTTGTATGATACATAATCATCAACCGTACTTAATATAGGTCTTAATACTAGTGTTCCTTCTTTAAATTCATAATTTTTATCCATGGCATCACCATTGGTAGTTATTTCTACATTTGTAATCTCTACATCCCACTTACCTACTTCTTTAGAAGTACTAGATTGATTTACTCTTGTAGAATAAGATACATAACCAAATGATAAACCAACTATTAGCAAAAGTGCTAATACTAATGTCATATTTTTGTTTTTCATAAAAACCTCTACCTTTCTATATTAAGAATACCATTTTATATGGTTTTTCTCAAGAAATAATTATATTGTTATTAGTTATTCTTCTGAATTATAAACTCGATGAATTATTTTAAAATTAGTTAGTGAAAAAACAACTCTTCCTTTAATTCTTTTTTTACTAATATCATCTACTTTGATGTATCGGCTATCATAAGAATCCAAACGATTATCTCCTAAAATAAAGTAACTATCTTCTTTAACTGTATGAGGATATACTATTTCTCCTTTAGGAGTTTTAGTACTTACGTATGTTTCATTATATACTTTATCATTTATATAAATATTACCATCTATTTTCACGTCAATCTTTTCATTAGGTAGTCCTATTATTCGTTTTATAGCAGGTGATCCTTCATTACTAAAAACTATGATATCTCCTCTTCTAATGTTTTTCTCCTTAATAGTTACAACTAACTCGCCATTAGAAATTGAGCTTTCCATAGAAGTTCCTAAAGCTCTATATACTCTTACTTCTACCTTTGCATACAGAAAATATACTATTCCTGCAAATATTAATAATTTTATTAATCCACCTAATACTTTTTTCATATCTATCGACCCTATTTTAATTATATATCATATTCTTTTTTTTATAAATACTATATTCATTTTTATATTTTTTTGTGATATCTTTATAGTGAGGTGTAATATGAAAGGATTCTTAATTACATTAATACTTATTGCTATTTTTTTAGCTTTAATAATCTTTTTTATTTTCTATATTAAGACATTAATTGGAGGATTTTTAGAAAAGTATTTTGGCACTAGAGATTTAAAAGAAGCTATAGAAAAAAGTGAGATAGAAAGTGAAAATACTCCAAAGTCATTATCTTCTATGGAAACTTTATCTCTTTCCTCTATTAAGGATGATTTTCCTGAATTAAATATAAATGAAATTAAGAGTATGGCTGAGAATACGATTACTAATTACTTAAGAGCAATTGACAAAAAAAGTATAAAAGATTTAAAAAACTATAATGAAAGCATTAAAAATATGGCTTTAGCAGAAATAGAGGATTTAGGTGATAAAAAAGTAAGTCATGAAGATGTGAGATTTCATAAAACTGTTATAAATAAATATGAAAAAAGTAAAAGTATTGCTTCTTTGTACATGGCTAGTGCAGTAGAATATTATCGTAAGGAAAATGATGGAATAAGGAAGAAAGTACAGGATAGATTCTTAGTTGAGATAATATATGTAATAGATCCTACGGAAGTTGGAGAAGATGAAAAACTATTAGGTCTTAATTGTCCAAATTGTGGAGCACCTATTACTACACTTGGGGAAAAGTTTTGTAAATATTGTAATACAGGTATAAAAGATTTAGTAAAAAGATCATGGGTTGTAAACAATATAAAAGAATATTAAGGAGATGGCATTATGTTTGAAAGTATACAAGATTTTATTGGTAAAGAGATTGATAAAGCAAAATTATTAGAAAATTTATCATATTGTGATGAGTATATAAATGCTGATTCTCATGTAAAAGAGGAATTAGATTTATTTATCGAAGATATTAAAGAAGCAAAAAGTGATGAAGAAGTTATAAAACTATTAGAATCTAATTTTTTATTTAACTTAGGTATTCAACCTAATCCTTATAAGTTGCTTGATTTAGCTACAAGAACTAATGGTGGAATAATTCCTGTGATTGATCCAGGTGAGTTATCTGCTTTTATTGATTTATGCATAGAGCACGAAGATGATGAAAGATTATTTAGATTAGCGTTTAATTATAATAGTTTGTTATTTGATAAGACAAAGATAGAAGATTACTATATTGATAGAAACAATGTATTTTATGTTTGTGAATTAGCTTGTAACGATCTTCAAGGTATACATTATGACAGGTTAATAGAAGCTATGCTTAGAGCTGATGATATAAATGAACTTAAATACTTTGCTGCAAATATAAGTGATAAGACAGTTAATATAAATAGAATATTAGAAAAGATAAAGGAGTTAGATGTTTAATCTAACTCCTTTTAATAATAAACAAAGAAATTAAAGTAATGAAAAGTATAAAGGAGATAATGATACCAAATATAATCATGTCGCCCAAATCAACATCAATATCTTCTATTTTATTATCTCTTAATTCTTCTAATGTAATATTGGTATCTTCTACTTTAGAACAGTAACCTAGTTTCTCTTCTTTTTCCCAAATTCCTATACTACTCTTTTGAGCCTTCTTTTCTACTTGGCACAAGTACGGTATATATAAATATTCATCATATACGTAATCTATTTTAGCAAAGCCGTTTTTTACCAATAATTCTTGTAACAGATTATCATCAACCCATATCCATGCCAGAGTACGACCATACTTATCTTCTTTTGAACTGTTATTATCATATTCTAGTTGTATTTTTTTGGCGTTACTCAACAAATTACATACATATTCTTTAGCTTCTTTTCCTTGAAATTCTCCTTTAATATCTTTATGATCTATTTCTGGAGCATTTACTGCTATAAATCGTACTTTAAGGTCTTTGTCCCCATATTTGAAGTGAGCAGTATCTCCGTCTATACAGGAATCATACGTAACTGTTATAGTTTCTGCTTGAACTACTGTTATAAATAAAAATGTTAATAATAATACTATTTTTTTCATATCAATCACAATCTTATTCTACCACAATTTATAAACAGTAAAAACAAGTAGCTACACTGCAATACTTGTTTTTATGTTATCAGCTTGTAAAAACTTGGTTAGATTTTTAATTCTTCTAATTTATTATGCATAGGTTCTTTACCAGACGGCTTACAATCACATATTATTTCTTTATCGTTTGTAATAGCTACATACCAATCTTTGCCATAATATATTTCATCATATAACATTAAATCTTTTATTGTCACTTTTTGTCTTATTGAAGAGATAATACTTATTAAAGTTTTAATGTTTTTGTAATAATCCATTCCTTTTTTCTTCTTTAATAGTTCATTGTATTTATGTAGATATTGTTTCCTAACTTTTCTAATTTGAACTAATAATTCATATGAACTTCTCTCATTACCTTGTTCTTCTGCTATAAACCTTTTATTTGCTAGTTCTATGTATTGATTGCTTAGTTTTTCTAGTTCTAAGCACATAAATAAAAGGATATTATCTATTACACATGAGTGTTCATAATAATTTATTGGATAAGAATATGAATAATCTACTTTTCCATAATGAATATCTTCTACTTTTTTACCTTTTTTTACTGCTAATACTAACTGATCTTTTAAATCAAAATTATTGTACATATGCGGATATTCATCATTAACATTATAATATTTGAATTTACTTTTAAACGGTAGTTGACCTCTGAAGAAACTCTTATCTATTTTATTAGATTCCCCTAATATTACGAAATCTATATTGTCATTATTTTTATAACTTTCTTCTAATACTTTATTAGCGTAATCGATTAAAAGTTCATAATAACTGGATATTAATTCCTCTTTAGTTTCTAAACTATGAATAATTAGAACATTACCACTTCTTAGTATTGGAGCAGCAATAATAGTTTTATCTGCATTGTCACATAGTTCAATACAACCACCATATTCTGTATTACAGCAATATCTTAATAAAGAATCTTTAGAATGACCATTAGTAGTACTAAAAGAATCTTTATATTCATTAGTTGGATTATCAGCATCTCCATTAGGTCTGAAGCAACAACCAGTTCTATACCCAGCGCTTAGTATTCTTCTATCTTGAGGATTATAAGTTTTCAAGGTATAGCTATCATTACATACTCTTATATTTGGGAATTTCTTGGTCCTAATACTATTCATTGCTCTAGATAATTCTAAGATACGTGATGGAATATAGTAAGTATGGGTAGCAAATTGATTATCTTTGCCCACATAATCAAAAACATCTGTGTTTAATAATTCTTCATCTTCTATATAATCACAATTAATCTTTTTAAGAGCGTTAAAACTATTTAATATTTCTATAATTCTATTAGTGTTCATCTTTACTTTAAGTTTAGATACATTAGATGATTTTAAGAATTCTTCTTTAATGACTAACCAGTTATTAAATATTTCAGAAGCTTTAGACATTAAGTATTCGTTATTTTGAATATACTTTTCTTGTAATAGTTCATTTTTCCTCATTCTTTTACGTTTTTCTTCTTCATCTAGTTCTTCATTATTATTAATAGCTATGTTGTTATATGCTATTTCTTCTTTCTTTTCTGTATAGTCATTTAAATAATTTTTAATAGGTGTATTTCTTACTTTGTTATTTTTTCCAAAAATAAGTTCTATCCACTCTTCATTTAATTCAGGGACATATCCATGTCCTTCTTTAATCATAACTACATTATTGATATCTATGTCATTAAATATTTTTTTGATCTTTTTAATATCTACATTTCCATAATTCTTTTTAGGATCTGAAGATAAAAGATTCATACTTCTTTCATATCCGATAGATAAATATATATTCATAGCTAATCTAATATATTCTTTAGTATATTCCTTTAGTATATTAATAATGTCTCTTAGATGGTTACTATTTACTCTTTCTAATATGGTTATAGGTATGCTATCGATGTATTCAGAATTATAGTCATAGAAATAATCAGTAATATATAAAGCAAATAAGAGATTTTTTCTACTGTTAATATATAAGGCAGATAAAGGATCTTTAGTACCTTTTTTAATTTCATGTATATATAAGTTGACTTCCTTTTCTGGTAAGCCTTTTCTAAGTAATATATTTTTACTTTTTATTTCTATTCCATCTAAACTATTATTAGAATTATTAACTTTACTTAAAGTTATTAAACATCTAACTAGTGTATCTTCATTATCTGGTAGTGTTAATAAATCATTTACAGAATTTTCATCTATTTGTATTTGTTTAGAAATTGAATCAATAGGAATCGTATCTATTTCTTGAAATATTCTTAGTTCTTTTTTATTGTATATGTCATTTATAGTTTCTTTTGTGAATAAATCTGGATTAATTAGTTTTATCAAATCTGGATTAGTAATACTGTTTTCTAATAGCTTTGTTAGAAATAAAGAGTTATTACTGAAGGCTTTTGACATAACAAAATACCTACTTGTTCTATCCTTTATCTTAGAGATAATGACATTTATTTCTTTAGGTTCTAAGTCTTGAATATTCATTTGAATAATTACAGCAGGATCGTCACACTTTTCTAACAATTCATTAAATAATACTCTATCGTTAATTAATTGCTCAGGAATAGTAAACGTTCCAGGGTAACTATTTATGAACTTAATAAAATTTTCTACGTTTTCTTTTGTATAAGAAGATAAAGTGAAGATTGAAAAGTATTCAATTTTTTTAAAGTGTTTGTTGTTAAGACAGTAAAGATAATCCGCTAATAATTTTTTATTATCTATAGGAATAAAGTCACTTTTACTTAAGTAGTATAGTAAACTATCAAAATTATCATTTAATTCTAAGAAACTATTAGTTTCTAGTAGATATCGTTTTACTAGTTCAGGATTAAAACCTATGAAACAATTACTTTTCTTATTTTCTATAGATAGTTTTAAGCATAGATAATTATTGAAAAAATTCTTAGGATATTTAGCATAAAGATTATTATCTAAATTGATAATTATATTAACTAAATCCTTGATAGAAAAATTAATAACATCTATTTGTTCTAGAAAAGAATCTAATTCGATTAAATTAGTAGATTCGGCAAGCATGTGTAAGATATCAGAATTATCAAAAAATGATAAATACTCGCTATCTTTTTTGCTATATATTCCTACAACTTTGTTTTCTTTTATTAAGATAGTAAATACTTTATAAGCTAAAGCTGGATTAGTTTTATAGATAGTAAAAATATCATGAATATCTATTCTGTTAAGAGCTTTTATAACTTTTTCATTAGTTAGATATTTTTCCATATATGGATGATATTTTTCAAATATTCCTCTAACAATACCAATATCTAAAGCATTAGAAAGATTATTAGGATAGTTACTATCAATTAGTTCTAGTAAATAAAAGTATTTTTCAACTGATGCTTCTTTTAATGCTACATTTAATATTTCTTGATTATTTAAAGCTTTTAAAGGAAGTTTATCTTTGTTAATTAAATATAGAATAGTATTCTCTTTTTTAGCTAGTAATTTAATGTGTTCATCAGTAATAATATCTTCAGGTAAATATTCTATGTAACTTATTTCTTTAGATAAAATATAATTTATAAGAACTGGATAGTAGAACATTTCTTTTGGTGAATATTCATCAATATATATGTCATACTTTTTATTAATTATTATGTTAATGACATTGTTTATAGATTTTTTATCAAGATTCATAAAAATGTCTTCTAATTCAGTATAAGGACGGTAGTTAATGAATCCTTTATTCATAAGGTAGGTATTATGTTTTGTTACTAGGGATAATATTTGTCTTGTAAATAAAAAAGGAATTTTTTCTAATATGGTAAATTGCGCTTTATTAATTGCCATTTTTAACCTTCTCTACTTCTAAAGCATATTCTAAACCAATTAGATTAGGATAAAATTTAACTGTATCACCTTCAGAAAAGGTTTCTTCTTTATTAAGACAATTATTAATAGAAAAATAATAATCTATATTATCAGAACCAGTAATGTAACCTTGTCCCTGGTTCTTTATAAACCATTTTATTTTACCTAACATTTTATTATTGTTCATTTTACATACCTTCCTATATTTTATTATAACAAAAAAAGATGTATAAAACTATACATCTATTTTTTCATATCTTTCATCAAGTCCTTAGCCATGTTTGTTAATTCCGCTTTTTCTTCTTTAGATATCTTTCCGTCTTTTAACATTTCCCCTGCTTTTTTAGCGTCTTTTTTCACTTTGTCCATATCAACATTTTTCTTAGCTGCCTTTATTAACTTCTTGGCTTCTTTCATTAAATCTGCCATAGTCCGCCTCCTTATTACCTATATATTATCAAAAAAATAAAAAAATAACAGATATTTCTGTTATTTTTATTATACTCTGTAGAATTTATTATGTTTTTTAGCAATTGTTATTGCACTTAGTGCTATTAGAGCACCTGCAATTAGAACTGCATAAGAAGCAAAACTACCAGTTTTAGGAACACAATCTCTTTCATATTGTTCTTTAGTTATTTCTGCTCCTGTTTTACCATAATACTTTCCATTACTTTGATAACACGCTTTAGCACATTTTGTATTATATACTTCTTGTGTTACTTCAGCGCCAGTATCGTCATAGTATTTACCACCACTTACTCTACAAGTACATTTTGCTTTATATTCAGCTTCTGTAACTTGAGATCCTGATGGACCATAATATATTCCATTTTCATATTTACAAGAATTCTTACATTCAGCTTCGTATTGTTCTCTACTCACTTCGGCTCCGTTTGCACCATAGCAAATATTACTAGAACTATTACAGTAACATACAGCATTTAGTTCTTGTTTTAAATTTATCTCTATACATGGAGCGTTAGCATTTCCGTTTTGACTAGATGAATTACCTAGAACGGATTGTCCATCTACTACATAATCAACAAATACACATATCTTTCCACAATCAGTATCATTAGTAATTTGATCAGCATTTAATTTGATATTCCAATATCCAATTGGAGTATAGCCAGTAAATCCTCTACTAGTTACTTTACTATCATTAGGATTACTTACAATTCCTTGATTAGATATAAAGTCATAACAATTGCCTGATGAGTTACAATAAGCATTTTCTCCATGGAAAGTGTTACCAAACTTTGCTGAGGCAAGAGTTTTATCTACTTGTATATAATTAAAGGCAGCCATAGCACTAACAACTTCTGCTTTACTTGTTGTTGCTGTTGTTAATACAGCGTTAATTGGTTTACCACCATCTGTTGCATCTGTAATTTGTGCTATTAAATAGCAATTAGTTGTTTGAGAAGCTGTAATTTCAACACTATCACAGAACAATTTCCAGTTATTAGCGGATGCATTTGCAGCATTAACGATATGGGGAGCTAAGAACAAACAAAAAATAGTTAAAAACATTTTTATTTTTTTCATATTTTCTACCTCTTCTATCTCTTATTATGAATTAATTATATCATAAAATAGTAAAATGTGCTTTTTTTTTATAAAAAAGTTGGGTTTTTTATGGTATTATATAATAGGAGGATGAATAGTGACGTTATGAAAAAGATTGTAATTGAAATTTCTGACAATGCTTTATCTTTTAAGTACAGAACTAATAAACCTGTACCTGACAATCTTCTTAATACAAATGTTATATCGAATAATGAATTAGTCTTTAGTACTGAATACATTAATGATAATTACAAGATTGTTGGTATGTTTATTAATGACTTAGCTAAAGATAAGGGAATAAATACAGCTGTAATAAGTCTTAACGAAATAGCTGAACTAATTATCCCTCTTATGAAAAAGATAGAAGCAATTGAATATATATTCCTTAATGAAGATACTAATCTATCTTATTCATTGTGTGAAGCATTAGTTGATAATAAACATATCAAGCAGATAAATTGTTATGCTATCCCTACTTTTATGATAGAGATATTAGATAAAAAGAATATTGAAGTTATTTCTCGTAGTGAAGTACTTTTCACTTCTCTATTTATGCAAGAGAACAATCTTACTTCTTTTTCAAAAATCTATTATAAGAGTAGTATAAGAATATCAGATATATTAAAAAATGACGATATAGAAGATTTAAATTCTTTCTTAAGTATTAATAAATATCTAAGAACAATTCATTTAGAGAAAGGATATGTCCCTGATATCGAGCGAGTATGTTCAATGCTACATGCTAACAGAAGAAAGAATATTAATATCGAAATACATGATGATATCAACGATGTTGATACTATAGATAAATTAAAAAAGATAAATAAGAAATATAAATCTAAGTATAAGATTAAATTATCTTTGGTTTATTCTAAAGATTATTTAGAAAAGAATTATTTAAAGCAGATTATTTTTACTACTTTAAAACTATGTTCACTAATTATTTTCTTAATTATTGGATCTATTTTCGGCTATATTATTTTTAATAATTATCAGTCCGAATTAAAAGTTAATGATATTAAAGACGAGATAAGTAAGGTAATGGATGAGGAATCTGTTAAAGAACTTTCTCCTGTTGAGGAACCAGCTTCGGCGGAACCTATTCCAGAAGAGCAACCTGCTCAAGCATCTTATAAAAAATTGTTAGGTAAAAACAGTGATACAGTTGGTTGGTTAGTTGTTCCAGGTACTAAAATAGATTACCCTATCGTAAAAGGCGCCGATAATAGTTATTATTTAGGTAGAAACTTCAATCGCGAAAAAGATTACAATGGTTGGGTATTTATGGATTATCGTAATGATGAAAGAAATCTTGACTCTAATACGATTATCTACGGACATAACAGATATTACAGTGGTGTTATGTTTGGTACTTTAAATAATGTTACGAAAAAGAAATGGTTAGGAAATGAAGCTAACCAATATATTACCTTTAATACGATGTATAAATCTATGACCTGGAAAGTATTCTCTATTTATAGTATTGATGTAACAAGTGATTATTTATATATTAATTTTGAAAATGATGAGAGTTATCAAAACTTTATTAATTTAATTAGGGGAAGAAGTAATTTCCAATTTAATACTAATGTTACAGTAAATGATAAAATACTTACCCTATCAACTTGTTTAGATAATAATAAGAGATTAGTTGTTCATTCTGTACTAGTTGATAGTAGTGAGAATAGTGAAGATGCAAGTAAAATACAAAGTTACGTAGGATAAAAAGGTTATTAACCTTTTTTTCTAATAAACGGAGGATTTAATATGAATAAAGAGGATGTTAAAATTAAATTTATTAATCTAGTGGATATTGCTATATATAAAAGTAATGATTATTACGATGATGAGAGAAAAGATTTGGAAGATATTATTACTTATTTTAAAGATAGTAAGAATATACTAGATGATATCAAATTTTTAATAACGGCTAGAAACAGTGAAAACTATATATATTTTAATAAATTACTTGTTGAAGTATTAATAAATACAAACAAAGATAAAAAATTAAATATTTTATATAACAGTGATATTTATATTGATATATTTAAGGAGAAAGTAATTCTATTAAGAATATGGCAAACTTTAACTAAAAAGGATAAATTAAAATATATTACAGACAAAGTAAAATGTAATGAAATTGATTACTATCTCATTAATGAATCTGTTAAAGATAAGAGTAATTTTAAAGAGAATTATATTCTTAAAGAGATTATAAGTAATGAAAATGTAAGAAATAAGATACCTGATTTTTCATTAGATGTTCCCTACTCACCTAGTGTGTTAAATAATTTAGACTTAAGTGATTATGAATTGTGTTCAAAATTAACTAAAAATTCTTACACTAATCTTTTAGTTAAGAATTGCTCTGTACTTAGTGATTTTGTGGAACTTTATAATAAGAGCAAAAAAATTATATATTTAATAGAAAAAAATAGTATTATTTTTAAGAACACTGAAAATAAAGAAGTTGTTCAGTATTTAAAAAATAATATTGATATGATTGGTAAGTTTAATAATAAATACTTAGCTTTTTTTGAACCAAATGAAATAGAAGATATATTTAATAGTAAGAATATTAGTAATGATACCTATTCTGCTGTTTTAGAAAAAATGTATAAATTGTATCCTGAAAAAGCTGAATCATTGATAAATGAAACTAACTTAAGTAGATGTGTTAAACATAGTTTAGATATCTATCCTTTTGAAAAGATAAGTAAAAAGAATAGAGATAATATATTTAATACCTATAATTTATTTAATAGATTTATCAATACTATAATGATTGAAGCTATTAGTAATAATTATACTGAAGATGAAATAGTTAATTTTTTAAGAAATCCGGTATTTATAAAGGACCAATCTTCTTATGCTATAGAGTTATTACTTAATAGATTATCTTTTAAATCAGCATTTAATATGCTACAGAGTAAAGATATTTTAGATAGTATTACAAACTTAAATGTTAATATTAATGTTAAAGATAAAATATTTATAAAAGGTTTCTTAGATAGTCCTTCATTAATTGATAAGACTGATCATAATATGCTATTTGAAATGCTTACCTATTTAGAAAAAGAAGATGTAATTTATTACATCGTTACACCATATATATCTAATCAGATTACTTCATCAGAAATAGTTGAATTAGCTGTTATGAAAGGTATAACAATTGATGAATTAATATCATCTAGTATAGTTAAATCTAAATTAAGTAGAGATGATTATATTACTTATATAGATAAGATATGGTTAAAGAAAGTAGATTTATCTATATTTAGTAATAGAGATTTGATTAATATATTATTTAATCTACCATATGAGGAAATAGATAATATTGATTTTAATGAAGTTAATTATTTGTTTGAAACTATAAAAATGAAGTCTTTATTATCAAAACAAACAAGTAGATATACTGTTATTACTTATAAAAGTGTTTTAGCAGCATATTTAACGTTTGGTCTAGAAAAGACTATTCAAATGGTATCTGACGGTAATAAAGATATTACTTTGAAAGAAGTATTAGATATAAAGAATAAAATTATTGATGAAAAACTATTAATGTTTAAAGAAGATAATTCTTCTATTATCCAAAGTCTACATATTAAAATAGATAATAATCTTAAAAAGATTAAAGACGTATCTGATATAAATAGTTTTGCTAAAGCTTTAAAGAAGAATACTTATTTAGATAATATTATTTATTTAATGTTAGAAAATAATTTTAATAGTTACAATATAATAGTTGATACATTTTATGATTATGTAAAATATTATAACTTGGATCCATACTCTTCTAAGAAAGAATTATATTGTTTCTGTAAAGATTTTATTAGTACTTTTGTTAATAACAAGTGCGAAGAATATAATAATGAATTCTATGCAAAAATGCTTGATAATTTCAAGTTGAAAGAAAGTATTGTTTATAATAAGAGAAAACAGATTGCAAGATCATTTTTAGAAAGACAAAAAAACAAGGTGTTTGTCAGAGCTTTAACAGATTCAACACCTAATGATTATGCTTATGCCTTTGTTGATGATTTTCCTATTAATGAACTAAGGAATAAGTATGTGGAACATTTAAATGTTGAAGCGGTTAATATAAGTGATATTATTTCTGATATATTAGTTCCTTGGGTGGAGGAGAAATTTGATGAAGATAGTTGTCTAGCTAAATTAGGCATTAATAAACCTAAAGAATATGATTTATATTATAGTTACACTAATAATTATAATAGTATTGAACAGATTAATAATGAATTGAATAAATTGAAAGAGAATCATGATAGTAAAGATGTTATTAGTATTATGGAATCTATTTGTTATAACAAACCTATAACAGTAAAAGTAAGTGCTAGAGAAAAAAGAATTATTAAGAAGATTAGTAATATAATATGTACTGTTAATGGAGAAATATATATTGATAAGAAAGCTCTTAAATTAACTTATGGTAATAGAGTTGATATATATAATACAGACGAAATATTAGAGTATAATAATTATCTAAAGATTATTAAGGAAATTATTAATAAAACTAAGAGCTTTGTAAAAAAATATATAAATACTCAAAGGGTAGAAAGTTATTATCATGAAGATTATTTAAGAAAAGTATCTTCTGAAAACTTAAATTATCCTTTAACTTCTAAGTATTATGAATTAAGAAATAGAGTTTTATCTTTAAAAGACATTGAAGAAATATTTAATGGTTATAAACTAGATGAACACACAAAGACATCTCCTGAATTAGAAGAATTTTTATTTGATAACCATAATTTAATTATGGTAACAGAAGGCTATTATGAGGGGATTGTTGATAATTTGGGGTTAATAATTAATAACTTCAAAAAGATTAGTGATGAATATAAGAATTATTATCCTGAACAAAGTATTAATTTGATTAATGCGGAAAAAGTAGTAAAACTTATTAATTATAAACTAAATACTATTAGTAAAAGTATTGATCCAGATATTATTAATTCGATATTTGATGATGATTATTATGTAGATTCAGATGTTAATACAAGATTAAGTAATCTAGAATATATTTATAAAGAGGGATTTAAAAAGATTAGTAGTACTATTCCTTATATTAGTATTAGAGAAAATGATTATGAAGCGATTGTAGTAGATAATTATGATCAAGAGATGTATAGATCTAAAATTAATACCATTTATAGAATTGGCGCTAGAGGTAATGACTTCTTGCACTATGCTATATTAAATAAGAATGGTGCTAAAGTTATTATTAAAAAAGGTGAAGAAGTAATTGGTAGATTACTAGGAGTAAGAAATGGTAATACTGTTTATTTCAACAAGATAGAAGGTTTATTTGATAGTATGTATGAAGAAATACTTCATAAGTTAGCTAGTGAAATAATATTAGCTACTAAAGATACTAATGAACCTATAGAATTTGTTACTATACTTATTAATAAGTTATTAAGTAGAAGTTATGGTATTAGAATTGATTCTACTATCTGCCCTATTATAGATAATCCTGTAAGTACTGAATACGCTGATTATATAGAGTTTAAAAAATCTAAATATTTGAATACTTTAAATGAAAATGGATTCTATAATAACTATAATGAAAAAGTAGCTACTATTTTAGCTAGTTCTGCTGTAGTAGACAAGAATAATTTCAAGTATTATGATGCTGAACCTAAATACTTAAGAAATAGAAATAATGTATTAAAATTAAGTAATAATTTGGAAGATTACTATATTAATAAGATTAATACAATTATTAATATTTGTAACCAAGAAGGTACATCTGACTTTGTTGGTGATATTAAGTTAAGTACTGTTGATACTATCTATTTAGGTGATGATTTTGTTATCTTTATTACGAATAATAATCAATTAATAAAATATATACTTCCTTATGATAGTAGAGCTATGAATGAAGTAAATCTTATTATAGAAAGCCTAAAAAAATAAGCTGTTGAATCATCAACAGCTTATTTTATTGCATTGTATAACCTTGACTTATTAAGAATCTATTTACTTCTTGTGGAGTGTTTCCTCCATTATTAGTAATACTTGTTACAGTCTCGGTAATAGTTATTGTTTTACTTTGTCTATTTGAAGTAACTTCTTTTTCTCCTTCATGTTTTTTCACTTCTTCATTAAATCTTGCTTCATCTTGATATGTATATACATCAACTCTTTTAGCATAAGATAATATAGAATTATTAGTAAAACTACTATAATGTACTTCATAACTAGATTTAAGTTCATAACCTAAAAATTCGTCATATGGTAGTTCTTTAATATATTTCTTTATATCTGTTGATGATTCAATGTATAAAGTTACTCCCACTTCATTTTGATTTCCATACGGATCTTTTACTATTATTATTAAATTATTGTTATCTTTATTATATAATCCTGGTTCTTTGAAATTAGCAAGGTTTTCATCTTTGAAAACAAACTCACACCCACTTAGATCAATACAACTTGTTATGAAGCTTTCAGGAGTATATTCACTTCCTTCAATTATATGCAATTCTTTCGTTTTAACTTCTGGAGGTGTAGTATCAATGATACTTACAGTTCCTCTTTTAGTTACTCCTGCGTGAGTTACAGTATATTCGTAATCTCCTACTTCATCTACTCTTACTTCTGAAGTATTAATACTATAAAGCAAGTCATCTACTCGCCCTACTCCAGGTGTTACATAATCTTTAGCATGAACAGGAAGAGATTGTCCTAATTCAACACTTACTGCTTTTGGAATAAAATCGGTTTCTGTCTTTCTGTTTACAAATAAGTAACCAAACGCTCCAAGGAAAGCTATTACTATTAATACTATTACTGTAGTAATATTCTGTGCTTTTTTACCTTCTTCTGTTAAAGCCTTTTTCTTTTTGTTTGGAGCTTTTTTGGCTTTTATAGCAGCTTGTTGTTCTTTCTTTCTAGATTCGATATCTATCTTTTTAGGGAAATCTACCCCTTCTACTACTCTTACTCCATCTTCAACTATGTTTCCAATTACTACTGCCCCGTCACTCTTTAAAATAGTTTCTTTGCTAAGTAAAGTATTACTTGCTTCTTCTCCCTTAATAGATTCTTGAGGTATGATAGCTGATAAATCTCTTCTTTCTTTTGCTCTAGTATTATCTTTTAATTCTGAAGCTTTTATAGTGTTTTCTTCACTGTTAACCGCTTCATTGTTAGTAGAAGCTAATACTTCTTTATCTTTTTCATTTTCCAATTTATATCAACCCCTACTCCTTCTTTTATAATTTTACTGTTCTTTTTTCTTCTAGTATTTCTGGTTCTTTATTAACTCTTATTAATTTTAACGAAATTTTTTTTCCAGATTCTAAGAAAATACTAATATTAATAGGTTTATTCTTATCAATGTTAGATAGTGGTATGCTTAAATCTTTATCTTTATCTCCATCTATTTCAGCAAAGTTAAGTTCCATTGCACTTTTATAACCTTTTTTATCATTTGTTGAACTATATGAAACCAATGATCTAGCACCTAAGTCAGCAAGTCGCTTTAACATATAAGCACTGATAATTAGACTAGTAAAATTCTTGCCTAGTGGTGAAATGTTTAGACAAGTATAAATAGTCGCTTTTGCTGTGTTTACTTTCTCAGGTTCAAAACCTTTTAAATTAAGATTACTCCTATATCCCATTATTTTTATTTTATCATCGAAATTTGATTGAATATGAGTTAGGAAAGGTTCATAGTTAAGTGTCATGGTTACTTCATTACCACCTATTTGTTTAGTTAGATAATATTTACCATTAATAACTTTAATCTTATAGTTTTGTTTTTCAGACTGATTTTCACATAATTCTTTTAAAATATTAAAGTAATTATCTTCATTTATTTCTAATTCTTTTTCAAAAAATATTCTTTCTACTTCTTTATATATTCCATTTATCTTAAGTAGTAACATATCACTTTTTTGCTTAGGTATTGTCCTAACTGCACTACCTGTCTTTGTTAATGGTTTTTTCTTTGTAGGAGCTTTTTTTGTTGATGATGTTTTTCGTTCCGGTTTTGTTTCATCTTTATCTGAATAAACTACAACTTTATCATCTTCTGTATCTAATCCTTCAATTGCTGCTTCATTAATCAATGGTGCTCCCCCGACTATTTCAGGTTCAGCATTGTGTGTATCTTTTGTTTCATCGAAAGGAGCTTCTTCAGCTGCTAAAACTTCATCAGGGAAACCATCTATGCCTGTAGAGGCTTCTTCACTATCATCGGGTTCAAAAGGAATTGAATAATCATCACTTTCGATTATTTCCTTGTAAAGACCGAAATCCTTATTAGCTTTTTTATAGTCTGTCTCACTTGGTGTTAACTCTTCAATATTATCTTCTGTAAATTCTTTCCCTATTTTGATTTTTGGGCTAATAATATGTAATTCTTCACCTGACAATAGTGTAGAAAAATTTTTATATATTATCTTTAAATCATTTTCTAATTTGTTGCGATCTTTTTCATATAGTCGATTAATTACGTAGTCATCACTAAATAGTTTTCTATTTTTTATACTATTGATAATTTTGGATATAGTAGGCATTTTAGAGAAAACTTCGGGTATTTCTAATTTAATTATTGGAACATCATAATCATATGCTGCTATTAGTGATGTAGCTTCCTCAACATACTCATTTTCTAACTTGATATAATTTTCGAATTCACGATTTACTTTTTCCGCAATATCAAATATATTTCCAATACACTGCTCAGCATTTTCAAGAATTAAGCGTTTCACATTTGATAGTAATAAACAGTGCAAAGGTGTGATCTTATTTAAAAAGAGTTCAACATTAGCTTTTAACTTGTCAATTACTGATTTCAGTTCTCTTTCTGTGTCTTCATTCTTTTTAATTAATTCTTCTTTATCCATCATGATAAAAACCTCCTAGGAAACTAAATCACTTATAAATTCCGTTACTTTCTTTTTATCTTCTTCATTGTCAATGTCGATTAATACGTCATATCCTTCAGCGTCTTTTTGAACATATGAAGCTAAGATGTCTACAGAACCCATATCATTTTCTAACATATAAACAGCATATTCTTTTCCATCAATAGATACGACGGTTATTAATTCTGCCTCTTTGATTTCACCAGTTTCTGTTTCAACATTGAATTTTTGATTCTCCATAGTATTAACTCCTTTTTATTATTTATTGATTTCTTCGTAATATCTTCTTTCACTTAATACACTAGATATGTTTGACAAGTCAGCACATTCGTCTTCATCACAGCCATCTAAAGCCTCTTCTATCATATATATTAATTCACTTGTACTTCCACATTTTCCAGGGTCAATGTTATATCTTTCTAAAGTTTGTACTTGTTTATCCGTTAGTAACAAACCGTTTTTACGTACTTTCATAAAATTTTTATCAAATTCTTCTTCGTTTATTCCAACTAAAGCATCAATTTCATCATTTGTCATAATAACAACCCTCCATATTATATTTTACTATTATTAGTATAGCATAAAAATAGTATTAATTGTATTTTTTTATGTTTTCTATAGCTACTGCTAAACCAAGTTTCCCATAGTTATATGTTAATCCACCTTGTTGGTATGCAATATATGGTGGTCTGATTGGTCCATCACAGGATAATTCTATACTAGATCCTTGCGTGAATGTACCAGCTGCCATTATTACTTGATCCTCATATCCTGGCATATCGCTAGGTATAGGTGCTGCATTAGAATCTATTGGTGAACCCATTTGTATGCCTTGAACATAGCTAATTAGTTTATCTTTATCATTAAATATGATGTTTTGAACTATATCTGCTCTTTTATCGTTATATTTAGGTTCAACATCATAGCCTAAGTCTTCTAAACAAATACTAGTTAAAACTGCTGTTTTTAAACTACTTGCTACTACACTTGGTGCAAGGAAAAGGCCTTGTAAAATACTTTTATTAATTCCTAGCGTTGGGCCAACTTCTCTTCCTTCTCCAGGACATGTAAGTCTCTCTCCTGCTAAATCCACCAAATCTTTTCTACCTGCTATGTAAGCACCGTTAGGCGCGATTCCACCACCTAAATTTTTGATAAGTGATCCAACCATTACGTCTGCTCCAACTTCTAGGGGAGTTGTATTTTCTACAAATTCACAATAACAGTTATCAATCATTATTATTACTTCTTTATCAATTTTTCTTATCTCTTTGATAACCTTTTCTATTTTATCTATGGTAAGACTTTTTCTTGTAGAGTAGCCTTTGCTTCTTTGAATTTCTATTAATTTGGTTTTATTATTTTTTAAATACTCTTTTATAGCTTCATAATCAAAATCATCGTTTACTAAATCAATACTATTAAAATTAACATTGTATGCAGCAAGTGAACTGTTATTAGGTATTATTCCTATTACTTCATGTAAGGTATCATAAGGCAGCCCACTTATTGATAGCATGGTGTCTCCTGGTCTTAAAAAAGCAAATAAAGCTACGGTAAGAGCATGGGTCCCTGATATAAATTGGCTTCTAACTAAGGCACTTTCGGCACCAAGTACTTCTGCAAATACCTCTTCAATAATATCTCGTCCATAGTCATTATATCCATAACCTGTTGTACTATTAAAAGCATTTTCCGATACATTAAACTTATGAAAAGCACTAAGTACTTTTAGAGTATTAATATCACAATTATTATCTATTTCTTCCAATTCTTTTTTTATCTTTTTTTCTTCTTTTTTAATAAAATCTAAGGTTTCTCTTGATATACCCAGTTCTTCTAACATTAGTATTTACCTCCATCTACTCTTATTATTGAATTATTTATATAACTAGATTCTGCTATATGAACTATTTCTTTGGCAATTTCTTCTGGTTCAGCAAAACGATCTAATAATATATGTTTACATTCTTCTTTTATAAAAGCTTCATCTAATTCTTTATTCATGTCTGTTTTTACCCAACCTGGAGCGATAGTATTTACTCTTACATAAGGAGCATAAACAACAGCAAAATTATGAGTTAGAGATATTACTCCTGCTTTACTCGCATCATAATCCATGCCATATGGATAATAAGCATCTAGAGCCGTATTAGACGAAACATTTACAATACTACCTGATCCGTTTTTACACATTTCTTGTCCAATATATTTACAAGTTAGGAATGCTGAAATAAGATTGGTATTTAATACTAATTGAAAGTTTTCGACTGTTTTATCCTCTAATGTAGAATCAATAGCAATTCCAACATTATTGACTAAAACATCTATTTTTCCAAATTCTTTTAGACTTTCTTGTAATAATTTCTTTACATCTTCTTCTATGCTAACATCTGCTTGTATAACTAGTGCTTTAATATTATATTTTTTTTCTACTTCTTCTTTTAGTTTTAAAGCATCTTCTTTACTAGTTAAATAGTTAATTATAACGTTATAACCTGATGCAGCAAATTCTTTTATTGTAGCTGCTCCTATACCTCTACTACTACCAGTAACTAATGCGACTTTTTTCATAGTATCGCTCCTTTTTTTAACAAATGTATTATAGCATATATAAGTATTTAATACTTAATTATTTCAACGTTTCTATTTCTTTTTATCTCTTTAATAAAAATAGATTCGTTATTATAAGGAGAAATAATATAGACATAGTTTTTAGTTCTAGTTAATGCTACATAAAAAAGTCTTCTTTCTTCATCATAAGAGTAGTATTTCTTTGTACATTTAACGTATTTTAACAACTTTTCATCTCTTATTTTAGAAGGAAGACTATTATAGTTATTATTAATATTTATTAGTATTATATTATCGGCTTCTAATCCTTTGGATTTATGAATGGTTAGATATCTAAAGATAGTATTATTATATTTATAATAATCATTATCTATCTTAGTAAAGGTGTCATCTATATAATGATTAATGTCATTGTTATTACGTCCTAATACAAATAATGTATTATCCTTTTCCATAGTATTTAATAAGTTTTTAAAGGTCATAATTTGATTGTGAGAGTAATATAGTTTTAAAGGATTATTAAGCCTTTTGAAGGATATTAATTCTTTTTTTATTTGACTTTTATTTCGCATTATAAATGTACCGGCTATATTAATTAATTCTTGGGGGTTACGGTAGGTATTTACTATTTTAAACACTTTAGAATTATTAAAATACTTATTAAAATTAAGAAATACTTGTAAGTCACAACCTGTAAAGCGATAAATAGATTGAAAATCATCTCCAACTACTAAAAGTTTACTTTTAGTATGTCTTATTATTTCTTGAATCATATTTACTTTTACTAAAGATGTATCTTGATATTCATCAATAATAATATATTTATATTTTCTTTTTAAGCCTTTCTTTTGGATAGAAATTATACTTTTATTAATCATGTCATTAAAATCTAAAAAATTATTATCTTCTAATTCTTTTTGATATAAGAGATAAATATTAATAATTAATAATAATAAGTATTTATTCTTTTTGTATTCTTTATAATTAATAGTATATTTTATATTACGTAATATTTCTTTAAAATAAATAAATTCATTGTTATTAGATTTAAAAAGATTAATAAAAGTAATAATAGTTCTTTTTAAATAGTTATCATTATAATATTTATTTAAATATTTATAGGCTTTGATAAAAATCTTATTATTATATAGATAATTCATAAAAAAAATATCTGTTAGAGATTCTAAAGTATTATCAGGACAGACAGAAACTAACTCATTATTATCTTGTAATATTTTCAGAGCTAGTTTATGAAAAGTTAAAACTTCTATATCTATTTGATAAGTATTATAAATATTTTGTCTTAAATTATTAGTCGCATCATTAGTTAAGCTTATACATAGTATTTCTTCTGGGTTGATATTCTTTTCTTTTATGAGATAGATTATTTTTCCAATAATAGTTAGACTTTTACCAGATCCAGCTCCAGCTACGACTAAAGATGATTCTTCTTCGCTTAGAACTACTCTACTCTGATATTTATCTAAGGGATAACCTTTTATATTATCTAATAATGTAGTTTTTTCTCTTTTAATTTTTATATACTCATTATTTTTTTCTTCTATTATTTCTTCTAGTCTTTTATATTTCTTTAAAAATAATAATTCTTGCTTGTCTTTCTTTTTCTTAATCCTAATAGATTTATAAATATTCTTTAAAATATTAATATCTTTTATACTTAGATAATCTTGATTATATATAGAATAGAATTCTTTTATTATAAATCCTCCTCTATATATATTATTAGCATAGAAAAATAAAAATCCTTTTTATATTAAAAAATAGAACTATGAGTTCTATTCCTTAACGATTTACTTTCGTATGTTTCAGAAGGAATTTGACCTCTGGTAATTAATCTAGGACTATTTTCGAAATACAACCATTTATACCATGGCCATCTTCGTTAAGAGTTGTTTTATCAAATTCAAAATCTACAGTATCGTATTCAAAATCAAATATATTTACTCCTAATTATTGTTTACTTTTTAGTAAAAAAAACATACAATATAATTAAATTAGGGATGATAATATGAAGAAAAATATAATAACCGATATAGTGTGTTTGTTATTGATAATTACTGTAATAGGTATTCCTATAGCTATATATCTTCTTAGAAAAAGAGAAGATTATGGAAAAAGTGATAATATAATTAAACCAACTAAGGAGGTTACTGAAAAGAAGTTTGAAGATGAGAAGAGAAAATTTTCTCCTTTATATACAGAAACTACTATATTACCAGTATTAACAGAAGAAGATTTAAAAAAGTACAAAAAAGAAGTTAAAGAAGAGAAAAAAGAAATTAAAGAGGAAAAAATAGTAGCTAAAAAAACTAGTACTTCCAAAAATAATAAGAAGAAAAAAACTGTTAATAATGACAATAAGAATAACAAAAAGACTGATTACAAAAAGAAAGTTAAAACTAACAATAAGAAAAAAAATAACAATAAAAAGAAAGGCGGATAAAGTACCCTAATTAGTTGACACACATAAAAAAAGAAGTATGTGTTAGAATT
>CAMZCT010000009.1 GCA_947305065.1 uncultured Mycoplasmatota bacterium | reverse complement strand
AAAATATATCTCAAAATTTATTAAAAACATATTGACTTATATTAGTAAGTATTACAATCACTTACGATTCAAATTATTTTGAACTCTTCTATATTAAGATTTTTAAATATTTCTTCGTTACCTTTATAACTTAATGGTGATATAGGGCTCGGATGATATATTGGAATTACCTTAAATCCATTTATGTCAAAAACTTTACCTACAACTTCAGAAAATTTTTTATATTTAAAATCTAATATGGTTTTGGTTGCAGAATCACCTAACGATAATATGACTTTAGGTTTTATTACTTCTAATTGCATAAATAAAAATTTCTTACAATTATTGCCACACTTATTTAAATACCTTCTATCAAGTGGATAACATTTAATAGCTTCTAAAAAGAAAGTATCTTCTATAGTTAAATCAATTAAACTTAATAATTTTTGTAAAACAACACCTGATGGTAATAATTTATGATTTGTATCATACCATGCTATACCACTTTTTCTCCAGCCATTATTAGCAGGTGCTTCACCAAGTATAACAATATCTTTTTGCTTTCCAAAAGAAACAGTTTTACTATTAGGAAATTTTTCTACCATACTTGAACACAAATTACAATTATATATTTTTTCATCAATGAGGCTCAATTCAACTTTTAACTTTAACATTTCATATCTTTTTTTTGTATCTGCATTTTTTAAAATTCCAGTGCGAGTTTTAATAGTATAATCTGAATAATCTATTTTATTAATCTTAAATTGAGAAGCTGTAAAATCAATAATTTTATCATTTATATGATTAAAATAATGACTTATACCATTTATTTTTATCTTACAAATATCTCCGCCAAAATAATCGTTTATTATCAAAGCTACGATAGCACAATGTTCTAAAGTTTTATTGTCATTATTCCGTTGATTTTTACATGTAGGGCTACATATTTCATTAGAATATAAATTATTTAATATCTTTTCTAATTTATCTAATTTCATATTATCACTCCACTTATAAACATTATACCACATATCTTTAATATTTAATTACATCGCAATATTCGCTTTGTGGGGAAAAATCCCACAATTCAAAATTCAATATTTTAAGGGGGATTTTTGTGGGAATGAGATAGATTCAATTCATATAGTTCAAATTATTAAAAATACACATAAATAAGTTGGAACAATCCGAAATTTCAATAAAATTAAATCAATTCGTATTATTTCAACTAGTTTCATTAATTTTAAAATTATAACTCAAAATCCAGTGTTAGCAATAACGTGCCGGTTCGAGTCCGGCCCGAGGCATCATATGAATTGTAAGAGCTTGTAATAAGTTCTTTTTTATTGTTTTTTATTTATGTAGTATCATATAATAGAAATGATGAGAGGATATGGAATGAAATTGAAATGGAATTTAACCGGTTTGTTTGAAAGTAATGAAGATTTTTATAGAGAATTTGATAAAGTAAAGGAATTGTTGACTAAAATCAAAAAATATTCTGATACTACAATAGATGAGGTTTCATTATTAGAAATGTTGAATAGAAAATGGGATATTAAAGAATTAACCAATAATATTCTTATTTACGGATCGTTAATGTATTATAAGAATATACATTCAGAGGAATGTATAAAACTTAAGAAAGATGCAGAAGATTTTAGTAATGAAGTGGAATTGGAGCTTGCTTTTATTGATAGATTAATCTTAGGGTTAGAAAAAGAGAAAGTGTTTTATTATATTACAAAAAACTTAGGACTAAATACATACAAGTTATATCTAGACAACTTATTTAGAAGACAAGAACATGTTCAAGAAGAGTCTGTTAGTCAGGAAATAGTTAATAATAATAACGAAATCAATTCACAGCTTGCTATATATAATAATATGTTAAGGGATATAGAATATGGAGAAATTGAAATAGATGGCGAGATGGTAAAAATAACCTCTTCCAACTTCGCCAAGTATCTTTCTGCAAGAGATAGAAAAACGAGAAAACAGGTATATATAACTGTTAACCAACAATTTGATTTATTAAAGGATAAATTTGCAGATGTAATAAATACAATATTTTATTATAGAAACAAAAATGCCAAATTAGAGAAATACAAATCTGTGTTAGACAAGATTTTATTTGAAGAAAACATAGATATAAAAATTATAGATTCTTTAATAAGTGCCGTAAATAATAATCTGTTTTTAATTCAAAAGTATTTAAGTATTAAATCTAGCTTATTAGGGATTAAAAAACCACATTTATATGATTTTGGTGTCCCGTTAGATAATGGTTTTAAGAAAAAATACTCTTTTCAGGACGCAGTTGAAATAATCAAGAGTGCTTTGAAGCCTTTAGGAAATGATTATCTAGAAGTTGTAGATGAATTACTAAATGGTCATATAGATGCTGAGCCAGATCAGGATAAACATCAATCAATTACTTTTTCTTGGCACACCTATTCATTTATGAATTTTAGGGGAGCCTATGTAGATTTAAAAAACTTGGTACATGAATTGGGTCATATAGTTAATTATTATTTATCAAAGAAAAACCTCCCCTACATATACGAAGATAGTACTATCTTTGTCGGAGAGACAGCATCTATTGTAAATGAGATATTACTTAATAGATATCTTTATGATAATGCCAAAACGGATGAAGAAAAAATATTTTATTTAAGTAAAGAAATAGAAAACTACTTTACTTCTGTGTTTAAACAAACTATGTATACGGAATTTGAAAATGAATTATATGATATAATGCGGACGGGAAAAATGAGTTCTACAAAATTATCGAGCAGGTATTATAAACTAATCAGAAAATACTACGGTAAAGATATTGTTTATGATAAAGTTGCCGGCGTTGAGTGGACAAGACTGGGCCATTTATTTAGATGGAGCTATTATCCATATAAATATGCAACTGGACTTATTATAGCAAGCGTTGTAGTAAACTCTTTGCTAAACGATAAAACAATAACGAATGAACAATATATTGAATTTTTATCATCAGGAAGTAGTATGTATTCATTAGATTTATTAAAAATGCTTAATGTTGATCTTACAAATCCTGATATAATTAAAAATGGATTTAAAGTACTAGAATCAGATATTGAAAAACTTAGTAGTTTTCTAACTAATAAAGAATAGTATTTATAGTTTAAAAAAATGTTATAAAGAGATTTATAACATTTTTATATTTTATTAAAGTAATTTTTTCTTCTTAGCATCATCAAGGTAATTATTAAAGCAAGCAGTGTTAATGGGATTATGCTAAAGAAGTATCCTGTTTTAGGGTTAACTATTACTTGCTGTTCTTCTTTTTCTTCTTCAGCATCATCGTTAGTAATAGGATCTACAGATTCTTTAGATGATTCATCAGTTATGTAGTTAGCAAAACGGCCATTAATACCACTTAAGTCTTTTGAACTTTTAACCAGTAAACTAGTAGTTACAACATATTTACTGTCGTCAGAAGTATCTGGAGTAGTCGTTAATGAAAAAGTGTCTAAATCATCACTATCATCAAATGAAGTCGCTTGTGTTCCCATTGTAGCTTTAGCATATTCTATAGCGTGGTCAGGAAATTCACTTTCTTTAATTGCTGTTGCCTCTCCTTGATAGTCAACATCATCACTGACTACTACATATTGAGCTGTGTTTGTATTTCCTCCTAGAGCTTCTCCCAAAGCAGATAATGCCATAGCAAGGACCTTATCGCCTATATAATAAGAAGAATCATTCTGATTAATTCCTTTGGCTTTGGTTACAACTGGATAACCGATAAATAAATTTGCTCCTTTAGATTCTTCAACTTGATAATCCTCCCATGTTGTTTGCGAATCTATAGTTGAAGTGGTTGAGAATAGAACATCGCCATTTTCTTTGATTTCGTAATTCATAGTCCAAGATTTACCAGCAGCATCTATGAATATGATTTGCGTATCCGTTATATATTCGTTCATGTTTATACCGCTATAATCCATTTCGGCATTACACTCTGTTGTTGTTATTTCTCCACTTTCTGTGGTTATTTTTTGTTCTGTATGATTTCCATCCTTCATACAAGCAAGTATTTCTCTGTAAGCGTTGCTTAGAGATTCCTTTGTAATTTGTTCCTCAGCTTTTACCGTAAATGGCACTAATATAAGTATTGCTAAAATTGTTAAAATACTACTTATTTTTTTCATACTATCACCTATTTTAATTAAATCATTATTATGTTAATAATACAATCTTTTGTAACAAAAAACAAAGAATTTTACAGTTCTTTGTATATTGATGAGAACAATTCTTTTTCTTTCTCTTCTTCATTAGTACTTTCAATTTTAGGTAGATCATTTATGGTAGACAATCCAAAATAATCTAAAAATTCACTAGTTGTAGCATAGAGGTTTGGTCTTCCTGGCATTGAGCTTTTACCACATGTTTTTAATAATCCTTTAGCTACTAATTTTCTAATCATATGAGAAGATTGAGTTCCACGCATTTCGTCTATTTCTACTCTGGTAATTGGTTGATTGTAAGCAACTATTGCCAGAATTTCTAAGGCAGGACCAGACAACGTATTGCTGTCAGGATTCTCAATTAGCTTTTGATAATATTCTTTATGTTCTTTTTTTGTTGTTAGTTTAAAAGCATCTCCTAGATAACTAATTCTAATGCCATGATTATCATTCTCGTATTGTTGTTTTAATTCTAGTAATAATCTTTTAGCTTCAGCGTCATCTACCTTTAAAATATCACATATTTGTTTTAGATTAACACCTTCATCACCGACAACAAATAATATTCCTTCCAAAACTCCAATTAAATTCATTTTACGCTCTCTTCTCTATATATATTGGGCTAAAATTATCTGTTTGACTTATATATATTTCATCTTTTTTAGCCATTTCCAAGATTGATAGAAAAGTTATAACAACGTTTTCTTTGTCAAAAGTTGGAAACAAATCAAAAAATTCTACTTTCTTCTTTTCTTTAAGTACATCTCTTATATAATTAATTCTTTCTTCAAGACTTATCTCTTTATGATATATTTTTGTATTTATAGGTTTTTCTAGTTTTTTTCTCTTTAAATATGCTAGATATGCTTCATATAAATCATCTAGATCAAATATACCTTTAGGTAATTTTTTTATATCAGCAAAATCTTTTAAATTCTCTGGTATTTTTGTATAAACTTCACTTCTTTTTTCTTCTAGTTCAGATAAACTTTTAGTTATTTCTTTATACTTTTCATATTCTATAATTCTATTACGTAGTTCTTCTTCTGAAGTAATATTGAACTCTTCTTCAGTTTCTTCCACTTCTTCTTTATTAATTAATAATTTACTTTTTAAATGAACTAATTCTGAAGCCATAACAAGATATTCAGAAGCAACATCGATATTTTTTTCTTTTAATGAATGAATATAATCTAAGTATTGTTCTATTATAAGACTGATATTTATCTCATAAATATCCATCTTAGATTCTTTTACTAAGTGCAAAAGAAGGTCCAAAGGTCCTTCAAAATCGTTTATACAAAAATTATAATTCATAGAAGCACTTCCTAACTACAGTTATAGCCTAGTGAAGTCATTTCAAATGATACTACTTTACTATCTTTATGATAACTGAAGTATTTATATGTAGCTAGTTTCTTTAATGTAGAATCATTAATTTTTTCTAATTCTACTCTTGTTTTAACATTAAATCCTTCATTAGATTCAATTACGTTGTAATCAATACTTGGTATTCCTTCGTAAGTACTTGCTGCATTACGATATTTTTCTAAGTCTTGATAATAAAATATATTGCCTATCTTTTCCTCATAGTTATCATTTATTATTTCTAGATAGTTATTAATAAATAAATATTCTACGGTATTATTATTAAGTGTACAAGTAAGTATCTTATATTCTCCTTCTTGTTTTACTAGATTAACTGGTTTATAATCTGATTTATTCTTTCTAACTATTTTAAATTTATTAGCACTCTTGTAAGCATCACTGGAAATTATAGAAGAAAAATCTATTGATTCTTTAGGTCCGATACTATTAAATGAATATACTAAAACACTACTTATATAATTTTCTCCATCGTATAAATCTATAAAGAATTTAGTATTATCATTAAAGGTAAATACATCATCACCGTTGTTTAGAACATAAAATTTCAATTCGTTAACGCCACTATTGTTATCTTTAACAAAGTTCCCTAATTGTAAGTCGTCTATTCCAGCATTAGAAACAAAGCCATTTAAATCAAATAGTTCTTCTTTCTTTTCCTCTTTATCTCCTGGTTTTTCTGGAGCTGGTTCTTCTGATTGACCAGAGCTGGTTGGTCCGCTTATTCTACTAATGCCAGGAATGTATTTGCTTAATTCATCACTCATCTTAGGTAGATAGAATACTGCCACAAAAATGATTGCAAAAAAGAATATTACTCCAAAAACATTTCCACCTTTTTCTTCCTTAATCTTATAGATTACTTCATCATGAATCTTAGGTTGGTGACTCTCTACAGGTGCAGGAGCCGCTTCAGGAGTTGCTGGTGCTGGGGCAGGATTATCTACAGGAGCTGGTTCAACTTCTGGTACTGGTGCTAGCTGTGTATCTACTGGTGCATTTTCTACTGGTGCTTCAGTATTTACTGGAACATTATTATCAGCAACAGGTGCGGATCCAGGTGTAGGATTAGGATTAAGTTCAGGAGTTTCTGTCTGTATATCCTTTTCTTGATTCATGTTACATCCCTTCATTCTTCATGTATATTATAGCAAAAAGAAATACAATTTAAAAGAAATCTATTCAGATTTCTTTATTTTTTTGAATAAACCAATTATTATTCCGAGTACTATATATACTACAGAAATTATTATAAATGTATTTAAGACATTATTAATTATGTTCTTGGCAATCTTACTAACTAGGTTACTATAGACAAATATGTTATTTATATCAATATTGTTTTTGATATAGTAATTAACAAAGATCAAGATAAATCCAGCTGTATATAAAATAACACTGAAATCTTTTCTTTTTAGTATCTTACTATTTACTAAAACGAGAAGAATGATAGCTACACTTAAAACGATGATTAGTTTATTACTCATACTATTAAGTTTTGTAATAAATCTTGCTCCTTTACTAGCATAACCCATTAGTTCTATTTCATCTTGATATACTTCTGTCATAGTTTCAATAAATTTATCTATTTCTTTTTCATCTACAATTTTAAAACTACTGACATTAATAAAGTTATCTATATTAGTTCTTAGTCTTTCCCTTAACTTTGTTGTATCAATAGATAAGCTTTTACCTTTATAAGTATTTTCAATAAATTTATTGGTTTCATATTTAACTTCACCTAGAGTAAATGTATTATCTAGTATTGAATCTTCAAAACCAGATTGGTTAGTATAATATGACATTTCTGTTATTATTTCATCATATAGTTCTTTATAATAATTATTTTTTTCTAAACTATTTTTTATGTAATTAACATCAAAAACAGTAAATTTTGCTATTAGTAAGCTGGTTACAATAAATAATAAGACTGATTCAATAAATAATAATACATAACTAGCTATTATTTTGATTCTCTTATTCATTAGAATCACCTACCAAACTAGCATATATAACATATCTCTTACTTTTATATCCAGGTGTATCAACCGGATAACAAGTATAAATCATTAATACTTCTTTAGAATCATTTATTTCTAATTTTTCATTTAATGCTTTAGCTTCAATTATTTCATAGCTATCTATTTTGTAAGTATAAGTTCCATATACAGCTTTAATTATTATTTCATCCCCAACTTGGGTCTTTGGAAGGCGTCCAAAATCACGGCTACTATTATGTCCAGCAATAATAATCGTTCCACCTTCACCAGGGAAATAAGTACCTGCATGATGTCCTACACCAAACTTTAATAAATCTAGAGTATCTCCATGATAAACATTTGCTTCTATTTCGGCAGTTGGAATGGTAATTCTTGCCCAAATATCACCAAAATTAGGATATTCCACTAATCTCTTGGTCATTGTATTTATTTGAATATTTTTTGTTTTTCCATTACCGTTGTAATTTTGAATAACAGCAAAACTATTAACTAGTCTTATCGCCTTATCTACTTTATTTTTGGTAATGGTTAAAGTTAGAAAAACGAAAAAAGCGGTAAAGAAAAAAGCAATTGCTAATTGCTTAACAATTACTTTTGATTTTTCTAATGTTTTCTTAGGCATTAGCTCTTATTTTTCTTACTGCTATAGCTATACCAAGTACTGAAATTAATCCAGCAATTGCAACTGTTAAGTTGTCATTAGTTTGTACTACATCACCATTTACTGGATTAACAGGTGTTGAATAGAACACATCATTAGTTCCAGGAACATAAACAACTAACTTTCCTTTACTTATTGTTACTTTTACTGAAGTGTTGCTTGAAACATCTGCACATAAAGCAATGATTTTATCTTTGTCAGCTCTACTCAAGTCATAAAAGCTTCCTTTTCCACTAGCTTGAAGAATGTTTTTAGCTTCATCAACCTTATTTGAGATGTAATCTGCATCGCTACTAGATACTTCGTATTGATCTAAATATCTTTTAATTAGAACCTTTTGTGAATCACTAGCTTTGAATGTTGCTCCGTTAATTGTATAGCTTTTTGTCAATTTTGCTTCTAGTTCACTCTCTGTCATAGCGCTAACGCTAACCACTCCTACAAATAAAGCTACTAGAAAGAACATTACTTTTCTCATCTGTTTTTCCTCCCTTATCCATTTTGATTATACTATTAAAGCTTAAAATTTGCAACAGTATTTTTTTTATTAAGATTTAATTGGCACTTTTTTTGACACTTTTTTAGCTGTTTTCAATAACATATGGATTTTCAACTGTGCCTAGTCCATTAACTGTTAATGATGAATTTAGGTTTATTACAGGTCTTATGTGCATGTTATCCGTAACAGTAGTTCTTAGAAGGCTTCCTGCCCCATTAACATAGAATACATAAGCATTATAACCGTAGTATTCAGCTGGAGTCATTGTATAGAAATCATATGGTTGATATAGATAATAACTAGTATTGTTACTACCATCTAAACCTCCAGCCATTGCTACTTCATCTGCTGTTATTAATCCTACTTTTTGTTTTATAATTCCACCAAAATCTTCTTCAGTCGGATTGCAAATAGTTGTTGGAGTTTTAGCTGCTACTAAACGACTGTAACCAGCAAAGTAACGATGATAGTTTTCTGTAGTATTATGTGTATCATTACAGAAATCACTTTCTTCTATCATCTTGTCAAAGCCTTTGTCTTCAATATTTTTCTTATACCATTCAAGTAAATATTTATTATTTTGATTATCAACAAGATTGTTATTATATATATACTTAGATCCTGTATAATCCATAGCATTTTTATAAGAAGAATATCGACTCATTCCAGCACTATCATTTAGTATTAGTTTAACACTTTGATTAGTATTAATACCAACTATTCTCCATACCTTATCAGCAAATCTAACATAGTTATTGGTACTTGCTCCACGGAAGAAATAGTAATTACCATTATTTACATTTATCGTATAAAGACCAGGGTTAACACCAAGTTCTCCATAATTTAGTGCAGTTGCATCTATTGCTTCAGTATTTAAAAGAATTGTCTCTGCAAAATTTGGTTTAGCAGATGTTTTATTATCTATTATCTCAAATTGACCATGGAAGATAGCTTCATTTCCTAAAGTATTTACTTTCTTCTCATCAAACCATAATCTTATATTTGTTCTAACTGTTTCATTTGCTTTTACTTTTATTAACCCTAGAGATTTACTAATTTTTATAGTAGAACCAGAAGCCTTAGTATTCTTTAGATTATTATATGGGATTATATCGCTTTCTAAATTACCTGATACTAGTAAAGTTAAACTAGTTAAATCTACAGTATTATCTTCTAATACACTTAATCTTATTTGTAATTCTTTTTCATCTGGGCAAGTATTAGTAATAGTAATTGTATAAGGCGTTGTTTCTCTACCATCTTCATTTAATATAGGTTTTATATTGGTTAAAGTAATAGATTCAGTCTCATTTGAATAATACACTTTAAAACAATCTAATGTTTTAGATTTATCTATAGTATTACCTTCTTTAACTGACTTCCAGAATCCATAACCGGTAGATATACCTAAAGTGAATAGAAATAATAATGCTATAATAGTTAATGCTCTTTTGTACTTTTTCTTCATTTTTATTCACCTCTCATCCTTATTAAATTAAATATATAATAACTTTTAAATGAAGTCAACGATTCGTAAATCATATAATTACTATTATTTTTTATTTAACATTTCTTGGCATTTTATTGACAAAAAAAGTCAAGTAATGTACTTGACTTTTATGGGGTGACTACTCTGTATTACCCTTGAATGCTTACTCCAGTCATATTATCATATTTTGGCTGAATATTAGTATCAAATAATAATACATTTCCATAGCCGCTAGCTGACAATGTATACTTCTTACTTTGTGTTAAAGTAACATTGGTAATAGCATGTTGATATGAAGCAAATATTGTTCCACTTCCTGAATAAGTAAAGGTAATGTCTGATTCTAAGTGATTATAACTAGGTAGTTTTACTGATATTCCAAAACCATTAGAGAAGTCTTTTCTACTATAGTTAGATGAAGAATAAGTTACTCCATTTACTGAATAATACTCTCTAAATAGTGGTGTACCTACTATTGATGGCCCATAGAATCTAATACCAAATACATCATAACTTCTAGTAGATGGGTTTTGTACCCATAATAAATTTGCGTTAATAAAGTTCCCATTTCTTGTAATTCTTAATTCTTTATAACTAGTTTCAAAATATGTGCCACGATTATTGTTATTATCTATGAAGGGATTTTGTTCAGTTATAGTATATGTTTCTATTTCATTAATGTCATTATCTTTTATTTGGTTATATTCTTCACTAGTCATATATTTTAAGAAATTATCGGAATAATAATTACTAAGTGAATTATATAAATCACAGGGAATATCAACATTAGCATTATTTGTTATAATACATTCTTCAGCCTTACTAAAAGATATAAACAATAAAAATAATACTATAATGAATAATAGTTTACTTGCTTTGTTCACACTTACACCTCCTTTCTGGCTAAAAGATAGCATAAGGTAAAATAAAAAGAACTCTATAAATACTAGAGTTCCTAATCTGATAATTCCTCTGATATGTAATTAAGGCATTTCACTAAGTCTTTAATATCTTTTTTGGATTGAAGATTACAAGTTTCTTTATCTTTTATATTTATATTTTTTTCTTGATATTTACCATTTATAAACATCTTTTTGTATATAATATTTTTATCATTAATTCTTTTAGTTAAGTATTCATTATTATCTTTATTTTCCTTAGTTAAATATAAAATACCATTTTTATTAAATCTAATTGTTATATTATCTTCTTGAAGAACATATTGATTATCTTGGTAGATAAATCCCATTTTTTCTAAGGTAATATACTTCTTATCTTTATCATCTGGTATTGTTTCTTCTTTATAAAACAATTTATGTCTTTTGTTAAGTAGTACCGAAGATTTAATCTCCTCGTTATTATTAGTTTTAATAATTAGATATAAATTTTTCTTAACTAAGTCTTTTATATTGTATTCATCTATTAAGTTATTATTTTCTAAATAATAGTTTTCATTCGGACCAGATACTATTTTAATCTTTTTATTATTATCTAAGTAATACAATTCAATATGTTTAACACTATATTTATTATTCATTATAAGAATTTTATTTAAAGAAAGTACACTAGTTCTTTTATTTGATAAGTAAAAACTATCTTTAAGAATAATATCTTCTCTATCTGTTGTTATAGAATACATTTTAGTTGTATCTTTAAGATTAGTTAGATAAAAAGATACTAAAATTGTTATTAAGGTAATTAAGAATATAATTGATATAATTAATATTTTTAATCTAGTTTGTTCTTTATAGTTTAAATAAGAATAAATCTGTTCTTCTTCCGTAGTATTTTCTTCACCATATATTATTGATAACGGTGGAATATCCAATACTTCTGCTAGTCTTATTATTGTGTCATAATCTGATGGTGTATATATTCCCTTTTCCCAAGCAGAGATTGTTTTATCAGAGTAGTATATAAGGGCTCCTAATTCTTCTTGGGTTAGATTTTTTCTTTCACGAGCTTTTTTAAGAAAAGCCCCTCTTTTTTTATTGTTCATGATTTATTATTTTCTTTAATTGTACAGAACTCTTTTTTATTCCTATTTCTGGTTCTTTTATACCTTTTAATAAACTACCAAGTGTTTCTTTTCGACAGTAGATATCAAATGCTCGATGTTCTATATCTTTTCCTTTCGATGAGAATATATCTTTTCCTCCGTTAATATAGAAATCAAATATATCTTCATTGTATGAAACCATATTATCAAAATTGGTTTTCAAACGTTTATTAGATCTAAGTATTAATTCATCAATGTAATTTGTTACTAAATCAATATATGGTCGATCACCAAGTCGTTTTGTTAATTCTTCTTTTATTTTATTTAAGTCATTCTTATTAATATAACTACAAAGTTCTCCTGAAACATTAAAAGTTATCTTGTCTTTATTATTTTCCAATATTGCAAATGATAAAAATGTATTGTATTTGATTATGTGCATCTCTACTTTTCCATCATAGTTATCTTGATTATAACTACATAGACAGTAGATTTTAGGATATTTATCTGTTGATTCATATGCTATACCAGTATTTTTAAATAAAGCTTTTTCTTCTTCTTCAAAATCAATTGTTGTCAATTTGTAACGCGGGTTATCAAGAGTTGCCCCTGCTTGAAAGCTATATTCATCTTTTTTTTCGGCGTTTCTAATATGATACATGGATTTATTGTCTTGGAAGTAAAACACTTCATCACATCCATTATACTGATCAGTACTAATTTCATTTACGAAATTCAAAATGCTAGTAGCAAGATTATCCTCTGGATCAAAGTAATTGTTTTCTAAATGAGTTCTTGTTAAACAAATGTCGTCATTCGCTACCATTACTGATGAAGCAGGATATTCTTCTTTGATACTCATAGTACATGTACCATTAGATATAGAAAAACTTTCTAATGCTGGAACATCTTCTTCATAGTAGTACTCTTTAACTATTTGGTAGTTATGTTTTCTGTAGAGGTTTGTTACAAAGTAACTATAATCTAAAATTGTAACTTCTATTTCATGATCTGTAAAACTAATAATTATGCTATATACTATATCCCCATCAATTGATGCTTCTCTTTCTATGATATACATCTCAACAAATTTATCTTCATTAAACCCAACTTTAACTGCCTTACATATTCTTTCCGCTATTTTTTTATCTTTGGGTCTTGCTTCTGCGAGATTTTTAAAAACGTTTAAAACATTTCTACTTGCCATATAAATCACCAAAACCGCCTATACTATACCATATATTCATTAAAAATGTAAAAAAGATATATTTAATATATCTTTATTTTACTTGAGTACTATAGTAATAGTATTTATTATTATTTTCATCATATTTAAAGGTGTGAATAAAAGTACTAAACTCATTACTATGTTCCTTGAAATAATTCTTTAATGTTTCTTTATAATTATTTGTTGTAATAATAGAATTATCTATATCACTATACTTACTTAAGGTATCATTATATATAAATCCTGCTTTCTCTTTTATTACTAAGTCTTTACCATTAAAGTAAGAATCTGTTATCTTATTAATTCTTTCTATTTCTGGATTGTTTTCTCTTTTAAGGAATACCCAGAAGTCATTATTTAATTCTACTATTCCGTTACGAATATTGAAACTTTCTATACCTACTAAGTCTTTATTATATAATTCTTTTAACTTGTTAATAAGTTCTAAGTTATTAACATAGGCGTTACCTTGACAAGGATTAGTAGGATAACAATTATCAGAATAAACAGTTAACTCTAATTGTTCTTGATGAGATAGTTTATAAACATTATTTAGGATGTTTTTAATCTCTAAGTTATCTATAGTAATATCTTGGCCACGATATGCATCTAGATATTCAATATTTTTAAAATCAATATATGGTATTGTTTGATAAAGACTTTGAGTTAATTCTTGTACTTTATTATTTTCTTCAGGAGATGTAACTGAGCTAGGTTTAGAAGGATCAACAATTACCTGTCTTACTACATTTTTTTTATCTATTAATAATATATTATTATTATAATCTTTTAACATTGGGAAGTTATAATCATATCCATCTTCTTTTATAACTCCTAAAGTATTAGCAGGAGGTACTCCCTGTTTAATAAATGATTTTATAAAAGTGTTAATATAGTTTTCATCGATAGATAATTGGTTTCTAACTAAATAGCTAGAATAATTAATAATGGAATTATTACTATTATCTTCTTGTTGTAAATAATATACAGTATATATATCATCATTTATTACAACTTTATAATCAGTAATATTGGGAGCTATTTGATAGTCTTTTTCATTTACAGTTAAAACCAAATTACCTTTTTTTATGGAAAATAAATATTTTACAGTATCATTTTCAATTATAAATTTAGAATAGTTATTATATGATGTTTCAACGTTTCTTAGATTAATTGACGGATAGTTATAACAAACTTTATAACCACTTAAGTCTTCTTTAGTTACTCCAAAGAAACTAACGGGAATGTTATAACCAACAATATATATTACAACACAAGCTGTAACTATTCTTGTTTTTAATTCTTTGTCCTTGGATATTTGTTCATCACTAACTGTTTCCCCAAATAAATGATTAGTTTTACTCTTTCGCATTATTACTAATGATGCAAGTACCAAAATCAAACTATTAATTAGATTAATAAATAGTTGATATTTAGTGATATTAAAGTTCGGAAATGTTGTACAATCACGAAGAAGATTAACATCACTTATTAAAAGACTAAAATCATAGAATCCGTGAACAAAAGCCAAGGCAATAATATTTCTGGTTCTAAAGTAAGCAGTCCCAAAAAATACACCCGCAGCGGTGGCAAATAAAACTTGAATCAAAGTTTCTGATACGGTTTGTCCACCGACCCATATGTTACTTATATGCATACCACCAAATATTAAAGAACTAAATAATATTGATAAGTATATTTCTTTTCTTTTTCGATCATATTTTTTAAAAAATCGATTAAGAATCCAACCTCTTACTAATAATTCTTCTGTTAAACCAATAGTAAAGGAATAAATAGCTATTCCAACGACATTTAATAATGTTGAATTAAATAAAGAATCTAAACTAGTAAGTGTATAAAATACTCCACTTATTGTTAAAGGAAAACAAATGAATAAGGTTTTAAAGAAACCATCATTCTTTTCACCAAATATCTTTCCGTCATTAAATAGAAAAATAGCTAGAAGTACTAATGATAACCAGCATACCTCTGAAACAATAAATAATCCATACTTACTGTAACGTATTACGGATACTAAAGAGCTTAGGAAATTATTAGTCATTAATTCAAAAACTAAATAATAGAATAAAACAACAAAAAAGTAGATAAAAATATTAAGTTTTTTCTTATTCATAGCCATGCTCCTCTTTATTATTATAATTATACCAAAAAAACAAAAAATTTAGGATGATTTTTATTTTTTTATATAATTATTTTTGTTATAATTATTTTAGATAATAGAAAGAGAGTGATTATATGGAAGAAAATAAAGATTTAAACAATTCCGTAACAGAAAATGGTGTTAAACCTGAAGAATTATCTAACAAAGAAGAAAGTTTTGAGGTTAAAGAAGAAAGTACTCCTAATAATGAAGAAACAATTACTTTGACTCCAAAACCTGCTGAAGAGGAAGCACCAGTAAAGGAGATTAGTAATGAACCTAGTGCAGAGATTGGCCCTGCTCAAACTGATTTGAACCAAGTTCCACCTACTCCAGAAGCAAGTCCTTTCCCTACTCAAGATGTAACAGGTACTGGATTTGAAGAAAAAAAAGATAATAAAAAGAATTTGAAGAAGCCATTATTGATTATTGGATGCTTAATTGTACTTGCTCTACTTGGATATTTTGTAATTTATCCAATGATAGTAAATAACTTTATGAGCTCTCCAAAGAATGTCTTTGAGGCTTCAATTAATAAGATAACTACTCAGGTTAATAAAAGATTAGATCAAGTAGATTTTGGTTCTAGTATGTATGATGTTGATTTATCATTAGATACAAATATTGAAGAGTTAAAACAATTTGTAGATTACAAATACAAATTTAAAGCAGGTATGGATAGTAAGAATAAAAGAATAGAAGCAAATATTGCAATGGTTGGTAAAGATAATAAAGAAATCGGTGCTCTATTCTATGTCAAAAACGATTATTTATTCTATAAATTATCTAGTGATGAAAGAATTGTTAAATATCTGAATATGAATGAAGTAGATGGATATAAAGAATGGTTTGAAAATAATGAAACAGTTAACTCAGAAGATTTAAAATATCTTACTACTAAGTTTGAAGAATTATTATTTAAAGATTTAAAAGATGAAGATTTTATTAAAGAAAATAATTATTTATTAAAAGTAAATGGAAGCGAAATAAAAGTTACAAGAAATGGTTTAGTAATTGATAAAGCTATGTATACTACAATATGTAAATCTGTTATTGAAGGTTTATATGCAGATAGTAAATCTATGGATATCATTGAAAAACTTGGTACTACTAAAGAACAATATAAAGCTCAATTTGTTGATATTGATTATAGCAAAATAGATGATGAATTAAATTTAGTTGTTAATGTTTATTCAAATAAAGCAGACGTAATTGGTTTTGATTTTGGTGAAAAAGAAAATAAATTAATGTATTTCTACACTAACGAAGGTAACTTCGAAGGATATTTATTCCCTGGTGATAAGAATAATGAAGTATCTTTCATAGGAGTTAAGGAAGGCGAAGTTACAAATGCTGTATTAAAGAGTGCTGGTGAAGAAGTAGCTAAATTTAAAATAAATCTATTAACTGAAAATGAAATTAAACTTGATTATTCATTTAACTATGATGCAGATGAAAAAATGACTGGTATTTTCAATCTTAAAGCGAATGGTAATACTATTGATGTAGAATGTTCTGCTAAATCTGGTAGTGAATTTATTAAATTTTTATCAAAAGTAAATATTACACCTAATGTTAAGATAGCTGAATTTGATGATAGTACTGCTGTTACTTTATCTGAAGAAGACCAAAACAAGATGTTATCAGATTTCTTAGAGACTACTAAGGGTTCTCCATTAGGTTTCTATACTGAAAACCTTGGTGGTATGACATATAATAGTATTCAGTCATATAATACACCAGAAGAAAATAATTTCTAATAAAAAAAGCAACTAATTCATCAATTAGTTGCTTTTTTAAATTCAAATTCAATACTTAAGTTATCTATTGTTATATCAACATCGTCTTTAGTTGTTGGCCCATTATCATAAGTAATCATAACATTTATTGGTGTTGTACTATTAGCAAACAATATATCATTTTCTTTTATTTCTTTATTAGTGTTCTTATAAACAATATCAGTAGAAACGTTACTACAAATAGAAACTAGTTCCTCTTCTGTATATTCCCCACTACATTTAATATCACCAATATTAATTTTTGTTATTTTTCCATCTACATTACTAGTATTAACTATATCAAATAGGAATGTTAGATAATCACCTGGATTATGAAAGGAAAAAGAAATATTCTCAATTTTATTATCAACTATAGTAGGTATTGAACCTTCTTTTTTTATTTCTTTCTCTTCTACTTCATTTATTTCTTCTACTTCATTTATATTTTGGATCTTTATTTCTAAATCTTCTTTAATAGGGACCTCTTCGTTTAATGAATAAGCATTATTAATAAGTATTATTCCTAATATAGCAATAAGAAAAACAGAAGCTATGATTATTTTATTTCGCATAAAACCAACTCCTAATTAAATTTATTCAATCATATTTTAACATAGTTTACTTAATAAAGGAACTAATATGAACTGTTGAATATTTGCTATTATTCATTACATAAGTTAAGTTATCTACTGTATCTTCAATAAATACTATGTAATGGCTATCTAACTTAGGATATTTTTCTTTTATTTCATCTAATAATAATAGTTTATCTCTATCTTTAAAAACCATATAACAATTATCTTCTTTGATATTATAGTTTTTGTTTAGGAAAGATAATTTCTGAAGAAATTCTTCTTTATTCATTACCTTAGTAATAACATAGATGTTATCCATATTTTTATCTTTTAAGAACTCTTGAATAGTTTTAAAAGGTTTTACTTTTCCGTAAAAGTCAATACCTTTTTCTAGTTCTTTAGCCCACTCTTCATCATCATAATAATAATGATTATATTCTCCGTATTCCATTGGTGCTAGTACGCCATCAACATCAAATACTAAGACACTTTTTTTATCTTTTAGTAATTTTTGTATTTTTGATTTCATGTTATTTTCCTTTCTTTTATTCAGCAATCCATGGGTCTGTTTCTGTACCTGTTCCTCCAGTAATTACAGCATCCGATGATATTGATATGGCAGGTCTTACTCCTCCACTATCATCTGTAGGAACATAACTAATAGTTCCATCTTCATCTACAACATAGTCAAAACCGGCAGCACTGGCGTAGTAGTTTGGAGTTAAATTATGATACCAGTAGCCTTTTTCTCTTAAAGAAGGGCTGTTAAGGTTACTTAATTCTTCTGTGGTTATTAACGCGATTGGATATGTTAATTTAGCTTTGTTATTGGATACGGCAAATTGATCAGTTAAACTTGAACAAACTAGAGATGTAGTTTGATTGTAATTTTTGAACGTCATCCAAAAATTTAAAACTGTATCTCCGCCGTTTGGATTAAAGGCAGCTAAATCAAGAATAGTTCTATCATTACAATAAACGGTGTCTTCTATTTTATTAGTATAGCTTGTTAGGTTATGTTCGTACCAAGCATCTATGTACCCTTTTATAGTTGAATTATAGTAATTAACATCATTTTCTGATAACATTTCTACTAATACGTCACCTACTGACTTACCATCTGTAATATCAAAATAAACTGCCTCTGTTTCGTTTGTGTAATAAACATAGGATATTGTAGCACAACTTCCACCAGTATTCCAGCATGTATAATGAGTATTATTAAGCTGAGTATAACCGGTTGTCCAGTTATTTATAGTTTTACTTGTACCAGATAATGTATAGGTATGAGTATTAGAATTATAGGTAAAAGAATTACCATATTTATAAGATGTTGTACCTGGTTGTTTACGTTGAAAATGATATACTTTATTATATTTATATCCTACCATAGCTGTTGACGAATATTGAGCATTAAACGGACTATTTCCAATATTGGAATAGTTTGTATTATCGATTGTATAACTTGTAGTATAAGCTGTTGTACTAGAATTATAACCATTTATGGAAAATAAAGTTGTGCATGTAGTAGAATTATTATAACAAGTATAAGTTCCTAATAAATTTCTATAAGTTGAATCGGACCAAGTGGAAGTAAAGGTATCTACTAAAGTAAAAGTATTATTAGTTAGATTATAGGTGAATTTTTTACCATAGACAACACTCGAATTAAGATTTTTTTCTTCCCCTCTTGTGCCAATTATTCCTTTATGATTTCCTCTAGTACTTTCACATTTTCCATTAACTGGTTCTCCATTATATAATAATTTCATCCCACCAGTTTCAGTAGTACGAATTACTTCCCAACAGAAACCTCCAAAAATAATATTTCTTTCATCTGTACAATTATTAAAATAAATATTATTAGCAGTTGTAGTTAGACCTACTTGATCTGTTACTTGTCCTTCATATTTAGTAAAACAAGATGAGTTTTCTGTTTTTAATTGTTGAACTAATCTAGTTGTTGTTAGTTCTCTTTCATCAGCTTGAATATAAGTTATATTTAAAACAAGGTTTAAATTAAAATCATCTTTCGGTAATTCATCGACATCTATATCTTCACTAAAGTAAGTTCTAACTCTAATAGTTTTACTCTCTCCATCATTTAAAATATCTCCCACTTGTATAGGATTTCCATTTGTATAATTTATAGAATATTCAATTATATCTTCATAAGTAGGATTAATACCACTTACTGTAGATAAAGATATCTCTCCTGGTAAGGTACCAGCATTAACTATATCAACTGTAAATTCATAAAAATCACCTGGTTTATCCAAAACAATAGTATAATTTATTTTTGTATTATCTTGTGGATTAATTGTTGCTCCTGATACTGGTGTTAAGGAATTCTCACTTACTACGACGTTAGCAAAGTGGATATCCCAAGTATTATTACCAATATTAGTTAGACCATTGATTTCTATATCACTTTGAATAAGAGCGTAACCTAAAGTAATACCTAGTATTATTAGGAAAATAGTAATAATAATAAAAGAATTGTTTTTTCTACGCATATTATCACTTCGCTATCTTATTTATATTGTATCAAATATGTAGTTAAAAAAAAACAAGATATTTCTATCTTATTTAAAGGTAAACATTAACCATCCTGGTTTAAAGATTAATAGTAAACCAATTATTAACATTATTATTCCACCTACTAAGTGAGAATACTTATTGAATTTACTTGATATACCATTAGATGTCATAGTTATGACTGCAATTGTAAATACTATTATGTCATCTATTAGGAAGAATAATATATATATTAAAACGTATAATAAAGCACCAAGACCAGATATATTATTAATGGTTAGCAATTCAGAGAAAACTAATGGTAAACCTGCTGAACATGCGAGTTCAACTATATTAACCGATACTGCCAAACCCATTGCCCCTAGAATAGCTAGTAATAAACTTTTCTCTTTAGTAAATGTTTTTATTTTAGAGAATATTTTCTTTCTCTTCTTATCATCTACTACTTCACAACCGTCATCTTCTTTACGAGATTTTAGATAACTACGTAAATTTATTAAACCACCAACAATTGCTACAACGGCAATAATATTTCTAAATAATACCGATGTACTTACTTTAACAACAATATTAATCCATGATAGAAGTATTGCTAAATAAACTAATCCTGAAGTAAGTATAAATGAAAAACCTATAATAAACATTCTTTTACGATCTTTCATTCCTATTAGAGCACTAATAAGGAATAATAATACCCACATAGCACATGGATTAAAGCCATCTACTAAACCTATTAAAACGGTAGCAAAAGATAAAGAAACTTTTTCTAAATCAACTTCCCCAATTAAAGGGATTTTTATAGTATGTACTGATTTTTGTTCTTCTGATCTTTTGTAATTAACAGCTTCTTCGTTTACTTCTACTTCTTCTGCATTTCCATCTAGATAATCTTTAACATAATCATGATAATCATTATCTTGGTAATAATAGATAGTATTTAGTATTTTTTGACCAGTACTAGAATCATCTAAGTAACCTTTTATAACCGTATTACCAATTACATTAAAGGGAATAGATGAAACTTCCATACCAAACTTAGTACCAATACTTTTTAATAATTTTCTGTTTTCTTCACTATTCCATACTTCGTACTTTACTATTTTAATGTCTTTAAATTCTTCTTTGTTTTTTTCGAAAAATTCTTCTTCAGCTGCACAGTGTGGACACCCATCTCCATGAAAGAAGTATAATGTAATTTCTTTATTTTCTTTAGCAGAAATATTAATTGGGGATAGTAATAGGAAAGGAAGAATTAGGATAAGAACGATTTTTAAGTACTTATTCATCTTCTAATTCACCCACTATTTCTAACATTTCTTCATATGAATGATCCCCTATTATTCTTTTAACTTCTTGATTATCTTTTTCAAAGATAAAAACAGGTAATTTTTTCCCGGGATTATACTTTTCTACTTCTTCTTCATCCATATCATAATCTAAACTAGTTGTTTCAATATTCTTTTCTTGTAATACTTTATTCCATATTTTATTCATTACTAAACAAGTACCACACCAAACAGCAGTTATTTTTATAACTCTCATTTTTTTAACTCCTTTATATTTTTATCTAAAGAAGAGATAAATTTATCTATTTCTTCTTTAGTAGTTAAGTATGATAAACTTACACGCATGCTGGAAGATGCACGATCTTTGTCGTTAGTAACTACATAAACTGCTCTTGAATAATCTCCTACGGAGCAGGCTGTTTGAGTAGAAATAAAGATATCATCTTTTTCTAGAGCATGTAACATTGTTTCAGCTTTAATTCCTTTTAAAGAGAAATTTAAAATATGAGGAATAGCATGATCTGGACTATTAATATATACATCTAATTTTGACATCTTTTCTCTTAAATACTTATTCATTTCTTCAACATGTTTATATTTATCATGAAAATTCTCATATACTAATCTTAAAGCTTTAGATATAGAAACAATTAAAGGTAAAGCTGGTGTTCCACTACGATAAATAGTTGTACTTTTACCACCATGTATTAATGGTTCTATATTAAGATTATCTCTTTTATATAAGATACCTACACCTTTCATACCATAGAATTTTTGAGCTGAGAAAGAAGCTAAATCTACTAGTGATAAATTTATATCTTCTTTACCTACACTTTGGGTCATATCACTATGGAAGAAACATTTAGGATGACGTTTTACTATTTCACTAATTTTAGCAATTGGTTGTCTAATACCTATTTCACTGTTTACAGAAGAAATACTTACTAAGATGGTATCATCTCGGATTAATCTTTCTAATTCTTCTAAATCTATTTCTCCATTCTCTTTCAAACTAACAAAATCTATTTCATAACCTTGTGTCATCAAATAATTAAGTGGTCCTATTATTGAAGAATGTTCTAACTCTGTACTAATAATATGTTTACCACGATTAGCATATTTTAAAGCGATCCCCTTAATAGCTGTATTATTACTTTCAGAGGCACCACTGGTGTAAATTATTTCTGATGGTTTTACTTTTAAAATATTAGCTATTTGTTTAGTTGAAGCATCGATTACATCTTTGGCTTCTGTACCTAATCTATGTAAAGAGTTAGGATTACCTATAAATCTTTCACAAGCAGAAGCGTAAGACTCAATAACTTCTTTATTTACTGGTGTTGTTGCACTATAGTCTAAATAAACCATAATTATCCCTCTTTTCTGTATCAATTCTATCTAATTATATAACAATTAACAATAAAAAACACGTTGAATTAGCTCAACTAGCGGTTTAATCTTGTTTAAATCCCTTATTTTTTTTATAATAAATATTAAGTGAGGTGGGGTATGGAAGCTATTTATTATGTTGAAAGAATTAAAAACTGTTTATTAAATCTGGATAGTTATACTCAAAGAAGAAAGAAAATTTATGAAGAAATAATTAAAAAAATAGGTTTTGATAGAGCTAGCTCTATTATAAATGCTATTCATAATAATGGAGATATTACTTATACTGATTTTAATCAAGATGTGGTAGCTTTAATTAAGCAATATATAGATAATCTTCAAGCAAAAAATGAAGATTATAAAAATCTTGGAAAATTAAATGAGTATCGATTAACTAACGCTATAATAAGGATTATATATGACGAAATAGATAATCTATCATTAGAAGGCGAGATTAATTTACATTATATGATTGAAGCTATAGACGTATTAAATCTTATTGCTTATAATGACAAATCTATTTCAGCTATAAGTGGCTTTTTTAATGATATACACCAAAAACTATTAAGCTTATTGGCAGTTGAAGATTATTTTAATAATAAAGAATGTAGAAAAGCGATAAACGATATATTAAACAAATTGGAAAATAATACATATAATTATAATTATAAAGAAGCTAGTGAACAGAATAAAAATCTTGAAGCTATTTTATATTTTGCAATATTTGATTTGAAAGATTTTGCTGTATTCTCTAATTTATTAACAAATTATAATAAAGCAGTTAATATGGTAGGTAAAAAAAATACTCCTCTTGTTAAAAAGGTTATATATCGTTATTTATCATCAATAAAAAGATATACTGATGATAAAAAGTATTCTGCAACAGGAAAATATATTATTGATTTAAATTATTATCTCCGAGTTCTAACAAGAATTATTAACGATAAAAGATTTAAAATAACTGATAGTGAAAAAGAAAATTATATAAAGATGATTGATGATTATATCGAGAATTTAGATTTTGATGATGAGAAAAAAGGTAAAGTTGACCATTATGTTAATAATGTTAAGGATTGCTTACATGGCTATAATAAAGAGAAAACTAAGAGAGATATTGATTATGAATACGGAATAGAGAGAAAATTTAGTGAACAAGTAAATAAAGATGCTAATGCTTTGTATCGCTTTGCTGTTATTGATAGCAAAGCATTATATCCTTCTTCTATACCAGATGTTAATATTAATGAGATAGATATTAATACTTTTGATCATGAACCTAATGAAATTGATGATGCTACTTCCGCTATTGAAAAAGATGGTTTATTGATTGCTGGAGTACATATTGCTGATCCAACACCGTTACTCTTACCAGGTGATATGCCATTTAACTCTTCCCTATTTAATGAAGCAAGAAAAAGAGTAGAAAGTATTTATTTTGAAGATGGTACTACTATTCCAATGTTACCTAAGATCATCTCAAAGGACTTAATGAGCTTAAATAAGAATCAGTATGTTAATGCTATTAATTCCTATTACTATTTTGATAAAGTAACAGGCACTTTAGTCGATCAAAGAATTACCGCAGGTGTTATACGAGTTAATAGAAATCTTGATTATGTTGATTTTGGTAGAATAATAAAAGAAGGTAAAGATGAAAATTTAGCTAGAAACTTGGAAAACATGCAAACCGCTGCTAATTTCATGGCAAGGACAGGTCTTTATAAATCTGATATCATTAGTGAACTTGCAAATTCTAATTCTAAATCAGCTCAGGGAATTAATGTTGTAACTAATTATATGATATTCAATAATGTTTTGAATGCTAAAACAGCTAAAGAAAACGGAACACCTTTTATATATAGAAATCATAAATTGGATGAAGGAAAAGATAAGAGGGATAATTTAAAGAAAAAAGTTTTATCTAGAGATCCTATAACTAATATTTTTAAATTATTAGAAATCTTAGATGGGATATGCCCTAATGCTAAGTATAGCTCTACATGTTTAGGCCATGATACCTTAGTAACTAAATATTATTCTCATACTACTTCGCCACTTAGAAGATTTGTTGATATATTAAATATATTGTGTATTAAAAAATTTATTATTAACCGAGATTATACTGATGAAGATGTTATGGTATATACAGAGTATATTTGTATGTTAATAGAAGAAATAAATCAAAAAATCGCATTACATAGGAATTATATGAGAGAAATTGATAGACAAGAAAAAAAATTAGTTTTATGCTAATTTTTTTTGTTTGTATCAAGAGTTATTTCTTGAATACTATTTTTATTTTTTATATTATCTTCAATAGATCCTAAATAAACTAATCTTTGATTTTTAAAAGTATAATTCTTGTATGCAATTACAATACTATGCCATCCTATATGGTAATAGATTCCTTTAGATTTTACTTCTGATACTATTTCTCCATCAGCATTTATTCTTTTATCTAACTTAGCATAGTATAAACTATCTTCATATTTAGTAAAATACTTAGTAATAGGTAATTGTTTTTGTAATTCTAATACTGTATCATTATTAGCTAATGTAACTATGTGTTCTTTTTTGTCTATTATTATTTTTAAACCTATTTTTTTAATATTTTCTCTTTTTATTGCCATATTATTATTATAGGTAACTATTGTAAAAGATATAATACATATTACTATTATTAAAAGAATTATAGCTATTATTTTTAATTTATTATTTTTCATGTTATCACCTTTTATTAATTCTAGCTTCTATACAATTAGAAATCAATTAAAATATGTAGAAACCAAATATAAATCCACATAATGCACCAGCTAGATGAGCTAGATGAGAAATATTATCGTTTAAATGAAGGATTTGCTTTACAACTTCATCAGCTACATAGAATAATACTATTAGAACTAAGGTTATTGGTATTTTTCCACCTTGAATATTTACTACTGAACTTAGTACTATCATCATAAAAGTTACATCACTAGCACCAAGTGCTCCTTTATCGGAGAATATCAAAACTATAATACTACTTACTACGGAAGTTATTAGAATCATCTTGAGTATAGTAATACTACCATATTTTTCTTCTAACATCGGGCCTAGTAATAGTATATAAATAAAGTTACTACGGAAGTGATTCCAATCTTTACTTACTAGGGTATTAGTAATCATTCTTATATAAGTCATAGGATTTATAATACTTCCTCGACGAAGAGATAAGAATTTACTTAGTTTATGTCCTAGTATGTAATCTATGATAAGTAATGCTAAACTAATAAAGAAAAAACTTAATATTACTTTAGAATTATAGGAAAAATATTTATTTAGATTTTGCATATTATCACCTATATTTATTTTAGCATTATTTTTAAATTTTAAAACTATTTAATACCTTTTCTGCCTTAATATTATTTTTTAGAAGCTTGTAAAGCTGTAATTGCTACTACTCCTACTATATCATTGGCTGAACAACCACGAGATAGATCATTTACAGGTTTATTAATACCCTGAGTAATTGGTCCATAAGCTTCGGCTTTAGCAAGTCTTTGAACTAGTTTGTATCCGATATTTCCAGCATCTAAATCGGGGAATATCAAAGTATTAGCATGACCTGCCACTTTTGAATCAGGAGCTTTTGTAGCAGCAACTTCAGGAATGATTGCCGCATCTAATTGTAGTTCGCCATCGATATTTAATGTTGGGTATTCTTCTTGAGCTATTTTTAATGCTTCAACTACTTTATCTACATCTTCATGTTTGGCACTGCCTTTAGTTGAATGGGATAATAAAGCTGTTATAGCTTTTTGACCAGTTAGTAGTTCGAATGATTGGGACGATGAATAAGCTATGTCAGCAAGTTTTTCAGGAGTTGGATTTTGTTCTAGGCCACAATCAGAAAAAACAAAGGTACCATTATATCCATATTCACAATTAGGAACTATCATTAAGAAGAAAGCTGATACCAATTCTACTCCTGGAGCTGTTTTTATTATTTGTAAAGCTGGTCTTAGAGTATTAGAAGTTGAATGACATGCTCCAGATACTACTCCATCTGCTTTTCCTTCTTTTACTAACATACATGAGAAATACATGTAATCAGTTAATAAAAGTTTGTGAGCTTCTTCTCTAGTCATTCCTTTTTCTTTACGTAATTCATATAATTTATTTGCTAAGTCTTCTGTACCTGAGTATTTAACAGGATTAATAATTGTAGCTCTACTAATATCTAAGCCTTCACTATCTTCTTTTATTTCATTTTCGCTACCAATAAGGATTATATTCGCAATATTATTCTTTAATATTTTTTCTGTTGCTTCCAGAATTCTTCTATCATTACTTTCAGGTAGTATAATTGTTTTTTTATTAGCTTTAGCTCTTTCTATTACATCATCTATAAAGCTCATATTTTATACCTTCTTTCATATTGATTATAACAAAAAAGAGATTAATTTTCATTAATCTCTATATCTTTTGTATTAATACTGAAGCTAATTTAATATTTTCTTTTAGAGATATTTCTTTAATTTGCTCTAGTATTTCTTCACCTTTATCAAAACGAGCAATAATCGTGTTATTAAATCTTCTATATTCCATGTTTACACTTATAATTCTATTTCTCTTGGTTCTTCTGTAAATGAATACATAGTAGCTTTAGCATCTTCAAAATATAAAACGCTTGTATTATTATCATTTTCATCATACATATTTCTTAAATCCGGATAATGATCTAGCATGTCTTTTTTAGCTTCTACTCTATCATCAGATACTAGTTTTCCTGAAACTCTTAGCCATTTGCCATCTTTAAAACCACATATTTCAAATTTGTTATTCTCTTCTATTTGTTTAGATACATTTTTAGATTTACCAGTTTGAATATATAATTTATTTTCAAATAGATTAATGGTTCCAAATGGTCTTACTCTTGGTGCGTCTCCATCTACAGTAGCCAAATAATAAGTGCCGCATTCTTTTAAAAATTCATAAACTTCTTTCATAATCTCATTTCCTATCTATATTCTACTAATTCTTCTATATTTTTTCTAGTAGTATGCATTGGACTCGGTTTAAAATCATCGGTTTTATATCCTAAAGGCATTACTATAACTGGTATTAAATTATCAGGTATATTTAATTTTTCTTTTAATAAATCTGGTTCAAAATTACCTATCCATATATTGTTTACTCCAACATTTGTAGCAGCTAACATCATATGGGTAGTAATTATTGAGGTATCTATATCAATGAAAGAATGGTCTCCATGATAATAACCTTTTTCTTTATCACCACATATTACTAAAACAGTAGATGAATTAAAACGACATTTAGTTGCTTCATCAATAGCTTTTAATCCTTCTTTACTCTCTACTACATATATTTTAAAAGCTTGCATATTTTTAGCAGTTGGAGCTAATCTAGCAGCTTCTAATATCTTTTCTAGTTTCTCTTTTTCTACTTTTTTATCAGAAAATTTTCTAGTTGAAAATCTTTCTTTAATTACTTTCTCAAATTCCATCTTTATTGTCCTTTCTTTGTCATTTCTGTCATTCTTAAATGGTAACCATTTTTATCATAAAATTTTCTTGCTGATTCATTATAGGCGAAGACTCCTATTAAGATATCTTGACATCCTATTTTATAAAGATATTCTTCCATAGCATTAAATAGTTTTTGACCAATATTTTTACCACGATATTCTTTATTAACAATAAATTCTGTTATACGACCTCTTTGAGGAGCTTTAAAATCGAAATCATTAGTCTCTTCATTATTTATACATCCTATAATAAGACCTACTATTTTATTCTCTTCTTCATATAACATAATTTTTCCTTGATATTCTTTTACTTCTTTCATAACTTTATTAAAGTATTCATCTTTATATTCAGGAGAAATAATATTATATCCTTCTTTATCAATACTCATTATATATTCTTGTAATTCATATAATAATTCTTTAATATCATTATCATATGTAGAATCATAATCTATTATCAACTTATCACCCCATTCTATTTAAAATATCTTTAAATTCTTCTTCATGTTTTTTAGGTTCTGTAAGATTAATAATCATAGAAGAAGGATATTTTTTAATAATTGTTTTAGTGGCTGATGGGGATTTCCCACTACCACTATATAATACAAAAGCTTTAGGTACTATATCATGGTTAGCTAAAAAGGCATTAATCGGTGATGATAAACGACCATTCCAAATTGGTGAACCAATTACTATTTCATCATATTCACTAATTGGTAGAACGGATTTTTCTATCTTATCTTTGTGATTAATAAGTGCTTTAAAACCGCCTGTTAAAATAGCTAAAAATTTAATATCTGGCAGGGGCTCTTTAGTAACTATTTCTTCTATTTCATAGCCTTTCTCTTTATAATATTTGGCTACTAAATCACCATTCCCTGAATAACTATAATAAACAAATACTTTTTTCATATTACTCTCCTTAATTATGTATTTTAAATAATAATCTTAAACCTTTAGGTATAGATCTTATAAACCAATAGATGGGACCAAAATATAAGTCTTTAATCATTTGTTCTCTAGTTGAATAGAAATCAAATTTTAGAATAAATCTTTGAAATATAGAAAAACATCTTAAGAATTCTATATCTTTTATTTTTAATTTTTTTATATTCTTTATTGCTGGTTTGCAATATAACAATTTACAAGACACGTTACTGGTTGGACATCCTTTACCGCTCTTTACTAGTTTACAATCAAAGCAACAACCAAACTTGCTATTATCATTTCTTTGTTTTTGAACAAAACACTTATCATCAGTAAATTTACATAAATCTTCTTTGTAATAATTATTTAAATAATTAACTGTTTGATCATATAAATATGTTATTCTATCTCTTCTATTTTTTATATTTAATGCTTTAGATATTATTATTAGATTTGAAGATTTAATTTTATTCTTTATATTGAAATTAGTAAAATGATAATACTTATAAAAGAATAGTTTTCTTAGAAATGATTTATAATCATTCTTATTATTGATAATAATTGTTCTATTCATGACGTACTACTGAGAATCTCTCTAATGAGACTTCTTCATTTTTTAATATATTTGCTTTTCTTTTAGCAATTGCTATTTGTTCTTCTACTGTATCTATTCCATCTAAATCTGGTAGTAATAAACCTTTTCTATATCCATTTGTTACTATAACTCCGTATTTTTTGGGATCTAGTTCTTCTTTGGAGTTGATATGTTCAGGAATACTTAAAACATCAACATTTATTTCTAGGTATTTAATTTCATCTTCTGTAATTGGCGAGAATCGTGGATCTTTTGTAGCAGCACTAATAGCGTTATTAATTATCTCTTTAGCTATAGATTCAGTTGTAGGAAGAAATGTTCCAATACAACCTCTCAGTTTTCCTAACTTGTGAATAGAAACGAATACTCCCGCTTTATTATTAAGTAATTCTTTTGAAGTATCTTTTGGTACTTCTATTTTTTTGTTATTGCTAATATATTCCTCTATTGTTTTTCTAGCTAGATTAACATATTCGTCAGTGCTTTTATTCTTTTCTATTATCTTTTCTAAATATTTATTATAAAATTCTCTTTCTATATTTTTTCCTTTTGGATAGAAAGCACAAATTCCATATCCTACTCCCGTTATATCTTCATGGGATAAGAATTTACTATTTACGTCAAGGCCATCCAAAGTACCAGCCATAATTGTAAATGAACGATGTCCACATTCAGCGGCTTTTTCTAAGAAATATTCATCATATTCTAGTAATTCATTAAATTTAGCTTTGGACATAGTATCTATTATTCTTTCATCGTAGATTGGTCCTTCTTTCGAAAAGCCATATGGGCCATATTCTTGTAATTTATGAGATAGGTCTCCACTGGAAACAAAGACAACTTTTTTATTAAGTTTATTTACAGCTTCTTTTATTATCATACCAAAGTGATAATTGTCTATTAAAGGTAAAGTTGATAAACCAACTATTATTATTTTACATTTAGGAAGTTCTTTTCTAATAAAATATAATGGGACCATTGTTCCATGGTCTAGTGTTTCATCTTCAATACAGCCACAAGGGAAATCTTCTTTTTTAGCAATTCTTTCTATTTCTTTTGCTAATTCAATATCTATTTCTTCAGCAAAAGTAACTCTACTAGCTCCAAAGGAGCTGAAATTTCCATTTACTCTATTACTACCAGATATATAAAAGTAATCACTGTAATATTCTGCATGAGGACTAGATATAATAATTGTTTCAGGTTTTAAAATAGCAATTTCTTTGGCTATTTCTTGATATGAGAGGATTGTTTTATCTACTTGATGTTCGCTTCCTTTTCCTACTTCTGGAACTATTAAAGGGGGATGAGGTACCATAAACGAACCTATTAGAGCCATAATATCACTCTTTTCTATAAATATTATAGCATAATAAAAGTAGGAATAATCCTACTAATTATATATATGTTGTTCCTATCTCCTGTTCTTGGTTTTCATCATAGCCAAGAAGTCTTGATAGACAACTAGTCATTTTAGGAAAGGTTAATGGAATTTCTTTTTCTAATTCTCGAAACATTTCATTTGTTATCTTATTGGAATTGTTTGAAAGTAAATCAACAAATTCACCCAAGCCTTCATAATAAAAATCTAATATATCTATATATTTTTCTAACTGCTTTATAGATGTAAAGGTTATCCAATCAAACATAATGTTACCTTTTAAAAGTTCATCAATATTGTATTCAAGGCTTTTCCCTAATTTATATTTTATAAGTTCATCTTCTTTTTTAGCTAATAGTTCATCAATTGTTATTTTTTTTGGTAAAGAATCATAAATCAGATAAATATTATATTCAAATATTTTTTGTTCATCCTCTTCTGTATAATCAGGCCTTTTTCTTAATTTTGATAACTCTTTAAAAAAATAATCAAAACGAGGAAGGTGTAGTTTTATATCTCTCATTATTATTATTCTTAAAGAATCATAAGATTCATCCAGTTTTTCTAGCAAATATCTTATTTTTTTTATCTTTAATTCCTCTAATTCTATCCCACGTTTGATATTAAATACATCAAAGCATTTAATTTTTAAATTAGGAAAACTTTTTTGAAGTTTTAGTGCTTTTTCATATTCATAGGAGTGAATTCCATCGGCAAAGCAGAATATTCCGATTGGTTCAAAAGAGCCTAATGCTACTTCGCTATAAACTTTGTATCTATCCCCTCTAGATAAACTATCATCTTTTTTTCTTTTGCATTCTTCAAGAATACTTTTTGGATGTCTAATTATGGGGAATTCTAACCATGTTGATACATTATCTGTATTATTTGAATCATTTAAAATCCACAGGTCTTTACTATCAGCTGCAATAACCTCGCTGGGGGAAACTATAAATCCAAATCCCACATTTATTCCGGTTTGTATATATGGATCGTTTACATCTTGGTTAAACAGTGAACCAGAAATAATACTTGCTTTAAAATCTCCTTTAAAATCTGTTTCTCTAGTACTAACACCTACAAAGCAGAAATCCTCATCAGTCATATTTTCAATATTATCAGCAATTTTTTGCCATTCTTCTAAATTTCTTTTTCTGATTGGTTCCGTTAATTTTTTCATTAATTCTACATCTTGTTCTCTTAAGGCTTTGTAATACTTCTTTTTGAATTCGTTAATTTCACTTTCAGAATAATAGTATTGCATGTCTTCTATGTATTTTTCACCAATATATTGGCAGCTGTCCAAAATATTAACGCGGGTTGCTAATTTATCTACACGAACACCATAATCGAGTAATCTTTCTATGTTTTTAACATCCTCATCTTCAAGGAAAAACCAAAGAGATATATCATTATATTTTTTCGGATTGAAACTCTTGACATCAGCACATATCTTTTTGATATAGGCTATTAAATCTGGAGTCATTATTGGGTTATCTTCTTTACATTGCCTCTCTAACCAATTTAAATTTATATCAATACCTAGAATTATTCTATTTAATAATTCTTCAAAATCCAATACACTATTTCCATTAATTGACATTTTATCAATTATCTTTTTGCTGTCGCTTTCAAAATAGTTTAAAACATGTCTAAGTGTTTTAATTTTTTTAAGTAATTCTTCCGATAAAATATATGTACCATCTTCTTCATATTTTATGTTTTCACTCTTACTCATAACAATATCCCCAATCTATTATTCATTGATATATTGTTTAGAATTATACCAAATAACTAAACAATTGTCATTATTCTATGCTTAATCATACTTATTATAATTGTACTTGAATTATGTTATCTACTATTAGTATTTAGCATGAAGACTGGATATTATAATGGTTTCTGGTTTCAATTTAGCGATTTCTTGAGCTACTTTTTTATAGGAAGAGATAGTCTTTTCTACTTGTTTTTCTTCTCCCTTACCAACTTCGGGAATGATTAAAGGAGGACGAGGTACCATAAAAGTTCCAATTATAGACATAGATACCAACTACTTTCTAAAAATGTTATAGCACGTATAATGAGCTTAGTGAATTGTTAGAAATAAATATCAATTTACTATATAATAATTTTTACCTAGTTTTAGGTAAATTTATTTTAAGAGTCAAGTCAGATTAGAACAAGGGTCTTTGAATCCACTTGTATGACAGACTATTCTCTTGTTTTTTATTAATTTAGTTTTAGATTGTGAAGATAATAACTTATATGTGCGTGATGAAATAATAGGAAATCTAAGAGAACTTAAAATTAGAAAGGATTAAATATGAAAAGTGTACTAAGTATCGATGTAGCCAACGGAAAAAGTGAAGTATTATTGATTACTGAGTATGGTGAAGTTTTAATTGAACCATATGAAATTAAACATTGTTTAAATGAGTTCAACTTGTTAAAAGATAAAATTGATAAACTCAAACTAAATGACTTAACAATTTTTATGGAGTCAACTTCTACTTATCATTTACCTATTCAAAGATTTTTTACTAAAAGCAATTATAATGTCCAAGTAATAAATCCAATATTAGGTAAAAACAATACTAGAAATTTAAGAAAAACCAAAACCGATATTGAAGATTGCTATAATTTAGCAGATTTATTTTTTAAAAATACTGTAAAAATTCATACTAAAAATATGAATGATATTTATTCAAGTATGATTGAATTATCTAGACAAGAAAAACATTTAACCGAATCATTAGTTAGATCTAAAAACAGATTTAAACAAATTATTGCTAATGCTTTTCCAGAATATATAAAATGTTTTACTGCCAATGATATTTATGGAAAAACTTCACTTAACTTTATTAAGGAATTTCCACATGCTGACATTATTAAAGAAAAAAGGATTGATGCCCTAGCTAATAACTTATACAAAAGTAGTAAAAAAGGTTGTTCTTATTCTAAATGCTTAACTAAAGCAAAGAAAATTAAAGAACTAGCTAATAATTCTTATCCTGGAATCGATATCGATTCTTGTGAAGTTAGTAATTTAATCAATATTGTAGATATTATTTCTTATAATGATTCAAAATTAAATGATGTTAAACAAGATATAGTTAAACTTGCTAAACAAACACCATATTTTAATATCATAAATTCTATTTATGGTATTGGTGAAACTTCTACAGCTCAAATTATCGCTGAACTTGGTGATATTAATAGATTTGAAAATATTAAGCAGTTAAATGCTTTTTGTGGGCTTGATCCAACTATAGTTCAATCAGGTAAATCTATTAACTATCATGGTCCAATATCTAAACGTGGTAATAGAAACGCTAGAAAAATATTATTCATTACTTGCTGTAGTATTATAAGATCTTCTGTACTTCATAACGTAGATAACGATTTATTACTTTATTATAGAAAAAAACAAGCTGAGAATAAACATTTCAAAGAATGTATCACAGCTTGTTCTACTAAACTTTTAAGAATTATTTTCGCAATGTGTAAAAATAATTCCTTATATGTGCGAAAATAATATAACATTGTATTTTAAAAAAATCTACTATTGTAGATGTTTTTGTTATGTAATAATACTATTAAAAATACAACTTGACTTTATTTAGATTGTCACGAAAAAAGAAGATTATTTATATAATCCTCTTTAACGTATATCATATAATTATTTTTTTACATATGGTCTATTAATTGTAGTTGTTCTAACTACAGTAGCTGGAACTCGACGAGTTGTTATTTTTGTATCGTATCGTCCTGTATATGCTCTTAAACTAATTGTATCTTCTGGATTAGTTTTATTTACTCCTATTTTGTCAATAATATTATATTGCTCTAGTTCGTCTGCTGAAAGACCATAAATTATTTCTGTAGATGGTGCTGTATTTGCTATTAAACTAATTGTATCTTCTGGATTATCTTTATTTACTCCTTTTTTATCAATAACATTATATTGATCTAGTTTGTCTGCTGTAAGACCATAAATTATTTCTCCAACTTCAGTTACTTTTGTTATCTTTTCTCCGTAGTATTTATCGTCTATTTTTATTGGTTCATATCCTTCTGGTAATGCAACTGTTACTATAACGTCTCCTTCATCAATTTCTTTTAATACAATATTTTCAGACAAATCATCATTATTAATATTATAATCCAATTCTGCTTCAGTATGAGTTACGTTTGCTTTTGGTCCATTATTAATTGAATTATTATTACCAAATTCTTTAGCGAATAGCACTGCTAATCCTATAAAGCTAACTAGAGCTGCACCGGTGATTGCACGAGCTAGTTTTCTTGATAAAATATTATCAGCTTTTCCGATGCTTATTCCTTCTCCTATTTTATTTTCTTCCTTATTAAATTCCATGTTATCTCTACAATCTGGACATTTCATGTTTATTCCCCCTTTACACGTTTAAATTGTAGCATATTAATCTATTTTTGACAAGTTTTGCTATTTTCTTAATGTTGAATTTGATCTTGAAACTAATATTTCATTTGCTTTAGCAATCAAATCATCTAATTCTTTTACTTTACTTTCTATATGCTTTTTTATTCTTTCTACTCCTTCGCTATTGTTTATAGCAAAATTTTTAACTATTCGTCTTAAGTTTGGATAAGAAATAAAATTTAATAATACTTGAGTACTAGAAATCATTACTCTTTCATTATCAACTATGTATTCTGCTAATATATCTAAACCTGGAATAGGTATATCATCTGTGATCAAATCTTTTTCTATTCTATAAAATCTTTTATACAAAATTCTAAGTATTTCAGTTTGAAGATTATTATAGAAAGAATTCTCTATCCAATAGGTAAATTTTACATTAGGATATCGGTCTTCTAATGCAAGACTTTTTAAATAAGGATAAGTCATATCTAAAGTATCACGCCATATGTCAACATCTATATGATTATATTTTTCTAAATTAGTTGTATATAAGTATTCAACGGCATCTGCTAATATAATATCATTAATCTTATTATTATTAGGAGTTATACCGCGAACATTATCTTCATATAGTTTTTTTACATCAGGACTTAATTCAACAATATCAATACTCTTAACTTGATCTTCTTGAGCAAGTCTAAATGCTGTATATCCTAAACCACAACCCAATAATAAAACATTTCCTTTTACGTATTTAGCACGAGTATCATGCGTTAGTATTTCGTGGGGTTCAACTGTCATCCATGGGTCTTTTTTTATTAGTCCTTCGTATAAAACTGGTAGATATAATGTTTTTCTAGTATAGCAATAGCTAATTTTTGTAATTAAAGAACCTGGATCTCTTTGATCTTCTTCATATTTAGCTAAACAGTTTTTAGTGAATTTTCTACTATTTGAATATGCCAAATTACCTGATACAGTTTTTGGTACTTCTTTAAATGCTTGTATGTATGGATCACTTTCTATTTCTTCAGCATTTATCTCTTTTATTTTTATATAATCTTTAAGTGCGGTTGCGTGTTGTACTTCTAAAAGTTCATTGAGTCCTTTGAAAGTTACTTCATCTTCTCTAACTACATCATTAATTGATCCTAACCCTATTTCTATTAATAAAGCTTTTCTTACCTCTTCCATTGTTTGGCTACCTTTTCTAGTAACTGTTACCATATATATATGCCCCCTTTAAATACGATATATGGTATCACCTATTTTATTTATTTGCAAGTAATGGTATTTGATAGCATTAAAAAACCAGTTGGTTAACTGGTTTCTCTATTTTATAGGTATTTGTTTAACTTGTCTAGATTTATCTTCCTCTTCTTTTTTAGGTATTTCTAGTTTTAAAGTACCATTTTTAAATTCGGCATGAATTTCATTTTCTTTAATATCTTCACCTATGTAGAAACTACGAGAACATTCACCATAGAATCTTTCTTTACGAACGTATTTCTCGTCGTCTTCTTTCTTTTCTTCCTTATTTACTTTGGCATGAATATTTAGGTAACCATTCTCTAAAGATAGATTAATCTTATCTTTTTCAAATCCAGGTAAATCAATCTCTAAGATATATTTATCTTTTTTCTCTTTGATATCTGTTTTCATTAAATTTCTTTCTTTTTTAGGTATAAACTCATGTCTAGGGAAGAATTCGTCTTCAAAGAAATCATCAAACAAATCAAAGCTATTTTTTCTTGGTACTAACATCATATATATCAACTTCCTTTCATAACGTGTTACGATTAGGTAGCACAAATACATATATTAGTCCTGGTAATAAGATGCTTTATTTCTTATTACGATTAAATAATAACACTAAAATTAGCACTTGTCAATACTAAGTGCTAATTTGTATGTTTCTTTACATTTTTACTTTTTTAAAAATGATAAAACTCTATCATTAAAATCTTTTGCTTGCTCATAAACTCCGTGACTATATTCTTCGTAAACATATAATTCACTATTAGTAATTCCTTCGTTCAATTCTTTTGATCCTTCAATACCTAGAGCTTTATCTTGTTTAGCTCCAATAATAAGGGTCGGACATTTTATTTGATTTAGCTTGTTATAAGAATTATGTGATAAGCAAGCATTAGCTTCTACATTAAATCTATCAAAAGTTGCTTTTTTACCATATATACCTAACAAACCATATATTTTTCTACTTCTATCTAAGTATTTACCAACATAAGATTTTTCTGCTGTATCTACCATAATTCTTTTAAATTCTTTATTTTTAGACATTTCTAACCAGTTGTTAACAGAGTCTTCAAGTATTTTATTAGGTCTTGGTACTGTTACTACTAGTACTAATTTATTAACTTTATCTGGAGCATTAATTGCTACATATTGTGCAATCATACCTCCTTGTGATACTCCCATAATATCTGCTTTATCAATATTTAAAGTCTCCATATGTCTTATTATGTCATTGGCCATATCTTCAGTGGTAAATCCTTCTGGTAATTTATCTCTTCTACTAAATAAATATACTTTATAATCATTAGCATATTTTTTATAAAGTATTGAGAAAGGAATAGCATAACCTTTTATAGTTTTTAATCCTTCACCTACTCCGGGAATCATTATTAGGTTTTTATCTCCTTTACCAAAAGTTATATAACTAACTGATGTCCCATCAATAGCAATTTGACCATTCTTTGCATGATTAAACATATTATCACTACCTTATTCTACTATTTCACCTGTTCTAATGTAGTTACCATTATCTATTTCATTTTTATTAATACTTATTCCCGTACTTAAACCTTCTATTTTTGTTTCTTCCTCATTCATTTGAATCCAAACCACATTACTTTTTTTAGGACTAGCATTTAAACCTTTTACACAATTAATATCGGTGTTACAGGTATAGGTAAAATCAATTTCGATATCTTTTTTACCATCATTTTTATGATAACCATAGATAGAAACTTTAGTAACCTTAAATGAGCTTAAGTATTCTTCAACAATGTTATTTTGATTAATCATTTGCTCTTTAGTAAGTTTTATTATTCTTTTCTTTCTTTCACTAATTTTAATAGCCTCTTGTTGTTTTGGTTTATCTTTAGGTTTTGGCTCTTCTTTTTTACAAGATGTTACCCCAAAGATGATACAAAAACAAATTGTAAGTAGTATTAATCTTTTTTTCATATTATAACCTTCTTAGTTTAGCCAAGAAATATAATCATCAGACGATTCTGAACCGTTATATCTTTTAGCAGCAACAAAATCCAGTTCAGGATATGCTGCTTTTAGGTTTTGGAAGCTACCTGCTTCACTAGATCCACCGCTGGTTACAAATATGTATATCTTTTTGCTTGATAGATCGTTTTCTTCTATGAAAGTGTTGATTATAGTTGGGGCAGTATACCACCAAACAGGGAATCCGATTACTACTTTATCATAGTTGCTTATATTATCTACTTTTTTAACTATAGCAGGACGTGATGATTTATCAGACATTTCTAGTGAAGATCTGCTTTGTTTATTGTTCCAATCCAAATCTTCATCTGTATATTTTTCTTGTGGTTCAATTTCAAATAATTCTCCATTCACTGCTTCAGCTATTTTTTTGGCTACTCCTTTCGTAACTCCACTAGCTGAAAAATAACTAATTAATGTTTTGTTCATGTTATCACTCCTCTATTAACCTATTTTATAATTAATTAGTTTTTTAATATATTTTTCAGTAAAGGTATTGCTAAGTTCTGAGACATCATACATATCATTGTTTTCATCCACAAAGAATCTACTACCCCAGTTTACACTACCAGGTATGTAATATTTACAGTTATTAATTATTACTTTTATATCATCATTAGTAAAGTCTTTCTCTGATATGTTTTCTAAATAATTATATTTACCATAGTTTAATTCTATTAACTCACTATATATTTTATCTATAGTTTCTTTATCATCAATATTATATTTTTTATTTTTATATTCAATTTTAATATTATCTGTTTTTATTTTATTTTTTATATCTAAATTTTTATTATCTATTAGTATTTTGACAAAATCATCTAAATCTTTTTTATTATTAGATGTAAAAATAGCATATGTTGAATTAGAACCGTTAGAAATATAGGAAATATTACCATACAAATATATTATTATATCATCTAGGTAGATAACTCCTTTTGGCCCTCCATCATAGGTATGATAATCTTCTTTATAATGAACTTCAAAGTATTTATATTTTAATAATTTTTCTAATTCGACTTCGTCTAATTCTGTTTTTTTATTATCTATTTCGATTGTAGCTTTATTACCAGTAATATTTTTATAAATGTTTTCATTGTTATATTTATTCATTGTATTACGGATGGAATTAGTAAAGGTTTTAGGAATATCGAATAGTTCTTTTTTATACATACCAAATTCGTCGCCCATACTTACTTTTATATTATCATTTAAATATATTTCATAATAATCTACAGCATATTCACAGTTACAATCATGAAAATTAAAAGTAGTTGGTGTGGCTTTAGAGAAAAATCTAATTGCTTCTTCTTTCAAATCTCCAGTTAATTCAAATGATACTTCATCAACAAATACTTCTTCTCTATTAATAGCTTCTGCTGTGCCAATATTGTAGCCAGGAAAGTATCTAATACTTACCTTATTGATTTTATCTTTAAAAATATGATTAGTATTTTCCTTTTCTATCGGTGTAGGTTTAATAGTATCCTTCTTATTTAATAGATTATTAGTAAGTAAACAAACTACTAATAATATTATTATAATTATTAAAAACTTATATTCTTTTTTCATTTATATCCTTCTTTCTATAGTTAATACTCTTTCTTATCTAATAGTTTAGCATGTAATACTACTCTTTTACTACTATCACCTAAACAACTTGATAAAGTTAATATCTTATCATCTCTATTTAATTCAATATTATAATCATATATAGATCTTTTTTCTAAATTTTTTAAAAATTCATAGAAACTATCTTCAGTATAAAACTTAGTATTAATGTAATAATCTTCAGGAGCTATAGAATATGTAGAAAAGACTTGATAATGATATGTTCCTTTTTCTGTTATTAGGGTGATTACATGATTATTAGTATTTGTATACCAATCTTTAGTCAGTACGTCTTTTAAAGTTTCAAACATACTTCCATCTTTCATATTATGACCATATATTATTATGTTCTTATCTGTTTCATCAAACTTATTATGATAATCGGCAAATATCCACCCAGCTTTGTTCCATTTCTTATCATAATTATGATTTAGGTAATAATTATTATCTTGACCTTTTACTACAATATAATTAATGTTTGTATTATTTACATTAATATATCCAATAGTATCAGGATTTTTCTTTTTTAAACTGTTAAAATCTATTTCATATTGAGTATCTTCTTCTGATTCAATAATCTTAATCGAATCTGTTATCTTTTTTTGGATTTTATTATTGTCATTAACGTGTATTTTCCATAGTACTATTTGATAAGAATAATAGATGGTTCCAACTAAAAATATTAACAACAATGTAATAATTACCCATGGTCGTAATCTTTTTTTCTTACGCATTTATTATCCTCCTTAAAATAAAAGACTAGCAATGCTAGTCTTATTTTTATAATCTTATTAGTTTATGTTTTTTTATATATATAACAGTACTAGTAAGACCCATTAAACATAGTACAAGCATTACGATATTCATTATAACACTATCACCTGTTTTTGGATTATTATCTTTTGACTCTTCAACAGTTGTTTCGCCAACTACAGCATAAACACTTAAGTGTGGTAATGTTCCAACTAAGTATTCTCCATCTATTTGAACATCTACAATATCTCCGACTTTGAAATTATTGTTTTCATCTATATATATAAATTTAAAGGAATTATATTTTTTCATTTCGTCAGTCATTTTTACTCTTATTTTTACAGAGCCTTTATATTGTGTTCCTCTATGATCTACTTCTAATGTATAAACATTTAGTAAAGCACCATATCCCTTAACTTGTTCGATAATTTGATTTTTTACTTCCTTGTATTCTTCTTCAGTAACACCCATATTTTCCAAGTCTTCTTTATCTAAAGATAGGATATCAACAGCTGTTAAACCATATTCTTCTCCTTCTTCACCTTCGAAAGAAACTGTAACGCCAGTGCTTGTAGTTATCTCAACATCATTATTTACTTCTGAACCACTCCATATATATAAGAAGGTAGTATCTTTATTTAATTCATAACCTAAGCCTTTATCAATTTCATATATCTTACCATTTATTTTGATAGCAACTAAGGTTTGACCTTCTGGAGGCATTACACCAACTTCATCAATAAAGTTTTCTGTAACTATAAATGGAACAAATCCTACTGAGTCAGATTCTACTCTAGTATGACCTTCTTTATCCTTAGCACCGTTAAAATCAAGAACCACATGGAATGTAGGTTCGGCTCCAGGTGTTTCTGGTTCACTTTCTTCTTCCCATTTAGCAAAAACTGTAACATTATCGTCTTCATTAACATCAAAATTGTATTCTTCTGTTAAGGAAGGGTTAGCAAACCAACCAGCAAATCTTTTGTCACCATTTTTAATTTGTTCATGTGGTGGTGGAGGTGCTGGATTTCCACAAACGAAATCGATTGAATCAATTGGTTCCCCACCATTCATTTGATAAGTTACAGTACACATTCTTGGTTGATCTGGTTCATCAGGATTACCACTTGAACCTTCGTCTTCTACTAGACTGAAAGTTACAAAATTTTGTTCAGGATTAGTTATAACTACGGTAAAAGTATATTTTGATCCTGATATTGTCTCGCTCACATTGAAGGCTTTACCACACTCATCACCACAGTATGAAATTTTTGGAACTGCTTCACCTGTTGGTGTTACTTCCAATACAACTGTTAATTCGCGAGTGTCCACCATGTAATTATCTTCCCTATTTGTCCAATCAAAACCGTTTACTTTTATACTGTCTACAGTAAACTTACTAGGTTCATCATTTAAAAATTCAAAATTCATTGCTATGCTTCCAGTACCATAATCTTTCGCATTTACTAGTATGGGCATGCAATAAGCTATTAATAATACTAATGATATAAGTATAGTTTTTAATATATTGGTATTATTTTTATTCATTTTATCATCTACTTTCCTATGATAATATTACCATGTTAATAGTAAAAAAAAAAGATGGATTACATCTTTTGTTACATGCGTATCAAATTTAATATTTTCTCGGATGCTTTTATATTCTCGTCTATATCTTTTTCGTTTCCAAGTACTAAATTAGATTGTATTTCTTCTTTAGACTTTATATATTTTGGTTCAAAATCGATATTATATAAATTAAATATTTGAAATAATTCTTCTTTTGTTACTCCTATTTGTTCTATTTCTTTTAAAGCTAGAAGGAATGATTCTTGTTCTAATAGTTGCATTATATATAACAAGCTAGTAATAGAAATCATTTTGGAAGTGACAAAATTAGAACTATCTTCATTATATTTTTGAGGAATTTTTAATTTTTTATCAGTCAATAAAAGGTATTTAATAGGATCTTTTGTGTGTGTTCTAATCTTTTTTATTACTAAGTTTTGTTTAAATTCCCCATTGTAATATCTAGATAATGTTTTTCTTTGATTATAAAAAGCTTCTTAGCCTTGAACTACAGGAGTTATTATACTATTTTCAATTATTTTTCTATTTAAATCCTGTTCTTCTTTTATAGAGATAGGACTTTCATAGGGAATGCTAGACAAATCTGTTATTCCTAACCATAATTTATGTTTTTGACTTCTTATTTGGCGCTTTCTAAAAATCATCATTTCTTTATGATCTTCATGAGTGGTTAATACTCTTATACTTCCGTCATTTTGAGTTTCATACATTTGCATTTTGTTTCCTCTTTTCTAATAAGTTGTTTATTTTAAACTCATTTGTCTTCCATTTTTAGATGATGCTGATATATTTTTATTATTAACTTCGCACCATGATATAGCTTCTAATATGGATTCTTTGAATGGTTGCATTTCTCTTCTTGCTAATAATTCTTGGCTAAATAATTCTTTCATAATGCTGTTTTTAAAAGGTAACATATAAATACCATTAATTAATACTATTTATTAATTGTTTACTTTGCTATAATTAAATTGAGGCGATAAGTATGATAAAAGGTAAAGTTGTAGTGGGAATATTACCTACTTATAATCTAAAAAATGAAGATAATGATCCATATCAAGATAAAGCTTCATTTGTTAGAATGTATGAACAAAGAATAATTGAAGCTGGAGCAATTCCTATTGGATTATTAAATAATAATATTGAGAATTATTTTGATATTTGTGATGCTTATGTATGGCCAGGAGGAAATAGTATTCAAAAAGACTTTTATAAAGTATTTGAGGATGCTATTAAAAATCACAAACCTTTTTTAGGAATATGTCTTGGTATGCAAGCAATGGCAACTTATTTTAATATACTTGAAGATAATAAGAAGAATAAAGAATTATCATTTTATGAAACATATGAAGCTAATAAAGAAAGTAAGCCTTATTTAGTAAGATTAGAAGAAGAAAAAATTAGTAATCATAGTCATTATGTTACAAAGGATGAAGAAAAAATTGAAAATGCTAAACATAAAGTAAAAATTGAAAAAGGTACTATAATGGATGATATTTATAAAACTGATACTATAAATGTTCCATCAATGCATACCTATATTGTAGCTAGAGTCCCTAAGAGTTTAACAATATCATCTAGAACTGAGGATGGAACTATTGAATCAGTCGAATATACGAAAAATGGAGCTTGTATGTTGGGAGTGCAATATCATCCGGAATTAATAAAAGATTATAAGATATTTAACTGGCTTGTAGAAAGATCTTTGGATAAGTATAAGATATTAGTTAATAAGGAGTATAAAATTCCTAATAATTTATATTTTAAAATAGTAACTTATGATTCAAAATGTCCTAGTATAGATAAAAGAGAGAGTTTGATGGAAGAATCAGTTTATTATGCTTTCTTGGAATTAAAAAAAGCTATGAAGGAAAAAGGATATGAAATAGATTTACAAAGTGGTTATAGATATACTATAGATCAAGAAGAATTATTTAATAGAATTGTAGAAGAAAAAGGTATAGAACATACTAATATGTTTGTAGCTAAACCTAGACATAGCGAACATGAAACAGGTCTAGCCATAGATGTTTGTGCGTGTATAGATGGAAAATGGAATTTTGAATCTGATGAAGATTTAAATATCTTATTTTCTTACTTACATTCAATAATAAGTGATTATGGTTTTATCTTAAGATATCCTAAAGGAAAAGAAGATATTACAGGTTATGGATATGAACCTTGGCATTTAAGATATGTAGGAAGTAAGGAATTTGCTAAGGAGATAATGGATAATAATTTAACTTTAGAAGAAGCTAGTAATAGTTATACGTTAAGATATAGTAAAAAATAAATACTATTGATGGGATGTGATTAATATAAAAAAAGCTGAAGCACAATTGGTTGCTATAGAAAAATCTAAAACAATTATTGGTTATATAAATGATATATTGGCTGATGAAGATTTAGGAAATGAACAGATTAATCCGTTTAAAGCTACAGTTAATATAGAGTTTGGTTATTATACAATTGAAGGAAAAAGCATGTGTACTTTAGATATTAGTGTTCCTAGAAAAAGAGAAACATATGATAAGCATTTAAACTTGGGAATAGAACATAATCATTGGGAAGTATTATATGAACAAGTATTAAATGATTTACTAGCCTTTTTAGAAAGTGATACAGTAGGTTTAACAAATTTTTCTGTAGAACAAGGAATTAGAGGTGGTACTTTTGCTGGAGTTCATCTATATAATTTAAATAATTGTCATATCAAAATTAATTTTAAACCTTATAGTGATAAATTAATTGAAGATTATAATAGTAAATATAAAGAAATAAGTAATTCTTTAGAAAAAGGGCAAAGTCCTACAATAGGAATTTAAAAACAACTTCATTGAAGTTGTTTTATTATATTGTTCTATTATTTTGATACTCATTAGTAAAATCAGTAATAATATTGTTAATATCTTGAATATTTTCATAGTAGACAATATTTTTAATGCAAGGATTTTAATAATAATTTAATCAATACCTAGTATATTTGGTAAGTCATTTAGAAATTCATAAAAATTCGAATAAACTTCATCTTCTTCTATTCTACTTCCTTCGTGATTAAATATTGAAATACGTTCATTGTTCTTTTCACATAATATTGAATCTCCGGTTGCAAGGGCTCCAATAGTTATATATTTTGAGCTTGAATCGGATATATCCCATTCATTGCCAATATTAATTAATGGTTTATGTGCAACACCAAATAATTGAATTCCAGCAGGTAGGAATAGGTCACCACCATCAGAATATTCTAACCAATCTTTATATTGTTGTGGTAGTTTAACTCCATTTGTTTTTTCAAAATCAATAACTTGTTTTGGGGTCACTCCTTCAATATACCTCATTTTTCCTTTTATATTTAAATTATCGATAATATTCTTTAATCTAGTGTTATTCATGTCTTTATACCTCCTAATAATGACTAAAAATAATTTAGTAACATTTACATGATTATTATACTATATATATCTATAAAATATATATTTATAAAAAAACTCTAACTATTGTTAGAGTTATTAACTAAATGGTACGGACAAATAATATATCCGAAACCTTAGGAATAGTTGATAAATAACTAATCACTAAATACGTTTTGCCATAAATGATTCATAATGTCTCTAAAAAAGTGAATATTTGTGTTAAAATATTTATAGGAGATGGTTAAAGTGAAGAATTATTATATTGATCTTGGTTCATCAACAATAAAAGTTTATTGTTTTGAAAATGAATTAAAACTATTAGAAGAACATTCAATTTATTTTAAAAATGATTTTGATGCAGAAAAAGGAATTAGTGAAAGTAATTTAAAAGAGCTATGCGAATACTTTGAAGAAATCAAAAATAAATATAACTTAAAATACTATAATACAAATATTTATGTTACGGGTATTTTTAGAAATTTAGTTCAAGAAAGAAAACAAGAATTAGTTAAACTATTTAATGATAAATTTGACTTACATTTTAATATTATAAGTCATGGTATTGAAAATTACTATTTAGGTAAAGCAATGCAAAATGATTACAATGGTAAGAAAGTATTAATTATAAACATGGGTGGTAAAACAACTGAATTAGTAACTTTTGTTGGTAAAGATATAACTAATACTCAAAATATTAATGTTGGTGTTGCTGATTTATTAAATAACTTTGATAAAGTTAATGAAAAATATAGTGGTAATACCCTAGAAGAAATGGAACAATTCATTACGGATAAACTTAGTGATGTAGTTTTAGATAAAGATTATGACTGTGCTATATTTACTGGTGGCGAAGAAAGATTTGAATTATTAGCAGGATTTAACTTAATTGAAAACACCTTATTTAATGATAATACTCATAAATACATGCTTACATTAGAGGACTATGTCGCAGGGACTGAAAAAGTATTGTATAATATGTCATTAGACGAATTATATGCCTTAATGCCATCAAATCCAAAATGGATGGACGGAGCTAGAAGCGGAGCAATTATTCCATTGGTACTATTTAAAAAAGCAAATGTTAAATGGATTATTCCATCAGATTTGAATTTAATTAATGGTGTTATAAATGATTTAAATTAGTTTCATTTTAAGGGGGTAAAAATGAAAGTAGTAATAAGTGGAAGTTTTAGAAAATCACTTACAGAAATAATTGAATTAAAAGAATAACTTGAGAGCAAAGGAATAAAAGTTAGAATTAAAAAAAGATGATAATGATACATAATCATCTTTTTATTTGTTTAAAAAAATCTACTTTAATACACATAAAAGTATAAATAAAAACCCGAACAAAATATGTTCGAGTAAAATTCTTAATGGTAGCGCCGGTGTGATTCGAACACACGACCTACCGGGTATGAACCGGTTGCTCTAGCCAACTGAGCTACAGCGCCATAAACTTAGTCATTTGAAATGACTAAGGTAATAATAGCATAATAAATACTATTTTGCAAATGTTTTTTAACCAAATATCCTCATTATATCGAATATTGTAACGTATATCATTAGAGCAATAAGTAGGAAGAAGAAGAACACTGTTATCTTACTTTCAATTTCAGCATTAATCTTTCTACCTGTTATTTTTTCAATAATTAAGAATAAAACGTGTCCACCATCTAGGGCAGGAATTGGAAGAATATTCATTAAACCTAAATTCATACTTAAGTAAGCAATTAAGAATAGAACACTTTGTATTCCTGATTTTCTGGAAGCACCAACTACGGTATAAATTCCTACTGGACCTGATAATGATTTTACTGATAAGCCACCGTTAAATAAACTAACAACTGTTAACCACATTTGTTCAACAGTTGAACAGAACTTTTCAAAGCCATATTTAATAGCGTTCAAAAAGCCATGTTTAACTTCTCCCGTAGTTTGAATACCAAACATTTTACTTTCATTACCTTTTTCGTCTTTAACTAGTTTTGGTTTAATTTTTAATGTTTCTACTGTTTTATCTGGGTGCTCTACTTTTATTTCATATACATCATCTTTATCTTTTAGAAGTAATAATAATTGAGCTTTATCCCATGTAGTTATTTTACTACCATTAATTGATTTAATAATATCTCCGGCTTGCATTCCGGCTTTTTCAGCTGGGTAGCCTTCCATTACTTTACCAACTTCTGGTACTAAAGAAGGACTCCCCCAAATTGCACCGATTAATACTAATATTACGATAGCTAGTAAGAAGTTATTAAATACTCCTGCTACTAATATTACTAATCTTTGGTACCAAGGACGATTACACATAAATTTTTCTTTTGGTATTATTTTTGTATCATCATCTTCGTATATTTCGCCCGCCATTTGAACGTATCCACCAAGAGGTAAAGCCCTGATAGAATATTTAACTCCATCTTTACCTTTTATTGATTTAACTTCTGGTCCCATACCTATAGAAAACTCATAGATATATACTCCACTTCTTTTAGCGGTCAAAAAATGCCCAAATTCATGAACAAATACTAATATACCTAGAATGAATATAAATAATAATATGTTTAATATTGTTCCCATCTTATCACCTTATACTAATAAATTTATAATACTAACTATAACTGCATATCCGACAGTTATAAATGTAAGACTATCTAAACGATCTAGTATTCCACCATGTCCAGGCATGATATTAGAAAAGTCTTTAATCTTATTTTCTCTTTTAATTTTACTGAAGAATAAATCCCCTACTTGTCCTAGTATACTCAATACTAAAGTCATTATTACAACAACTATTATATTTAAATTACTAGATATAACCATTTGATAATATATAACTGGTATAATTGTTCCTACTAATGAGCCAGCTACACTTCCTTCAACACTTTTTTCAGGTGATACACTTGGTATTAATTTGTGTTTACCTATTAAGCTTCCAATTATATAAGCGAAAGTATCTGTTAAAACTGCGATCAGTACTAAGTATAATAATACCCATTGGCCATTTAATTGATTACGTACTACTATTAATAGATTTAAAAATGTTCCAACTATGGTTATAAAACCAGTTAAATAAAAGGCATCTCTAGTAGTATATTTTTCTTTTTCATCAAATACAGCTGGTATTAATAACAATATAGCTGTACCAATTGCTAAATATGTAATACCACCACTAGAAAATCCTAGGTCAAATCCACTTAGTATTGTTAAAACTAAACATAATAAACCTATTATTCTAACGTTATTAGGTAAGGTCCCATGACTTTCTTTTAGTTTGACTATTTCTAAATATGCTAATATGCCTAATGCAACTACTCCTAAGTTAAATACCCATCCACCTAATAAAAAAATAGGTATTACAATTATTGCTGCTACTATAGCACTAATTACTCTTTGTTTCATAAAAAAATCCTCCATAGTAAGATTACTTACATAAAAAATTATACTATTATTATTGTTTTTATTCAAGGAAAGAAAATGTTGATAACTATCTCGTTATCAACATTATATATGGTTTAGCTTTAGTGTTATCTTTAGAGTATTCTTGATATATAGCAACAATATTTTTTTGATATCTTAATAAAGCTATTTTATTATTAAAGGTTTTATCTATTATAGAACCATTTACTACCTTATTAAAAGTATCTTCGTCTATATCAATTATTTCATTATTACTAAGAGCTTCTTCATAAGATATTAACTTATAATTACCTTTTTCTATATCGTCTATTGTATAAGAATCTTCGATATTGAAAATACCTTGTTTTGTTCTTATTAAATCTGTCATAGTACCTACTGTATTTAATTTATATGCTATATCTCTTATTAAACTTCTTATATAAGTTCCTTTAGATACTAAACATTTGAAAGTTATTAAATCATCTTTATAAGACATTAACTCTATTGATTCAACAAGTATTTCTCTTTTTGGTAATTCTATTTCAATATTATTTCTAGCATATTCATACAATTTTTTTCCATTGACTTTTACTGCGGAATATTTAGGTACTTCTTGAATACTTTTACCTAGAAAAGAATTTAATACTTTTTTTATTTGTTCTTCATTAACTTTGTATGCTTTTTCTTCTACTATGTTACCAGTTATATCAAGAGTATCGGTTTCTATTCCTAATTTCATAGTAGCAATATATTCTTTCTTTTCACTAGTTAATAAATCACATAGTTTAGTAGCTTTACCTATAGTAATAACTAGTACACCAGTAGCAATCGGATCTAAAGTACCTGTGTGCCCTATTTTATTAGTATGTAGTATTTTTATAAGTTTATTTACAACATCACGAGATGTGTAATCTTTTTCTTTATTTATAAGCAAGATACCATTCATATGAACACCTCTATATTATTATATGATACTTCTAGTTAATACTACACCATTTTCAACAACATTTTTACCAAAATTACCAAAACCATTTAATTCAAATGATACTTTTCCGTTATACATTCTTCCTATCAGAAATCCTGGTATTGCTCCAGCTCTTTTTATATCATCAGAACTTGTTGGCGCATAAATATTTTTATCTTTAGTTATTTTAAAAAAGTGATGATGTCCTGATATCTTTATACTAGTTGGGGCATATGGTATTTTTAAGTCAAATTTAGAAATTGTATGATGTAGGAATACTAAGTGCCCCTGCCATAATATGTATGCCGAACCCAATCCCAAGAATTTTATATCTTTTCTTGATTTTAAAATATCATACACTTCAGGATCTTTCTCTATCGCATTGTATTCATGATTTCCCGCTAAGAAAATAGTTGTAATGTTTTTTCCAGGATAAGCAGATAAGTAAGCTTTTGTTTGGCCATTGATTCCATAAACAAACGGGTCAATATCAGATTGTAATTCATCGCCACAATTAATTATCGTTTTAATATTGTTTCTTCTAGCATAATATTGTATTAATTTTTCATATCTTTTATTTTCATATCTATTACCTTTATGATTATCTGATGTAATAATTACTTTTTCATCGTTAATACTAAGAACAGGTAGTTGGTCAATGGTATATGGTAGATTATATTTAACAATTAGAGCAAGTATTTCATTATGACTAAGTCTAGTTTTTTTTCTAATATCTGGCATTGGTTTGTGGGCGTTTAATAATTTTATTGCATATTCTTTTTCTTCTTTAGTAAAATCACTAAATTTAGTTTTTATCATAAGTATCACCTACTAAGTTGTTATTCTAGCATAAAAAATGGATTATATTAAGAAAAAATTGACTATTTCTATAAAATAATTATAATAGTTCGTGTTATTAATCGTTTAAGGGGGATTATTATGTATAGAAAAAGGAAAAAATTTAGTAATTTTACTGCAGCTATTTTAGTTACAGGAGCAATATCTATTATTGGAGCTATTGGAGCCTATGGCTTATATGATTACTATAATGGTAAAAATACTGAGCCCAATCAAACAAGAGTTGAACAAGAAAGTGATAGTAATGTTGCTGAAAGTTATCCAGAAACAGATAGTACTAACAAAACTGAATCTACTGATGAAAGTGTTCCAAGAATACCAGCTGAAGAAGTGGAAACTGAGTCTATCGATGAAAGTGTTCCAAAAATACCAGCTGAAGAAGTGGAAACTGAGTCTATCGATGAAAGTGTTCCAGAAACCGTAGCTGAAGAAGTGGAAACTGAGTCTATCGATGAAAGTGTTCCAGAAACCGCAGCTGAAGAAAAGGAAACTACTGATGAAATAGAAACTGATGCTTCAACTGTTGATGAGACTGAATCTACTGATGAAATAGAAACTGATGCTCCAACTGTTGATGAGACTGAATCTACTGATGAAATAGAAACTGATGCTTCAACTGTTGATGAGACTGAATCTACTGA
>CAMZCT010000008.1 GCA_947305065.1 uncultured Mycoplasmatota bacterium | reverse complement strand
GACATATATTTTCATATACGCAAACAGAAATGATTGCTAGATATAAAAGATTAAGGGGATATAATGTATTTTATCCATTCGGTTTTGATGATAATGGCTTACCTTCTGAAAGATTAGTTGAAAAGGAACAAGGTAAAAAAGCTCATGAAATAGGTAGAGAAGAATTTTCAAAACTATGTTATGAAACAACTGATAAGTATGAAAGTGAATTCCAAGAATTATTCAGCAAAATGGGTGTAAGTACTGACTGGAAATATCATTATAAAACAGTTAGTCCATCAACTATTAAAATAAGTCAAAAATCATTCTTAGATTTAATTAATAAAGGATATTGTTATCATAAAGAATCACCAGCACTATGGTGTAATGAATGTTTAACTTCAATAGCACAAGCTGAACTTGAAACAAAAACAATAAAAACAACATTTAATTATATTAATTTTAAAACTAAAGAAGATGATGAAGAGTTTACTATAGCTACAACTAGACCTGAGTTATTACCAGCTATAGTATGTGTATTTGTAAATCCTAATGATGAAGTACATAATCATTTAATTGGCAAAACTGCTCATATTCCAGTAATTGATGTAGAAGTTCCTATTATGGCAGATGAAAAAGTTGCTATTGATAAAGGTACTGGTGTAGTTATGTGCTGTACTTTTGGAGATCAAACAGATATTGAATGGTGGAAAAAATACAATTTACCACTTAAATACATTTTTACTGATGATGGTAGAATTATTGATTCCGTTCCTAACTATGGTGGTATGCAAATTAAAGAAGCTAGAAAACAAATAATTGAAGATTTACAAGCTGGTGGATATGTAGTTAAGATTGAAGAATTAGAACATGAAGTTCAAACACATGAAAGATGTGGTAAAGAAGTAGAATATACAGTTATGAAACAATGGTTCATCGATATAATGAATCATAAACAAGATTTCATTAAAATTGGTAATGAAATTAAATGGTATCCTAATCACATGCATAATAGATATAATGAATGGGTTGAAAATGTTTTATGGGATTGGTGTATATCAAGACAAAGATATTTTGGAGTTCCATTCCCAGTATGGTATTGTAAAAATTGTGGTGAACCAATTTTTGCTGATATAAATGATTTACCAGTTAATCCATTAACAGATAAGCCTAAAACTGATAAATGTTCAAAATGTGGATGTACTGAATTTATTCCAGAAACAGATGTTATGGATACATGGGCTACTTCTTCAGTAACACCTCTTATTAATATGAGATATGGTGAACAAGATAATTTTGAATCAATTTTAAAACCAATGAGTTTAAGAACGAATGCATCAGAAATAATTAGAACATGGGACTTCTATACAATAGTTAAGAGTTTCTATCACTTTGGAACTAGACCTTGGAATAATGTAATGATTTCAGGATTTGTTATGGCTAATAAAGGAGAAAAAATTAGTAAGTCTAAAGGGAATAGTAAGGTAGAACCAATGGATCTTATTAATGAATATTCAGCTGATGTATTAAGATACTGGGCAGGAACTGGTAGACTTGGTACAGATATAGTATTTAGTGATGAAACATTATTAAGAGGTAAGAAGTTAGTTAATAAAATTTGGAACGTTTCTAAATTTATTGAAATGCATTTACAAGATTATGAAGATAAAGAATTTAATGATTATGAATATATTGATAAATGGATACTTGGTAAGTATCAAGAAATGGAAAAATCGTTTATTAAATACTTAGATGATTATGAAGTAGGATTAGCATTAAACTTACTTGAAAAGTTTTTTTGGAACTTCTGTGATAATTATATTGAAATAGTTAAACATAGATTATATAGACCTGAAGAATTTGGAGAAATTCCAAGATATTCAGGACAAAAGACAGTTTATACTATTCTTTATAAATTATTACAAGACTTTAGTATTTACTTTCCGTATATAACTGAAGAAATTTATCAAGAGTTATATCATGATAACAAATCAATACATATAACAGAAATTAAACCATTAAATTATAGTTTTGATAATGAAATTATAAATGGTGATTTAATAATTGATATTATTAGCCAAGCTAGAGGAGAAAAATCAAATAATAATTTATCTTTAAAGACACCAATTAAGAATCTAGATTTAAGTTTAAATAATGAACTTAAAGAAGCAATTAATAAATCTATTAAAGATTTTAAAGCAACATTATTTATTAATAGTTTAATAATTAATGATTGTGACAAAGATTATACGATTAATAAAATTGAATTAGATTTCAGTGAATAATGAACAAAAAATTGTAATTGTAAGAACTTCTCAAAATATTTCTAAAAAACGTAAAAAAGACGTTTAGATACGTTTTAGATACGTTTTTTTACTTGAATCGCAATAAAAACAGGTCAATAATATGATATAATGGTCTAGAAATGAGACTAGCGTTATGAAAGAATTTAAATTAAGGAATCAAGAAGTATATTGTATTGATGTAGATTATCAACCAAATTTAGGATTTAATTTTCCATTTAAAATTATAATTCCTAAAAAATTAAACCCAAACCCTGAAGTTGTATATGCCTGTAATTTACCACGAGATATGTCAGCAAAATGTGATACATTTGATGAATTGCTTGAATTTGCAAAAAATGATTTTGGAAGTATTGATCCAATGCTCATTCATTTATGTTTAGAAAAAGGATATCCGATGATTATTCCTGCAATTCCTAGAACAAAAGAATTTAGACCAAACTTTTTAGGAAGAGATTGTTTTGAAAATAATTTTTCATCTTATCAAGATTTTAGAGAAGATTTGTATAGATATGAGAATTTAGCAGAACAACATAAAAATATAATTGGATATGCAATAAAATGTTTAATAGATAATAGTATAAATGTTGATGATAAAGTGATTATTTCTGGATATTCAGAAGGGGCAAAATTTGCTTCACACTTTGCACTTTTACATCCTGAAATAATAAAAGTTGTGATTGCCGGTGGTACTGGAGGAGCAATATCAATGCCTATTAGTAATCTACTAGGATATGAATTTATTTATCCAACAGGAATATCTGATGTAAAAAATTTCAATAAAGAGGAATTTGATAAAATATCATTTTTCTATTACATGGGTGAATCTGATAAAAGCGATTCAGCAATACCAAATTTTGACACAGTACATTATAAAGATGAAACTGGTGAAGAAAAAATATTAGTTGATGAATGTGGTAATCAGACACCATTAATAGATGAAAACGGTAATCAAGTTTTCAAATTAGATGACAATGGTAATTATACGGCAAAGTTTTCTCTATTTAGTGATGAAGAAGTTAATGCAATTAATAAAGCTCTTGGAACAGTTACACAAGAAAGGTTTAAAAAACAGGAACAGGTATATAATGAATTAGGATTAGATTCAGAATTTCACTTGTATCCAGGTAATCACAGAACTATTTTTGAAAATAAAGATCAAATTTTTAGAGATGTAGATGATTTTTTATTAAAACATTTGAGTAAAAGTAATAATATAAGAATGTAGATAAATATAATTTATTCAAATTAAATTAAAAATTTTAGATACGTTTTTAGATACGCTTAAACTACAATGTTAGAAAATTAGACATAATTTTATTACAATTTATAAGTAAACTATTCAACTTTTTGAGTAAGAAAGCCTACTTTAAAAGGGAAAATTACACGATAGTTTTAAATGGACGCCATGTGGATCGGGCAAGTATTGAAATGATTTATAAATAATGATAGAATGACTAAGTAGATTGAAAAAGCTGGAGGCTTGTGTATGAACAAGAATGATATATTTAAAATTGGAATTGGAACATGGAAAGTTGATCCAGATAATTTTGAAAAAGACTTAGAAGCATTAAAATATTCTTTTGAATTAGGACAGAACTATTTATCACTTTCAATGTTATACAACAATGGTAAAGTTGTTGAAAGAATGAAAGAGTTTATAAAATTAGTAGGTAGAGAGAATCTTTTTATTTGTGCCAATTTAGAAAGATATGTTGAAAAGATAGAAGATGTAGAAAATCAGCTAAACAACTATTTGAAGATATTAGATTTAGATTATATTGACTGTTTTCAAATTCATACATTTGCTGTATGCAAGGTTTCAATGATAGATATATATAAGGAAATAAATAGACTGGTAGAGCTAGGAAAAGTAAAGTATATTGGTGTTAGCAATGTTAATTTAGAACAATTAAAAGAAATAAGAAGTGTGTCTAAAGTTGATTTCTTTGAGGGAGTATATAATCTAGATTGTAAATATTATGAAAATACAGGATTGACCGAATATTGTAAGAAAAATGATATTTTATTTACAGCATACCAACCGTTAAGAAGAAACAGAATTGCTCAAAAAAATTATGTATTTCTAAAACAATTAGCTGAAAAATATAATAAAACACAAAATCAAATAATGATAAATTGGATTGTTAAAGAAAAAGAAATAATGCCATTAATAAAATCAACTAATAAAGATAGAATAAAAGAGAATATTGAAGCATTAAATTTTGATATGGAAAAAGTAGATTATGAAACACTAAATGAATTTCAAAATGAAAAAATAAATACTATTGAAATAAATTGGAATGAAGAATCGGGGGTCACAATTGATCAGTTAGCAAATCAAAATGAAGAAAATCATAATTAGAAAAAACTAAAGATAATTGAATTTCACATACGTTTTTACATACGTTCTGCTAGTAAATTCGAGTGAAAAGTAGTGTAATGAAGTGCAAAAATGTGGAAATTAATGAGGTAAAATACAGATTTGTGTAGTAGAATATACCCAGAACAAAAGCCATGTGGGTCAGGAAAGAAATACAAGCAACGTCACGGAAAATAAGGAAAAACAAGCAATTCTAAATTAAAAAAATAAGAAATTGTCATCCTAAAGAAAAAAGGATGACAAATTTATATGGGAGGAGTATTAAATATGTTAGATAAAAAAATAAAAGAATACATTGATAATACTATAATAAATCAATATAAGGATAATAACTATGGTGGTCACGGATGGGAACATATACAAGATGTAATTAATCGCAGTTTTGAATTAATGGATAAATTTAGTTTAGAAGTTAATCCTAATATGGTTTATGTAATAGCTGCTTATCACGATATTGGCTACAGACAAGATCCTGATAATCATGAACAATTATCTAGTGAAATGTTTATGCAAGATGAAGAAATGAAAAAGTTTTTTAATGATGAAGAAAGAAAAATAATTTCTGAAGCAATAGTTGATCATCGAGCAAGCTTAGAATACGAAGCAAGAAGTGTTTATGGAAAATTAGTATCATCTGCAGATAGAGCTATTGATGTTGATAATATGTTAAGAAGATCAATTGCATTTCAAGCAGAAAAACATAAAAATGAAAACCCTACAATTGATGAAGTTATTGAATATTCCTTTAAAAAATTATCTAGCAAATATGGTAATGGCGGTTATGCTAAAATGTATTTTCAAGATGATAAATATGAAGAATACTTAGATAAAATGAACAAATTATTTTCTGATAAAAATGAATTTATTAAAGCAGAATTAAGCTTGATTTCACAAGATATGAACTTAAAGAAATATTTTGAAAAATAAGTAATGGAAAATAATGCTAATGGAATAAAATATAGTGTTACTTATGCTGATAATGAAAAGAAGATAATAAAAACTAAAAAATAGAAGATAATTAATTTATACATTTGTGGTATCATTAGATATTATTTATAATTTTGATGGTAAATGAAATGTTGACAATGTCATCCATTTGTCATCCGATGATAAATTCTATATGTACTATAAATACCACAAATACTATATATACCAAATCTGCATTGTCCAATTAAATAAGTAAATACCATAAGTACTATAAATATTATAAATATCGATAATACCAGGAGTCATTGTACATATGGCAGTGGTAAGAAATATAAACAATGTTGTGGCAAGTAAGAAAAGCCCTATAAAATAAGGGCTTTTTTGATTCCTAAAAATGAAAATAATTTTTAGATACCTTTTTAAATACCAAGTTAAAGAAAATGAAAAAGACCAGAAATGGCTTTTTTTTGATATAATTGAAATAGGAGGAGATAGGAATGAAAAAGATAACATATGTTACTGGCAATTGGGCTAAAATAGCAAGTGCAAAACAAGCATTAGAACCATTAGGATATGAAATAGATAATATCAAAATGGAGACACCAGAAATTCAAGCAGATGACGTAACAGAAGTTTCGAAATATTCAGCTAAATGGGCAGCTGAAAAATTGGGTGTTCCAGTATTGAAAAATGATTCGGGACTTTTTGTAAATTCTTTAAAAGGATTTCCAGGTGTGTATACTCATTATGCAGAAGATACAATTGGTGAAGAAGGTCTTCTTAAACTAATGGAAGGAATTGAGGATAGAACAGCTTATTTTAAAGAGTCTATTGCATATTGTGAACCCGGAAAAGAACCTGTTGTCTTTGAAGGAATAACTAAAGGAAAAATTGATACAACAAAATCAGGAAAATATGGATGGAGTTGGGACTTTATCTTCGTTCCAGAAGGTGAAGATAAAACATTAGGATGCTTTCCAGATGAAGAAAGATGGAACTTTTGGAGTTTAGATGCATATAGAGAATTAGCCAATTATTTAGACAAAAAATAATCAAAAAGTATGAGATATTAAGAGTTAACAGAAAAATGAATAAAGAAGTATTATTGAAAAATATAAACAAGGTTCATACTACTGAAATGGGTGTTGATAGGATTAAGAAAAATCTAAAATTAGAAACAAATAACGTGGTTGAATTATGTAAGAGTAAAGTATTAGATAAAAAATGTAATATTTATAAGCTAGGAAAGAATTGGTATTGTGAAAATGATAATATAAAAATTACTATCAACTCTTATAATTACACCATTATTACAGCACATATTACTAAATAAAACTAAGATGTTATGGATAGTTACTTAAATCATAAACAGTAATTCTCCGAAGATTATACTTAAAAAATAGCTTAATATATGATATAAAAAATATGGAGATGAAAACATGAAAAAAACAAAAAATGAAGATAACGTAAAGAATATAGTATTATGTGGAAGCATGAAAGTAAAAAATCAAATAATAGAGGTATCCGAAGAATTAGAGAAGATTGGATATAATGTATTATTACCAGTTGAATGTATGCAAGGATTAGATAAAGTGATAGCATCAAGAGCCCATTTTAACAGAATAGCAGATCCAGAAAATGACACAATTATAGTAGTGAATGCAACAAAAAATGGAATAGAAAACTATATTGGACCAAACAGTTTTGCTGAAATAGCTTTTGGATTCTATTTCAATAAAAAAGTGTTTTTGCTGAACGATGTTTATGAACAATATAAAGATGAAATAGTTGGATGGAATGTAATTCCTCTAAAAGGAGATTTAAATAACTTAAAATAGCCCAATAATACTTTTAGGAGGATTTGTATATAATAATTGAGTATGTTGTTTATGAAAGATTGGTGATTAAAATGTCTAATAATACTAGGGTACTTGTTTCTATTAATACTATTGGAAGAATTATTGAAATTTTTTTAGGGCCTTTTTTAACTGCATATATTTTTAAAATTTCCACAGATAGTATTATTTCTGTATCTTTATATAATATTTTTTCATATATAATTATTACGCTTTTTTCTTTTGTAGTGGGCATTCTAATAAAAAACAAATATAAAATGTTAACTCTTAGAATAGGTATGATTTCAAAATTTATACAATTAATAATATTAACTTTGTTAGGTAAAAAGGTTATAAAATTTATATGGCTAGTTGCTATTATAGAAGGATTTTCTACTATTACATGGTATTTTCCAATTAATTTGTTTTCATCTGTTTTAGTTCCTAATAAAGAAAAAAAAGATTATGTTGTATATAAAAATATAATTATAAATATCACTATGGTTATTCTTCCTGCTTTATTTGGTGCAATTATTTCAGAGAAGAGTTTTGAAAAAACAACTATTATTGTATTAGTTTTATCATTTGTTCAAATAATATTATCCTTTAAACTAGATTATAAAGAGAATAATAATTCATCAATTAGAAAGTTTAAATTATTAGATACTATTAATGCTATTAAAAAAGATAATAATATTAAAGAGTTTTTTAAAATGACATTTTTTGTTGGGATGACATCTGTAGGTGCTTTAAAAACAACAATTTCGTTATTAATTATTATAGCTTTTAGTAAGGATTTTAGCTTTGGTATTGTTACTTCTATAACATATTTATCATCAATTATTAGCGCTTATATTTGTAAAAAGATAATTTGTCCTAAAAAAATTAAGTCTCTTATTTATATGTCTGGTATTGTTCCGTTATTTTGTACAATTGTGTTATTATTTATTACTAATCAATATACTATAATAATTTATAATATTCTTTACGCGTTTTTTATACAAATAATAAATATTGTAAGGGGTATTAAGACATTAAAAATTACTAATAGTAGTATTATTAATGATTCTAATAGAGTGGAAGTATATGTGCTGATTGAATTTATGTTAGGTATGGGTAGAATTATAAGTTTTATATTGTTGTTAATTGTTGGCTTTTTCAATAGTTTTTATATGCTAAAAATACTTATTATATTTCTAACAATATGTATTTTTTTAAGTGGTTTACATCTATCAAAAATAGAAATTGAATAGATATTGTATATTTAGATTTCATTTGTATGAAATCTTTTGTTTTTATAGTATTTTTAAAAGATAGGAAATATGATATGATATTTATTAGGAGTTGAGCTTTATGAATCAAAAAATATATTTAGACAATAACGCTACAACCAAAATCGATGAAGAAGTATTTAATGCTATGTTACCTTATTTAAAAGAAGAATATGGGAATCCTAGCAGTATATATTCAATTGGTAGAAAAACAAAAGAAGAGATTGCAAAAGCAAGAGAGAATATAGCAAAATTATTTAATTCTAAACCAGAAAATATTATTTTTACTAGTTGTGGTAGTGAAAGTAATATAACTGCAATTAATAGTTCTATAAAACTAAATCCAAATAAGAAACATATAATAACTACCAAAGTAGAACACGCTTCCGTTATGGAAATGATGAGTGTTTTAGAAAAAGGCGGGTATACAGTAACGTATTTAAATGTTGATAATAGAGGTTGCTTAGACTTAGATGAACTAAAAAAGAGTATTAGACCAGACACTTGTTTAATATCTATAATGATGGCAAACAATGAAATAGGTAATATATATCCAATAAAAGAAATAGCTAAAATAGCACATGATAATGATATTATTATTCATTGTGATGCTGTCCAAGCCTTAGGGAAAATAAAAATAGATGTAGAAGATTTAGATGTAGATTATTTATCAGTATCAGGGCATAAAATAAATGCTCCAAAAGGAATAGGAGCTTTATATATAAAAAATAGTGATAGTTTTACACCATTAATCTTTGGTCACCAAGAAAAAAATAGAAGAGGTGGAACCGAAAATGTTCCTTATATCATAGGTCTTGGAAAAGCAGCAGAAATAATTCTTAAAGACAATTATAAAAAAGAGAAAGAAATAGAAAGTCTTAGAGATTATTTAGAAGAAGAAGTAGAAAAAAACATAGAAGATATACACATATATGGTGATAAACAAAATAGGACACCTAATACATCGAGTATAGCTTTTAAAGGAGTTAAAGCTGATGAACTAATGTTAGTCCTTGAATCTTTTAATATATATGTTTCAACTGGATCTGCTTGTAACTCAGAAATAGCTCTTCCATCTCATGTCTTAACTGCTTGCAAAGCTAATTTAGATGATTATAGCCCAATAAGAGTAAGTTTAGGTAAATATAATACTAAAGAAGAAATAGATATATTTATTAAAAGGTTAATAAATGTAATAGGAATGCTAAGAAGAAAGAAGTGAACAATATGGCAAATAATAAAATGAGTTTGTTGGAACAAGCCGAAAAGCAACCGGATTTATTCTTAGTAATGAGTATTGATGAGTTGAAAGAAGCTCTAAAAATAGCCAAAGAGATAATTAAAGATGGTGAAAAGTCTGTAGAGCTATTTATGTGCCAAGGTTACTACACAGGAAAACAATACGATTTAATATGCCAAGGCTATGATGTGGAAAATTTTGTTTTTTCTAAAGAAACACGGGCTAACGAAAAAGATCGCCAATTTCGATTTATATTCCCAGAAATACCATTTTATGGATTGATACCGATAGATAATGAAGAAGATATTATAGCACTTGCTCTATCTCCGACTCTTAATCCAGAATTTACTAGTTTGGGACAAATAATTGAGATAATTGAAGGTGAGGGATTTTCTGTACGGGAACACTTCTTTCGTGAAGTTAGAACAAGTTTTGATGAATATTTAAAACACTGTGCAGATTATGCAAGAGAGCACCCTGTCAAATCGCCATGGACTATTAGAGATGCTGAAACACTAGATGCCGCATTAACTCCTGGGGGAGCTGCTAGCGCCTTACCTGAGATTGATAATAGTCTACAAATAACATTGTATAATAATACAAATATTGAACTAAATATCCATGCCGCTATAAATAATTTGACGTGTCCATTCTGGTTTTATCACGCCGTTCCAAACAATAAATTCGCTTTTCCAAATACCTTAATAATTAAATCCAACGATGGAAGAATACCTGTATATATAGGCCCCGATATTTCAAAAAACGAAATTATAGAAATAATTGTCAAGAACGGTTTATCTCATATTTTTGAAGAAAAGGAATTCCCAACTGACAAACAAGAAATAGATGATGCTATTCCCGAATTATTCTTACCACCACGCAGACAGGTTCGAGAAAAAAAGGAAAATACAACTAAAGTTAGTATAGGAGGATAACGATGATATCTATAAGAAAAGCCACAATAAATGATGCTAAAGATTATGCTAATATTTTAAATAAATCTTGGAAAGATACCTATGGAGAATACATAACTTTTGAACACATTGATGATGAATTCAACATAGATAGATTAATTGCAGAATTTCCCAATTACCTAAACGGAGAAGGATACGATTTATATATGATTACTAAAGATGGGGAGAGTATTGGAATACTTGAACTAGGAGTATATGACGAACAATATAAAGAAGATATGACAGGAATTGGCGAAATAAGATCTTTTCATATCAAAAAAGAGTATCACAAGCAAGGAATAGGTAAGTTGGCTCTTAACTTTGCTATCAATGAATTGAAAAATAGAGGTTATTCAATCGCTTGCTTATGGGTAAAGAAACAAAATACAAACGCGATTGGTTTTTATGAAAAGTATGGTTTTCATAAAACAATATACACTACCGAAGCACCTGCTGATGGTGCACCATCAATGATTATGGAAAAAAACATAAAGGAGGATTAATAAATGAAAGAGGAGAAGAATATGAAAACGTTTGAAGAAATGTGGGAAGAATTAAAACCATATTTAAGTGTTGAGAAAGGATTAGACGAAGGATACTATGATGGAAAATACACTAGATACTTTGCTAGGTATTGTAAACATATAGTTGGTGTTGATATATCACCAGAATTCCATCAAATTGCTAGTGAAAATCTAAAAGATTTAGATAATGTAGAATTAAAAGTAATGGATGCTGCTAATGTTGATTATCCTGACAAATACTTTGATGTTGTCCTATGTACTAGTTTTCACGAATTTGATTTAAGTGGTAAAGAAGAATTTAAAATGGACTTAGATTTAAAAACTAGAATTCTAAAAGAAATGATGAGACTAAGTGATACTATTGTCTTTGCTGAAATAGATCCAGACAACTTATCAGCAGAACTATATAAGGTCTTTAATCCAATTGAAGAACATGGTATTAGAACTCAAAAATCTAATGAATTAATCGATAAAGTATTAAAAGAGAATGGTTATAAACAAATACTATGTGATAGAGCGGTAGATAAGATACCATATAATTCTCGTGAAGAATTTAAAGAAGATATGCTTTCGTGGTGGGCTGAAGTACATGTTCCAGAGACAGAAGAGGAAAGAGAGCAAATGCTTGATAAAATCGAAAAGATACTTGAATCAAGAAAGTTCTTAACAAATTTATGCTTTGATGATGTATTTAGATACGCAGTATATAAAAAAGGAGAGTAATTAATATGGCAGTTTTAAGAAATTATAAAATATGTGATAATGCCAAAGAGTGTGGAGGTATAGCTGTATGTCCTACAGGAGCTTTATCTTGGAATGAAGAAAAAGAAACAATAGAAATAGATAATGATAAGTGCATTAGCTGTGGTGCTTGTGAAAGCCATTGTCCAATTGGAGCTTTAAAAGTAGCTTATACTGAAGAAGAGTATAAAAAAATAAATGAAGAAATAGAAAATGACCCTCGAACAACTAAAGACTTGTTTGTGGATAGATATGGAGCAGCACCATTATCAGAATTTTTTATAATAACTGAAGAAGAACTAGAAAAAAAACTAGGCGAAAGTATAACACTTATTGAAGCTTATGAAGAAGATACGATTGAATGTTTAATAAAATCAATCCCAATCAAAGAAATAACTTCTAATATGCCAAAGGATACTAAATACTTTAAAATGGAAGCAAGTTCTTTAACAAAAGAAAAATATAATATTAATATACTGCCTTCACTACTAATATTTAATAATAAGAAGTTCATAGGAAAAATAGAAGGATATTATAATACAGAACAAAAAGAAGAGTTTATAGAAAAAATAAAAGAAATATTAAGATATTAGGAGAATGAAATAATTCTCTTTTTTCATAATATAATTATTATTGAAAGATTGGAGTTGATAAAATGGCAACGACAAAAGACTATAGAGATTTTATTTTAGAACAGTTAAATCTATTGGATAATATAACTTGTAAATCTATGATGGGAGAATATTTACTTTACTATAACGGAACATTATTCGGTGGGATTTATGATGATAGACTACTTGTTAAAATAGTGGATAGTAATAAAAAATATAATATGGAAGAATCTGTTCCTTATGAAAGCGCTAAACCAATGTACTTCGTGGGTGATGTGGATAGTAAAGAATTATTAAAAGATGTAGTGTTAGATACTTGGAAAGGATTAATAATAAAATGAGTAAATATGAACCGTTATGGAAATATATAAAGGACAACAAAAAAGATGAATATAAATTGTCGTTTGAAGAAGTAAAAAAAATAACTGGTTTTAAATTTGACCATGCATTTTTAACCTATAAAAAAGAATTATTAGATTATGGATATGAGTTTAAGAAATTATCTTTAAAAGAAAAATGGGTATGGATAGTAAAAAAGCAGTCGAATGATTAAGATATTAAGAATAGAATAATAAACAAATTTAAAATCCATATAATTAAGGTAAAAAGTATAAACAATATCATAGTAGGTAGTTAAAAGCCCGTAAATAAAGGCTTTTTTTTGGGCTAAAATTAGAAAAAATTTATATCGATGTTAAGATATGTTTATGAAAAATAATAAAAATGATATAATTAATTAAGGAGTTAATACTATGAAAAATAAGGACAATTATATTGAGGATATTAATAATAAATTTAATGGTAAAACAAAACATTTACTATTGAATCATGTTGAATTGTTCTACCAAACTAATCAGAATATAGATAAAACTAAATACAATGTTGGTGACGAAGTAAAATTAACTAAAGGAACATTCATACACGGAATTTTTGGCGGAATAGATAATTTTGATTTTACTATAAACAATGGATTTATTGCTTCTGATTTTACAGATGAACCAAGACCTAACAAAATTTGTAATAGTGTTGGTATGTGGAATATACAAGAAGATATTCTTTTAAAAGATTACATAAATCAATATAGTGGATTTACTATTACATACTCTATCGGTAGGGGTCCAGGCTCAAAAACTGTGAGCAAATTGATTCCATACCATAAATTTGATGAAGTAACTGAAACAATTAATGACAATGATGAAATATGGTCATATTGGGGAGATAAAACTAAAGAAGTATCATTTATTCCTAGTTTAGTCTCTAATAAAAGACAAATAGCATTCATACTTAATATGGATTCAGATTATGCAAAAAAATTGGCATACAATGATGTTTGGAATTTAGAGTTTGACGAAGAAACATTAAAACCTTTTTTAGATTATAGGTACGTTGAAAAATTTATAGAACAGGATAGGATTAATAGAGATGCATCTACCACTGATAGAGAGTCAGCAATTATGTTCGGATTACCATCTTCATTAATTGAAGGAATATTTGTAGGAAGAAAAATTGAAAATGATAAAAAATCCTTAAAATATATTAAAGAAAAATTGCCTGAATGTTATATTTGTAATTTAGATGGTAAAGTAATTGTAGGCAATAGATAAAACTTGCCAAAAAAATACTCAGAAATTAAATATGATATAATAAAAAGGTGATAGTTATGAACAATACAATAATAGATAATTTTGTTAAAGTATTTAAACCTGGTGATAATCTTACTAAACCTGATGAAAAAATATTGGAATTTGGTAAAAAAAAGCTAGCAGAAGAGATAATATACTTATGGGAAAACTATGGGTTTGGAGAATATGCAGATGGATTATTAAAAGTTATTGATCCAAGGGACTATATGAATAGTTTATATACCTGGTTAGGTGGCATAGATTACAATAAAATTCCTATTATGGTATCCGCTTTTGGAGATATTTTTTATTATAGAAAACTAGAAAATAATGAAAATGATATTTCTATACTAGATATACATTATAGAAAAATTGAAGTATGTGCTTGGTCATATCAAGATTTTTTTAAAAAATATATAATTAATAATGAAACAATAAAAAATATACTTAGAGAAGATTTATATAATGAGGCAATAAAGGTATTAGGAAATCTTAAGTATAATGAAATTTTCTATTTTGCTCCAGCATTAATTCTTGGTGGTGCAGAGGATATTAAATATTTGAAAAAAGGTGATGCAAATGTTCATCATCAAGTTTTATTCCAAATGGGTAATAAACAATAAGAAAAGTCTAATAAAAGACTTTTTTTGTGAAATAAGATAAAACATATTTTCACTAGATAATAAAAGTAAAACAAAAATATGATATAATATTATCATAATAAATAGGTGATAAAAATGAGTGAAAATAAAAGAAAAATATTGTTGTTTATAAGTATATTAGCATTTGGAGGCCTTGGAGTATATTTTACTTTCTTTGCTAGTAATATAAACCAATATGATAGTCAAAAAGAAGCATATAGAATTGATCCTAACGAGGATTATGATAGTGATGGAAATACCACTTATCACCCTACATATTACTTTAAAGTAAGAGGAAGAGAATACAAATGTGAAGCTAAAATAGGTAGTAGTTCTTATCCAAATGAGAATAAAAAAACAGTATATTATGATTCTTCCAATCCCAGTAAATGTAAAACAGAATATGATAAGTCGTCAGGTAGATTAGCAGGAATAATTTGTTTAATTGTTTCTGTATTGATGATATACTTTTCTATTCCTAGAAAGAATAACAAGAAAGTAGAAGAACCAAATCAAATACAAGATAGGAATGTAGAAAATCAAAACCAACAAATACAAGAAAACATAGAAAAGAAAAATAACGTAGTAGATAAAGTTCAAATAATATATAAAAGAGTAATAATAGGTTTCTTTATTATAATTTTACTAGTATTAATTGCTTTCGACTCACTTATCTTTAAACAAACATTAAAATCAAAAGATTATATAGAAACTACAGCAGTTTATGTTGGAACAAGTGAAAAAGAAGAAGATTCAGCATTTGTAGATTGTATTTACTCATTTACAGATAAAAGCGGTAATGAACAACAAATAATAATAAGTGAATCAAATGTTTCAGCAGCTAAGAGTAGTATTAAGATTAAATACAATGAAAAAGATCCACAAGATTTCTATGATGAAGGGGCAACTTTAGATAAAACAGAGTTTATATGGTTCATAGTAAAGGTGGTATTATTAATACTATTAATTATCTTATTCTTTAACAAAAAATTACTAAGAAAATTTGGTATATCAGGATCGTTAACTAAAAACTAATTATAAAGATATAACTTGAAAGGATAACAAAAAATGAATGAATATATTAATTTAGATATAAACAACATCGATAACGAGCATATTTGTTGTGCAATTGGAGACCCTAAACACCAAGAAGGTGTTGATAAAAAGAAAGAATGGATTAAAAAGAAGTTAAAAGATGGTCATGTATTTAGAAAATTAAACGCAAGAGGAAAAATATTTATTGAATATGAACCAATAGAAACTGCTTGGGTTCCAATCAATGGAAAAAACTATGAATATATTTACTGTTTATGGGTAGCAGGTAGTTTCAAAGGAAAAGGAATCGCAAAAGAATTGTTAGAGTATGCTATTAATGATGCAAAATCAAAAAAAATGAGTGGTATTTGTACACTAGTATCACAAAAGAAAAAACCATTTCTTGGAGAAAAGAAATTCTTTGAACATTTTGGCTTTAAAGTGGTAGACACTATAAAAGACTATGAATTACTTGCATTGCAGTTTGATGAAAAAGATTGTCCAAAGTTTAATGATAATGCAAGAGCTATGAAGATAGAACAAAAAGATTTTACAATCTATTATTCTAATGAATGCCCTTATGTAGAATATGAAGTAAAAGAATTATCAGAATATGCCAAAACAAAAAATATTAAATTGAACTTTGTAAAAATAGATTCTTTAGAAAAAGCAAAAAACGCTCCATGTATTATAAATAACTGGGCTAACTTTTATAAAGGAGAATTTATTTCAAACACCATATTAAATGCCAATGCTCTTGAAAAGTTATTAAAATAGAAAAATAAGTCCTTACTATATAAGGACTTTTATTTATTTACGAATAATTTGATTGTTATGAAGAAACAATATGATATAATACTTTAAACAGGAGGGTTTTTATTATGATATATTATTTAAAATACGACGATTTAAACATAGACGAAGAGCTTTCTAAAATTCAAAATGCCGAATCAGTAGTATTAAAATTGGAACCAAGCAACAAAAAGTGTTTGTTTATACTAGGAATGTTGTTTGCAAATGGTGTAAAAATAGACTTGTATAATGAGGGAGATTTTTATCTTGATGAAAATGGTAAATCATTTCCAAAGATTGCTTTTGTATGGAGCCGCTTAGGGGAAAAATCTTTTACAAATGATGGATATGAACTAGGAAAAAGAATAATTGAAGCCAGAAACGGTGGTACAACGGTTAGCAAAATAATTAACAGACCAATAGAGAACAAAATATTTTTAATATGTCCTGTAAGAAATGCTACATTAGAACAAAAAAAGTGGATAGAAGATTTTGTTGAAGAAAAGAATAAAGAAAACTACATTGTTCATGATCCACTTTTACATACTGATCAAGCCGATCCTTTGGGTGGATATAATATTTGTAAACAAAACGCTGATGCATTAGCATCTTCTGAGGAAATCGATATATATTATGATCAATCTAGTACAGGAAGTGTCTTCGATCTTGGTGTAGCCTATGCATTAAATAAACCTTTAGTATTATTAAATAGAGATGAAATAACTTTTAATGAAGAAGATATGATAGATACAATAATAAAGAACTGGCCATTTAATGAAAAAGCAGCTGTAAAAAAATTAACTAATAATCAAAATGATTTATAAAAATTACGTAATATTAAAGTGAGTAAATAAATTGAAAAAGAAAATTATTATACCTTTTATAACAACGTTATTATTTATTGTAGGTTACATTTTTGCCTATCTAAATAATTATACTTTTACAACTTTTACAACCTATCTGTTTCTTTTTATTCTATTAATAGAATTTTTATTTCCAATCGTAATAAACAAGAAAGATACTATATTGTTTAGGGTTGTAACTTCAATAGCATACATATTTATATATTCATTCATAATGATTGTACTATTATCAACATACGGATATGATGTTAGACTAAAAAACAACTATGTTATTAGAAAATCTCTATTAGATGTTAAACCAGTTAGAGAAATAGCAAAATCTCCAAATATCTTTATTAAAAGCAAGAATAAAGAGTATTGTCATTTAATAGATGGAATGTGTGACTAAAAGTAATAAAGTATCATTGGTACGTACTTGTCAAGCTGATTATTCTAAATATTGAAAACACTATGAAAAAGATTTAATATTATCATAGGAGGAATAGACAATGGACTGTAATTATAATATGAATAATGGAGAAAATGATCCGTATAATAATGATATGAATAACGAAGAAAACAGTTCTTATAATAATGAAGAAAATGAGTTTTCTAATAACAACGAAGTAAATAATGAAGATAATGTTTCTTTTAATAACAATGAAGGGAATAACATAAATAATAATTCTTTCAATAGTTTCGGAATGAATAGTAGAGGCAATAATTTTTCTAGAAATATTGAAATGAATAATGAGATTAATAATTCAATCAGTAATTTTAACAATTTGAATTATCAAAACGATTACGATGAAAATGCTACCCAAACTCCTCCTAAAGAAACTAGAGGTAACAGTAAAATAGGAATAATTATAGCAATAGTAGTTTTAATTATGTGTGTGTTTGCTTTAGTAAAACTCCTTGGAGGTAGCAACACCGCATCAAATGAAGAATTTTATAATGATAATTCAACAGAGTATGGCGAAAGAGAAAATATTAATAACCAGAATCCAGAGCCAACTGAAGAGGATAAAGAACAAGAAGATTATGATGACTCAGCAGCTGATATCGATAATCAAACGGTCTCAGCCACAATAGATATTCATGATTTTGAAGGATTTGTAAAAGGAACAACTTATAAAAGTTACATTAATAAAAAAATCACGATTATAAATGTACCAGTAAAAAAAGCTGAAGAAATATATTATTTGGGAATAGGATCAGTAGGTATTACCTGCGATAATGTTGATTCTTTAGTTCTTACAGAAAATACTGTAATTTCCATAACAGGTGTTGTAAATAGTAAAACTACATCAGATTTTGCTATTATGATGAATAGTTGTTCAATTGAACAATAAAACAGGTTTTTGACCTGTTTTTTTTTTAAGTAATTGTTAACAAGAAATGATATAATAATATCGACAAATGGAAAGGAAGGAAATTATGATAGAAATAAAAAATGTAACAAAAAGATATGGTGATAAAAAAGCAGTAGATAATGTATCTTTCACAGTTAATGATGGCGATATTTTTGCTTTCATTGGACACAATGGAGCTGGTAAAACAACCTTAATTAAAGCAATGGTTGGAATCCATGATTTTGATGAAGGGGACATTATTATTGATGGTATGTCAATAAAAGAAAACCCAGTCGAATGTAAAAAACTAATGGCGTTTGTTCCAGACAATCCCGAAACATATGAGCAAATGAAAGCAATTGATTATATAAACTTTATTTGTGATATGTACGAGGTTGATACTGAAACAAGAAAAAAGAATATTCAAAAATACGCTAAGCTGTTTGAAATGGAAGATAAATTGAATGATACCATAGATAGCTATTCTCATGGTATGAAACAAAAAATAGTTTTAATATCAGCTTTAGCTCATGATCCAAAAATACTAATAATGGATGAGCCATTTGTAGGACTAGATCCTAAAGCTGTATTTGATATTAAAGAAATACTAAACGAAATGGTTAAAGAAAATAAAATAATATTCTATTCAACGCATATATTAGATGTAGCAGAAAAAATATGTTCAAGAGTTGCTATTATAAAAAATGGTAAATTAATTAAAAGTGGTAGTATGAAAGAAATAAAAGGAGATAAATCTTTAGAAAACGTATTTATGGAATTAGAGGAACAAAAATGAAAAAGTTATTCTCTTTAATTAGAGCATGTATGACAAAAGACATGAGGTTATTTAAAATAAAAACAAAGAATAATAATAAATTATCAAATATATTGATTCCGTCATTTATTGCTCTATATTTAATGTTTATGATATGGGGTAGTGCTAATACCTTATTTGAAAAAGTAGCACCTACACATATACAATATATATTCTTATCTCTTTTTGTCTTTGCAATTTCTCTCATGACAATAATAGAAGGAATTTATAAAACCGGATCTTTATTATTTAATTGTAAAGACGATCAATTACTATTATCTTTACCTATAAAAAGAAGAACTGTATTATTTGTAAGAATGTTTAAGTTTTACGTTTTTGAATTAATGTATAATTCAATGTTCTTACTCCCAATAATGATTGCTTATATAAGATGGGGAGAAAACTTGAATTGGACATACTATTTAACAAATATTGTTATGTTATTATTATTGCCAATAATTCCCATAGTAATATCTTGCTTTATTGGTTTAATAACATCAAGTATATCAAGTAGATTCAAATATAAAAATGCGACTCAAATAATTCTTTCTATGATTTTAATTTTAGGAATCTTTTACATATCTTTTAACATGGATAGTTTCTTTGATTACGTAGCTAAACATGCCACTAATATAAATGATATTATTGTTAAAATATATTATCCAGCAGGGATATATGCAAAACTAGTAGTCGATTTTAACATATTAGATCTATTAATCTTTATTCTAATCAATATTGTTGTATTTATAATATCTATATATATAATAAGTAAATTTTATTTCAAAATTAATTCTCGTTTAAAACAAGTTACAACAACTAAAAAAGTTAAATTAAATAAACTTACGATAAAATCAAATAAACCAACAGTGTCATTAATAAAGAAAGAGATTAATACATTTTTTAAAACCCCAGTATTTATAATAAATGCCGGATTTGGCTTGATGTTATTCTTAATAGCAACCATTTCTCTAACAATAAAATATGATACAATCTTTAAGTTTCTAACAGATGCAGAAGAAGGAATGGGATTATCTCAAAAAATGATAACTAGTAAAGTATCATTGTTAATATTATTACTAGTAATTTTTACAGCATTCATGACTTCCATAACCAATTCTGTTATTAGTTTAGAAGGTAGAAAAATAAATATTTTAAAATCATTACCATTAAAAGCAAAAACAATCTTGATGTCTAAAGTTTACTCTGGATTAGTTCTTACTACCCCAGTATTATTTCTAGGAGATATCATATTATTTATCAAGTTTAAAATAAAGATAATAGAAGCCTTAATGATATTAGTATTATCAGTAATAATACCTTTAGTATCACATTTCATAGGTATTATTGTTAACTTAAAATATCCTAAATTAAATGCAGAAAGCAGTACAGAAGTAGTAAAACAAAGCGCTAGCTCCTTTATATCGGTAATGCTAGGAATGATACTTTTAATGATAAATTTTATAGCAATATTAAAAGTCGAAAAATATGTTAGTTCATTTCTAATAATTTTGATTTGTACCATAGTATATATTGTTATAGATTTAATTCTTTATATCTATTTGGCTAAAAAAAGTGTAAAAGATTTTAATGCTTTATCAATATAATAATAAAGAAATAGAAATTTAATCATTTAAAACAAGAAACATATGTTATAATTTAATAGTAGTGTGGTGATAATATGAAATGTTCAAAATGTGGGACTGAAATAAGTGAAGAATTAAACTTCTGTCCTAATTGTGGAAATAATTTAAAAGAAAATGGAGCTCCTAATATAACAGAAGCGAATATTATTGAAGAAACTCCAAAAAATGAAGAAATAGTAAATGATGACCCTCTAAAAGGATCATATGAGATACCAAAAGACAATAACGTGTCACAAAGTGTTCAACAGCCTGATCAAAATGATGATCAATTACCAACCACTTTGTGTATTATATCATTAGTATTATATTTCCTAGGCTCAGTTGTTGCTGGACTTATTCCTGGACTAGGACCTATTTTTAGACTACTATCACCATTAGTAGCAATTGGAATAATGATTTACGTTAGAGTTAAATATCCAAATAATACTTTTGGTAAAGTTTTAATGATACTATACATAGTTCTTACTATATTAGCTATTATTGGGTTTATATTAGTAGTAATGTTATGCAAATCTGTAGTACAAAGTTGTGGAAGTTTAGGTTAAAAAGTCTAATGTTATTAGACTTTTTAAATACAAAAAAGGAGAGATAAACATGACTATACATAAGTTCCCTTTTAATATTTATATGACCTGTATATTTAGTTCTATATTAGTAGCAATAATATATACTTTTCATCACTTAAAAAGAGATGAAATTGAAAAAAGATTAATATGGTTATCAATTGTAATGATAGTACCATATATTTTAGTAGGTGGGTTATTGATGACATACTTAACTTCACCAACTAAAGACCTTAGTTTTATTAGTTTGGGTTTTTCTAGTTATGGCGGAGCCATAGGTCTTATAGTAGCTGTGTTAGTATACGAAAAAATTACCCAAGTTAAAGAGATAAAATATCCATATATAATAAGTATTCCACTAATATATAGTATATCTAAGCTTGGCTGCTTTTTTGCAGGTTGTTGTTACGGAATACCATATAGCGGACCTCTATATGTATATTACCCACATATTATTAAAGAAAAATTATTTCCCATTCAACTATTAGAAACGATAGTATTTTTTATAATATTCCTATTATTAAATAGAATATATAATAAACATAAAAATAAATATATAATTGAAATAACACTAATAACAGGTGCTACTGCCAAATTCCTATTAGACTTTCTAAGATATTCGCATATAAATAGATTCTTATCATTAAATCAATATATAAGTATTATATTAGTAATAATCGCTATCGTATTGATATTTATTAAAAGAAATAAAAAGACCAAAGCTTAAACTTTGGTTTTTTTTATTGTGCTTCCAGATATCTAGTTTGATAGTTAACATTGTCAATAACTTCAGAGTTATCAACAAACTGAGAATTTGTTTCAATATCAGTTACTGTACCATTAATAGTACCAGTAACACCCATTACTTTTCCATCATAGAAATTAAGAGTTCCAGTAGAAACAATTCCATAGGTGCTTCCTCTCAAAATTGGTGTTGTTGTGTCTATACTACCATTCATTGAACCGATAGTAGTTGTAGCACCAGTTTCGTTTGATATAGCTTGATTATTTAAGCCAATAATTGTTGCATCCAAAATCGTTAATGTTCCAGACACATTATGAACAGTACCTCTCGACATACTACTACCATTCATAGTACCACTAGTTGTAGAACTCAAATATGAATTACCAGTTATTAAAACAGTACCACCAGTTATATAAAGTGCTTGCTTCTGGCTAGTAATACTTAAATTAGCATTATCTATTGTTAAGCTTCCGGCTATATTGTTAATGATTGATTGAGCAGCGTTAGACTTCAAACTACCATTAGTGATTTCTAGTATTCCATTGTTCTCTATTAGAGGTTTATCAGTAGGACTTGTTATAGTATTACCATTTAAATCCAATATAATGTTTTTTTCACTAGCTACAATAAACGCTTCTGTAGTATTTTCCAACAATAGCAATGTAGTTGGTGTATTATTAGAAGCATTGTTTATAGCTTCCTGAATTGAACCATAAGTATTAGCTCCGACCTGAACAAGATTAACTTTTTTCTTCCAATGAGCATAGAAAGTAACTTGGTTATCTATTGGTGTAGTTTGATCGATTTGTGTTCCTCCATTAGAAGCAGTAAACCAACCTAAGAAATCATAACCAGTTCTGTTTGGAACAGGTAAAGTTCCAACAGAATGACCTACAGGAACATATCTTCTCCTTTCACTAACAAATCCACCGTTTGGATTAAATTGAACAAGTTTGTAATCTACATCTAAATAAGTAACATTATAAGTTAAACCGTTTATTGTTTCTGTATCAGTAGCTAATCCAAAACCATCTTCAGTTTCACTTAAATTATTAAAGTTTTGAAAAGTATTTTGTTTAGATTTTATAATACCATCATAGAATTTGATAGTACCATCATTCTTGTCTTTACCAATACCATATTTAGCACCTTGAATATAAGGAGAAGATGTACTTACAATACCATCCTTATTACCTAAAATTAAAGTTCCATCATTAGTAACACCGTTATGACCGTTTGATAATATAGTACCTCCGCTAATTGTTAAAGTTCCACCGGACACATTATGAACAGCTGCTCTTTCTCCAGTAGTGTTACTTAAATAAGCAGTACCAGTAATAGTTGCTATCCCTTTATTATTATAAAAAGCCTGTCTAGTTCCAGTAGCTGTAATACTACCACCACTTATGGTTATAGTACCTGTATTTTCATTATTTACAGCTCCTTGGGTGGCATCAGAAGTAATAAATCCATTATAAATTGTAAGAGTTCCAAAATTATATATTACTCGATTATCACCATTGTTACTCAAAGTATTATTTTGTAAGTTTAAAATAATGTTTTTATTCTTAATTATCGTTATTAACTCACTAGTATCTTTTAATAAAATCACAGTCGTTTCTGAATTATCAGCTGGAACAGCATCAACAGCTTCTTGAAGAGTATCATAATAAGTATTACCAATCTTCGCTATCTTTTCTTCAGTATTAAAATCGAACCTTATATAAGAATTCAAAGTATCATTATATACATTAGCTAAAGAATCTATATATTTAAAAGTTATTGAAAAAGTAACTTCTGCTCCTGGAGCTAAAACATCGTTCTTAGCAATACCACTAACAACAAATTCTATATCATGATTATCATATCCTAATTCATCTGTGAAAATAGCTTTATTATAAGTAGCATCCGCATCTGTATTATTCCTAATAGTAACATTATAAGTTATAGTAGAAGCTGTGTTATTTCCTAAAACTATAGTGCTATGCATTATTGTTAAGTAAGGGTCATAAATCGTTGAATCATTCGGATCAGCAATATTGCTACTATCAAAAGCTATGTTAGTAATTAATACTTCTTTTTCAGCTTCAGCAACTACTGTACCTGTAATATATAAATTAACATCCGTAATTTGCGCATATCCTATACCTAAAAAAGTAATAGCTAATAGTAATAATAAAATAAATGGTTTTTTTATAATAACAAAAGTATGCTTTTTCTTTTTAAAAAAACTTCTTTTCATAATTCACCACCTATTATATATATTTTTATAACATTATTATAACCATAAATGACGTATTAATTCAATATTGTAGTCAGAATATAATTACAAAGTTTTCTTATATTTAACACAAAATCTTCACAATTATATAGTACTATTAAATTACGAAAGGAGAGATAGTGAAAGAAAAATAAAAACTGACAGATGCTATTTATATTTATTACTATCTAATTAAAGCCCCAGGGTGCTTAAAACCCTTATTATATGTAATTAATTAGTAATAAATATCTTGATATAAATAGGAAAGAAGAAAACATTTGAGTTATCTTCTTTTTTTTGATATATTACACATGGGTGAAAACAATGGATTTAAAGGAACTAAAATTACTTTTACATACACAAGAAGAAAAAATAATTGATTTAGGGAGGTCTCTTTGACGTTGCTTCTAAAGAAAAAAGAATAATAGAATTAGAAGAAACTATGCAAAGCCCAGATTTTTGGAACGACTCAGAAAAATCTAATAGTATAAACAAAGAACTGAGTTCACTAAGAAAAGAACTGAGTTTATATAATAAGATTAATAAAGATATAACTGATAATAAAGAAATAATGGAATTGTTAGAAGCAGATTATTCAGAAGATATTTTTAATGATTTAGTAGCAGATGTTGACAGTTGTAGCGAACAACTAAAAGAATTAGAAATAAATACTTTATTAAATGGAGAGTATGATAACTATGACTGTTACTTAGAAATACACCCTGGAGCTGGAGGAACAGAAAGTTGTGATTGGGCTTCAATGTTGCTAAGAATGTACGAAAGATTTTGCGATAAAATGGGGTATAAACACGAAATACTAGAGTATCAAGATGGAGACGAAGCAGGACTTAAATCTGTAACAGTTCATATAAAGGGAGATTTTGCATATGGATATTTAAAATGTGAGAAAGGTGTACATAGATTAGTACGTATATCTCCATTTGATTCTAACAAGAGAAGACATACTTCTTTTGCCTCAGTTTCCATAGTTCCGGAAATTGATCAAAATATTAACATTGATATTAAAGAAGAAGACATAAGGATAGACGTCTATTGTGCTAGCGGTCATGGTGGGCAAGGAGTAAACACAACTCCATCCGCAGTAAGAATTACTCATTTTCCATCCAAAATAGTAGTAACTTGTCAAAATGAAAGAAGTCAATTACAAAACAAAGAACAAGCAATGAAAGTCTTGAAAAGTAAATTGTTTGCTTTAGAACAAGAAAAAAAAGAAAAAGAGATTGCTGCTCTTAAAGGTATTAATACTAATATAGATTTTGGTAGTCAGATAAGAAGTTATGTATTAGAACCATATAAACTTGTTAAAGACTATAGAAGTAATTATGAAACTCCAGAAACAAGTAAAATACTTGATGGAGATATTAAGTCGTTAATAGAGTCTATATTAAAAACTAAATAAATGTTGTATTTATCCTTATAATGGGATAAAATACGCTCTAAAGAGGGGAAAAACAATGCTAGAAACTATTAACTATCTTAACAATTTGTTAGTAGACGGAGATTCTATCGTATTAGGTTTATCTGGTGGACCAGATTCTATGTGCTTGTTAGATATTTTACTAAAAATAAATAAAAAGATAAAAATAATTGTAGCTCATATTAACCATAATATTAGAAAAGATAGTAAAAAAGAAGCAGAATTTATTAAAAATTATTGCTTGGATAAAAATGTTGTTTTAGAAACAACTGTATTTTCTAAAAAAGGGTTAGATAAGGACTACAACGAATCTGAATTACGAGAAATGCGTTATGAATACTTTGAAAAACTAATAAAAAAACATCACGCTAATTATCTTTTTACAGCTCATCATGGAGATGACCTAATAGAAACGATCTTAATGCGTATTACTAGAGGTTCAGATTTAAAGGGATATGCGGGATTTGATTTAGTTACACCAAAAGAAAATTATAAAATCATAAAACCCCTAATTTATACAACTAAAGAAGCGATAGAAAAATATAATAAAGATAATAAAATCCCTTCTGTAGAAGATAAAACAAATAAGTCTTCTAAATATACAAGAAATAGATATCGTCATAATGTTTTACCGTTTTTAAAAGAAGAAAATAAAGACGTTCATTTAAAATATTTAAAATTTAGTCAAGAATTAAATAAATATTATAACTATGTTAATTCAATTGTTGATAAAGAGATGAAAAAAAGATATGAAAAAAACACTTTAGACTTGCAAGCAATTACTAAAGTAGATGATCTTATATTAGAGAGCATTATAAAAAGAATACTAGATATTAATTATCCAGATAATCTTTATTTAGTTAATGATAAACATACCGAAATGATTAAAAGTATAATTTATAATAAAGAGCCAAACTTAATTCTTAATCTACCAGATAATCTAATAGTAAAAAAGAGATATGAAAAGTTATTATTTAGTAGAGAAAAGCAAATGGCAAAAGAGTATTATCTAGAAATAAAAGACCACACAGTATTACCAGATAATCATTATATAGAGTTTTTAAAATCAAGTAGTGAAACAAATAATTATTGTACAAGATTAAATAGTAAAGAAATAAACTTGCCTCTATATGTTAGAAACAGAAAAGCTGGCGATAAAATGATTATTAAAAATAGTAAAGGGTCAAGAAAAATTAAAGATATACTAATAGATAATAAAATAGATATAGATAAAAGAGATAACATACCGATAGTAGTAGATGGTACAGGAAAAATAATCTGGCTTCCTGGCTTAAAAAAATCAAAATTTGATAAGGCAAAAACGGAAGAATATGATATAATACTATGGTACAATTAAATTTGAAAGGAAGAAGTATTAATGAAAAAGAAACAAAATGCCTATATGGCAATGCTACCATATATAATATTAGCAGTTGTTTTAGTAGCTACAATGTTTATAATGAACCTTGCTAATACTAAAGTAAATCAGTTAACAACTGGTGAATTAATGGCTGAAATTAATAAGAAAAAGGTAACTGAAATTACAATTACTCCAAAGAGTAGTGATAATGTTTATTATGTAGAAGGAAAATTATCTGGTTATGGTAAAAACGAATCATTTAAATCTAAGGTTATTTCAGAAGAAGTAAGTAAAATAACTGAATATATAGATGAGAATAATATTAAGAAATATGAAACTAATAAAGATCCAGGATCAAATGATTTCCTATATGTATTTGTTAACGTAGTTCCATTACTAATCCTTGTAATTGTTGCTTATGTTATGTTTAATAAACTAGCTTCAGGTAATAATAGATCAATGGATTTTGGTCGTAGTAAAGCCAAACTAAGCGAAGATGGTGGAAATACTAAGTTTGAAGATGTAGCTGGATTAAAAGAAGAAAAACAAGAAGTAAAAGAATTAATTGATTTCTTAAAAAATCCTAAAAAATTCCAAAAACTAGGTGCTAGAATTCCAAAAGGAGTATTACTAGTAGGTCCTCCAGGAACAGGTAAAACTTTACTTGCTAAAGCAGTAGCTGGAGAAGCTAATGTTCCATTCTACTATATAAGTGGATCTGATTTCGTTGAATTATTCGTTGGTGTTGGAGCATCACGTGTTAGAGATATGTTTAAACAAGCTAAGCAAAGTGCACCATGTTTGATATTCATTGATGAAATTGATGCAGTAGGACGTCAAAGAGGTACTGGTTTAGGTGGAGGACATGATGAACGTGAACAAACACTTAACCAATTGTTAACTGAGATGGATGGATTTGGAGCAAACGAAGGAATTATCGTTATTGCTGCTACGAACCGCCCAGATGTTCTAGACCCTGCTTTATTAAGACCAGGAAGATTTGATAGACAAGTAACTGTTAGTCTACCAGATTCAAGAGAAAGAAAAGAAATATTAGAAGTTCATGCTAAAAACAAAAAATTCTCAGACGAAGTTAATTTAGGTAATGTATCTCAAAGAACACCAGGATTTAGCGGAGCAGATTTAGAGAACTTACTTAACGAAGCAGCTTTACTTGCTGTTAGAAGAGATAAAGAAAAAATTACAATGGCTGAGATAGATGAAGCAACAGATAGAGTACTTTTAGGACCAGCTAAAACATCAAGAAGAATTACTGAAAAAGAAAAAAGACTTGTTGCTATTCATGAATCAGGTCACGCAGTAATTGGACTAAAATTACAAGCTGCTCAAGAAGTTCATAAGATCACAATCATTCCAAGAGGAATGGCTGGTGGATATACTATGATGCTTCCTAAAGAAGAAAAAATGGCAATAATGACTAAAGAAGAATTAATTGGTCAAATAACAGGATTACTTGGTGGTAGAGCATCAGAAGAAACTTTCTTAGGACAAATTACTACAGGAGCTTCTGATGACTTAAAACGTGCTACAAAGATTGCTCGTTCAATGGTTACAGAATATGGTATGAGTGATTTGGGTCCAATTCAATTAGAAGAAAAACAAGAAGGTGTATTCTTAGGAAGAGATTATGCTAAATCTCGTGACTTCTCAGATCAAGTAGCTTTAGAAATAGATCAAGAAGTAAGTAAAATATTAGATCAATGCTATAAAGATGCTAAAAAGATTTTAGAGAAAAATGAAACTCTAGTATTACTTCTTGCTGATGCTTTAATGAAGTATGAAACAATTACTAAAGAACAAATTGAACATATAGTAGCAACAGGTTCAATAGATTTATTAGAAGAAGTTGAAAGCGAAGAAGATAAAAGCGTTAGAGAAGCTAGATTAGACGACTTGAAAAGAGAAGCTAAAGAAAGAGGAATCAAAGGTTACACAAAAATGAATAGAGAAGAACTAGAAGACGCTATTTCAAAGGATGTAACTGGCGAAGACGAAGAACCAAAAGAGGAAGATAGTGAATAATCTTCCTTTTATTTTTTTGATATAAATGATATGACTTTTTAACCCATATATGATAAAATAAATTGAGTGAATATATATCATGAAAAGGTGGTACTGTATGGCAAAAATAATTTCACTAGTAAACCAAAAAGGTGGCGTAGGTAAAACAACTACAAGTATTAATTTAGCTGCTGCTTTGGGTAAAGAAGGTAAAAAGACATTACTTATAGATTTAGATCCACAAGGAAATGCATCTATAGGTTTAGGATATAATAATGGAGATTTTAAATATGATGTTTACGACATGATAACAGGATCTTGTACTGCCGAAAAGGCTATCATTAAAACAAAATATAAAAACCTTTCCATTATTCCATCTACATTAAATCTAGCTGGAATAGATGTTGAATTTGTCAAAAAGATGTTAGAAGATCCAGAATTTAGACAAAACGAACAATTAAAGAAAGCTTTACTAAATGTACAAAATAATTACGATTACATAATAATTGATTGCCAACCTTCACTTGGATTATCCACAATGAACGGACTTGTTGCAAGCAACTCTGTAATTATTCCTGTTCAATGTGAATTCTTTGCGTTAGAAGGAATTAGTCAATTGTTAAATACAATAATTATGGTACAATCAAATATGAATCCTGATTTAAGAATAGAAGGGGTTCTTCTAACTATGTTAGACGGAAGAACAAATATTGGTTTAGAAGTAATCGAAGAAGTTAGAAAATACTTTAAAAACAAAGTATTTAATACTATCATTCCAAGACTAGTAAGACTTGTCGAAGCACCTAGTCATGGAAAACCAATTAGTGATTATGATCCAACTAGTAGAGCAACCTTAGCATATCAGAATTTAGCAAGGGAAGTGATTAGTAGAAATGAGTAATAGAGCACTAGGAAAAGGCTTAGAACAATTATTCTCAAACGAAAGAATTGATTTTGATAAATTTGAAAAGAAAATTGTTGAAGAAGCTAAAGAAACCAGTGACATTGTAGAAATTCCTTTAACAGAAATAAGAAGTAATCCTTACCAACCACGTAAGGAATTTGACGAAGAATCTCTACAAGAATTTGCTGATAGTATAAAAGAACATGGAGTAATCCAGCCTATCATAGTAAAGAAAAGTATTAAAGGATATGAATTAATTGCAGGTGAAAGAAGAACTCGTGCAGCAAAGATTGCTGGTAAGGAAACAATTCCTGCTATCATAAGAGACTTTAATGATGATGAAATGATGGAAATTGCTCTTGTTGAAAATATTCAAAGAGAAAATCTTAATCCAATTGAAGAAGCAGAAGCATTAAGTAAGATAATAGAAAAAAACAATTTAACTCAAGAATCAGCTTCTAAAAAATTTGGTAAAAGTAGAAGTTATATAACCAATATACTTGGTTTATTAAAACTTCCAGAAAAGACCAAAAAGTATGTTACAGAAGGAAAAATCTCAATGGGACATGCTCGTGTCTTAAGTAAATTAACTGATGAAGAAAAAATTAATAATCTTGCTGACTTAATTATAGAAGAAGGATTAAGTGTAAGAGAAATAGAAAAACTAACAAGCGACAATAATTTCAAAAAAAGAATAAAAAAACCAGAAGTAATTAATACAAAATACAGTATATATGAAGCATTAATGAGAGATAGAATAGGTACTAAGATAAAAATAAAAAACAAGAAAATAGAGATACCATTCGACTCAGAAAAAGATTTAGAACGTATTATTGAAATACTAGGTATGGGAGTAGATAGTGAATGATGGAGAAATGGATTGAGAGCTTCTTAGATTTTGTTACCAAAAAAGAAATATATGGAACAATAATTATACTAGCTTTGAATTATTTCTTATATCATACAATTTGTATTATTTTAGAGAGTAGAGTAGAAAAATCAAAGAATGATTTTGAAAGAAAAAAAAGAAAAACTATTGTAAGTTTGATGGAAAATATCTTCAAATATCTAATAATAATCATAATCTGTATATCTTTGTTGAGTATTTATGGAGTAAATATAACTTCTATGATAGCTGGACTAGGAATAACAGCTACAATACTAGGTTTAGCATTACAAGATACATTAAAAGATATAATAAATGGTATAAGTATAATAATGGAAAATTATTTCATTGTGGGGGATATAGTAAGATATAATAATTTTACAGGTGAAGTCATAGAATTTAGTTTAAAAAGTACTAAAGTTAAAAATATAGCTGGCGAAACTTTAATGATTTCAAACAGAAATATTTATGAAATAGTAAATATTTCCCAAAAGAATCAAAATGTTCAAATTGAATTTGGTATAGCTTATGAAGAAGATATAGACAAAGTAGAACAAGTCGTTACTAAACACATTCTTCCTAAGATTAATAAAATTACCAATGTCAAAGAAGATAGTGCTATTTTCCTTGGAGTTAATGGACTAGGAGATTCTTCTGTAAAATATTTAATTCAATATCATTGTAATCGTGACTCTCAATGGAGAACAAAAAGGGAAGCTTTAAGAATTATCAAACAAGAATTAGATAAACATAAAATAAAAATACCTTATCCGCAATTGGAGGTGCATAATGAAACCAAAGTACGCACTAAACGATAAAGTTGTTATGAAAAAGCCACATGCTTGTGGAACTAATGAATGGGAAATAACAAGAGTTGGTGTAGATATCAAATTAAAATGTATAAATTGTGGTAGAGAAATAATGATGGATCGTTTAGAATTCGAAAAGAAATTAAAGAAAATTATAGGAGGTCAAAATGAAGACGTTTAAAAAAATAAACTTAAATCCAGTAATGACTTTCATAATCTTAATACTATTCACAATAGTAATAAGTGGTTTCTTAAACTTTATTGGTTTTGAAGCTACTTATAATAAAATAAACATAGAAACTGGAGAATATACTGTAGTATCTGAGAGTGTAGAATCATTATTTAACTTGAGTGGAGTAAAATACATATTCAGTTCAACTGTTTCCAACTTTACTGCCTTTACTCCGTTAAGCATGCTGATAATCGTCCTAATAGGTATAGGTATTATGGAAAAAAGTGGTTTTCTAAAAACAACCTTTACAATTCTTACAAAGTTTTGTAAGAAATATACCATTACCTTCTGGTTAGTATTAATTAGTATTCTATTTAGTATAGCTGGTGATATCGGCTATGTAATAATGATACCGTTAGCGGCGCTATTATTTAGTTATGGACGAAGAAATCCAATCCTAGGAATCGTAGCAGTATATGCGGGATTAACCTGTGGATTAGGGCTTAGTTTGTTTTTAACCTCAATAGACAGTGAAATGCTATCGTATACTTTAGCTAATGCTAGAGGCATTGATACATCCTATGTGTTAGGTAATTTTGCATTCCTATTTATAATGGCTTTTACAATTCTAGTTTGTGCATTCGTAATAACATTTATTACAGAAAGAATTAGCATAAATAAAGTTGAAAAGTATGAATTTAAAGAAGAGAAAAAAGAAGTAAGATTAGGAAAAAGAGAATATCGTGGTTTAATATTTGCTATTGCCGGTGGAACTATTTACTTATTAATATTTATTTATAATATAATTCCTGGATTACCATTTTCAGGTAAATTATTAGATTATAGTCAAACATACTATATAGACAAACTATTTAGCTACGACTCTTTCTTTAGTAACGGTTTTGTCTTTATTGTAACAATGTTCTTTGTAATACTTGGATTATTCTATGGATTAGGAGCTAAAACAATAAAGAATAACAATGATTTCTGTGAAGACTTAACTCACTCATTAGATGGAACAGGTCGAACACTTATCCTAATATTACTAGGATCAATACTAATAAACGTATTTAAGAAAACAAATATTGGTGTTGTAATCGTAACTGCTTTCTCAAACATTATAGGAAAAGGTAGCTTAAGCGGACTAGTACTGGTAATAGTTCTATTTATCTTTACTGCTATATCAACACTATTCTTAACTAATCCAGTAAGTAGATGGTCTATTCTATCTACGACGGTAGTTCCAATGTTTATGAACGGTGGTTTAAGTCCCGAGTTTGCTCAATTAATAACTAGATTTGCAGAATGTGCAACGGTCGGACTTACTCCGTTATTAGCTTACTTTGTAATATATTTATCTTATTTAGAAAAATATAATCAAGGAGAAAAACCTATTAGTTTATTTACTACAATAAAATATCAACTTGTTTATGGATTAACTGTAGGAATCATATTAGTTATGATATTAATTGGTTGGTACTTGATTGGTCTACCAATAGGATTCGGAGGAAGTGTAACAGCTTAATAAACAATTGAATATTCAATTGTTTTTTTATATAATATGAAAGAAATTAAAAAAAGGTGTGATATAAATGTCATTAAAAGCAGGTATAGTTGGTTTGCCAAATGTTGGGAAATCAACATTATTTAATGCAATTACAAAAATGAATATATTGGCTGCAAATTATCCCTTCGCTACAATAGAACCAAACGTCGGGGTAGTAACAGTTCCAGATGATAGATTGGCTTTTCTTAATGAAATGTATAAACCAAAAAAATTGGTACCTACTACTTTTGAATTTACAGACATTGCAGGCTTAGTAAAAGGAGCATCTAAAGGAGAAGGATTGGGAAATAAGTTTTTGTCTCATATTAGAGAAGTCGATGCTATAGTAGAGGTTGTCAGATGTTTTGAAAATGGAAACATTACACATGTAGAGGGAAAAATAGATCCAATAAGGGATATAGAAATAATCAACACAGAGTTGATTTTGGCGGATCTAGAGATTGTAGAGAACCGTATTAATAAAATTGAGAAAAAAGCTCAAACAACTAAAGATAAACAAACTATTGCAGAGCTAGCAACACTAAAAAAGTGTCAAGAAACATTAAACAAAGAAGTTGCTTTACGTAATGTTGAATGGAGTAAAGATGAACTAGAAATATTATCTCCTTTTAACTTTATTTCATTGAAAAAAATCATATATGCAGCAAACGTAAATGAAGATGATGCAACAAGTGGAAATGATGATTACACAAAATTAGTAGAAGAATACGCTAAAAAAGAAGGCTCAAAAGTAATTACAATGTGTGCAAAATTAGAAGAAGAGTTATCAGGCTTAGAAGATGTTGATAAAGCCGCTTTCATGGAAGAACTAGGACTAGATTCTTCAGGTTTGGATAAACTAATAAAAGCAACATATGACTTACTAGGTTTGAAGACTTTCTTTACTTCAGGAGCAGATGAATGTAGAGCTTGGACTTTTAAAGATGGTATGAAAGCACCAGAATGTGCTGGAATAATCCACACTGACTTCCAAAAAGGATTTATTAAAGCTGAAGTAACATCTTATGATGATTTAAAAAGACTTGGTAGTGAAAAGGCAGTTCAAGAAGCCGGTAAACTAAGACTGGAAGGTAAAGAATATATAATGCAAGATGGAGATATTTGTTTCTTCAGATTCAACGTAACAAAATAAAAGTATAAATAATTATACTTTTTTTTATGCAAGAAGTGTCTAGTTCAATTGAAAAGAAGACTCCTATATGGTAAAATTTTTTAAGAAGGGTAGTGATTACATGCCTAAATACGTTTGTGATTTTGATGCATTAAAAAACACTAGTAAAGCACTTAGAGATAAAGCTGTAGATTTACGTTCTGGTTTATCTAGTTGTGAAGGAAATGTTGGTTCAAGATTAGCCAACTGGTCAGGTAGTGCTTCAGAAGCAGTAAAAGAGAACAATGAATCTGCATATAAAGTATTAAATGAAGATATTGATACTATCGAAGTTATGGCTGATTACCTGGATGAAGCATCAGCAGTTATTCAAGCTGCCGAAGAGGACCTGGCTTCACAAAAAATATAGGAGTGATAGTATGGAAGAATTTGAAATTAAGAATTATTCAGATATAATTGATAGTTCAAAAAATATAATTGATACAGCTAATAACATGAGCAGTAATTTAGAGGACATTAGTTATTCAATGCAATCAATTTATAACGACTCTTCTTTTAGTGGACCAATTGCTGATCACTGTGCCGAAGCTTTAGATATTATTAATAGAGCTACCGTTAACAATTTAGATCATTTCACGAACAACGCTGCAACTATGGATAAAATTAACCAAGGATATATGGATACAGATAAAAAAGTAGAAGAAAACGTAGGTGGAGTATAATGGTATCAAGTTCAACTATTTCCGGCGACGCTGGAAAAATCAAAGAAATATTTAGTGATTATTCAAATTACATTAGTACACTAAACAGTGGAATATGGGAAGGAAGATCCCAAGAAAACGCCATCAGTCAAATGCAGAATTTTTTATCTCAATTCCAAAATACAATTAATACTCAAATGAGTAACTTTGAGTCAGCAGTAAGTAAGTATAATGAATTTCAAAAAGCTAAGCAAAAAAAAGAAGAAGCTACCAAAGCTATGGAAAGAGAAATACAAAATGCCAATGCTGCAGATAGAGAACCAAACACAACATCATATAAAACAGAAATAACAAATGCCGAAGAGGTTATGAGAAGGCTAAAACCAGAAATAACCCAACTATTGAGCACTGTTAAGTCAGCTAAGCTAGACATTGAGGCTACTGCAATAGAACCTGGAACATTTACTCTTGGAGATTTCGTTAATTATTATCAAGGAGATTATAGCAATGTTAGTTACGGTAGTGGTTCCATAGCAAATTGTGGATGTGGACCAACATCTATGTCTATGGTATTAACATATTTAACTGGAGAAACAGTTGATCCTCCTGCTGCCGCAGCATATGCAACAAACCGCGGTCACTATGTTTGGGGATCAGGAACTTCTTGGGAGTATTATGCCGATATCGCAAGTAATTTTGGAATAGAATGTGAACAGTCAGAACCAAATGCCAACAAACTTGTAGAAGACTTATCGAATGGAAAAACTATGATAATGTCAATGGCACCGGGACACTTTACCAGAGGCGGACACTTTATTGTTTTAAGAGGACTAACTCCTGATGGAAAAATAATAGTAGCCGATCCGGCAAGTAGAGAAAGATCAAGCCGAGTTTGGGATGTTAGTACCGTCGTTGGAGAGTCCAAACAGATGTGGTCATTTAGTGGCGACAATCTAAAAGAATTTGTAATATAGGAGGTATTATATGCGTAAGGAACACGAAAAAGCTATTAAATTAGCTGAAAGATTAAATACAATGGAAAACATAAGTCATTTAAATATTCCTATATTAGATGGATTTGAAATAATCGACAATGATTTAAATAATAAGATAATATTTGTTGCTAAAAAAGATAACATAATAGAACAATTTTTAACAGATGGAATGTTAATTGATGATGAAACAACAGATGAAAGAATTGATAAAGTCATTTCAGAAATAACAAAACACATCGATAACAAACCATTATATAAAAAAGAGACAATAATGAAATACTACAAAAACTATTCTAATAAAGATATAGATTATCAAATATATGTCCAAGACATCTTAAAAGGAACACCTTCGAATAGAAAACTAATAAGACAGTTAAATGCCTACTTTGTTGAACCAAAAGGAAAAGAATTCTGTCAGATGTCTTTAGCCACTGGATTATACCCTGTTGGAGAAAGATATAAACTATTAAAAGATATAGAAGATTTAAGTAATGATGAACTAACAAAATCATTAGAAGTTGGACTAGAATTAATACTAAGTAATATATCTTATAAAGAAAATTAGAGAGGAAGATACAAATGTCAAAATTCTCAATAGATACTGATAAAGTATCATCTGTAGCTTCAGAAGTAAGCAATTTGTCAACATCTTCTTCATCTGTTGCAAGTAGTGTAAGTTCTTATGAAACTCAAAATGAGGACGGATTTGATTTTGCAGGAGCTAAAGGTGCCATTGAAAATAATGTCGATGGAATGAAAGTAAAAGTAAGTAACACTTCTGTTCTATTAGATGCAGTAGTAGGAACACACAACGGACTCCAACAATCAGTAAGTGAAGGAAATTCTACTGGTGGAAATGCCAACAGCTATGGTAGCTATAGTTATAGCGGAGGATATACTAGTAGTGGCGGAAGCAGTGGTGGAAGCAGTGTTAGTGGTGTATCGGGGTACGGAAGTGCAGGAGCAGCCGCAAGCCTTGGTTCTAAAGGAAAAGCAATTCTTGGTTTAGAGGAAATAGATGTAGAATCAGGATTAAATTCTCTAATGGTAGCTGATCCTCTTGCAGAAGGAATAGAGAGTGCCTTAAAAGATAATCCATCAGCATACGAAAAACTTTTAGAAGAACTAGGAAAAGTAAAATCTGATATAGGTACAGCAGAAAGTACTCTAAATGAAGAATTAGAAGTAGCGCTAAGTTCAAACGATATTAAAAAGACAGATGCTGACGGTCTAGTATCAGAATCATTTGGTAAAACTCTTCTAGTTGTAGAAGCTTCAACAAAAACTTCTGGAATAGTACAATATATAAAAGATGTAAGTGAAGTTGCTAAAGAGCACAATTTAGAAGTAAGGTTTTTAGAGCTAGATAAAATAATAGAATATGAAGCATCAGGAAACTTTGGTGAGAATAAAATTGAAGATACTTTGGTAATTAAGAATGAAGAAGTCAAGGAATTAGAAGAACAAATAAAAACCGAGAATACAACAACTGAAGATGCTGAAAAAATAACAACAATCGAACCTAGTGAGACTGTAGCATCAACATCAAGTGATCTCATGACTCCAACACCTGCACCTACACCTGAAGAAGTAGAAAATGCAGCTTCAGAAGAAAATTCTTCTGAGGAAAGTGTAGAAGAATCACAAAAACTTGATGGACAAGATCAAGAAGAGACTCAAGAAAAGATAATCAATGAAGATGAAAAAGAAAATAAAGAAGAACAAAAGAGTGAAGAAGAATCAAAGACCGAAGAAGTAGTAAAAACGGAGGAAGAAAAAAATACTGATCAAGAAGAACCAATTATAACAAGTAATAATGCAAAAGGTCTAAAAGAAGAAGTAGAGGAAGATAAACAAGAAGAAAAAGAAAAAACTACTAGCGAGGTTGTTGATAATTCAAGAATTAAAGACAAAGCACAATATGATAAATTAATGAATATTCCAACTGTTAGTGGAGTTGAGAATGATATATTCAATTCTCCAGTTACAATGCTAATGAAAAACAATCTTATTACGGATTCCATGACGGGAGTAGTAAGCAAAGAACAAATAGAGGCATTTATAAAACGCAGTGGAATAGATATAGACAATATATCCAGTAGTGTAAAATAAATCGTAAAATTACTTTATATCAGTAATAAAGAATGATATTATTAAAATAAGAGAGGATGATTTGGATGTCTAATGGTTTAAAAGTTGACCCATTATCAATGATGAATTTTGGAAAAGAAACAATAGTAAAATCAACAGATTTAAAAAGTCAAATCGATAGTTTAAAAAGCAATGAAAACAATTTGCTAGCAATCTGGAGAGGAGATGCTTCTAAAACTTTTGATGAAAGTGTTACTACCCAACTTAGTAACTTAGAAGCTTTTAAAAACCTAATTGAAGAATTAGGAGGAAAAATAAATGCTGGAGCAAACTCTTTTAATGAGAACGAACAACAAAATGTAAGTGATGCAAAAAAATTACTTTCTGAGTACGATGATTTGAAGGGACTGTAAGTATGAACGAATTTGAAGAAAAAGACTATGGACAAGCAAGAAGCGCCGCTGATTCAATAAAAACAAATGGTGAGAACGTAATGGGTATATTTGATGCAATAGATAGTATTATGAATAATCTATATGGAGATTCATGGGATAGCTGCGGAGCAGAAAATGCCCATGCTCGTTATGAAAAAATAAGAAAAAACTATGAAACGTTTTATCAACAAATACTAAATATGCATGATCATATTTATAAAGTAACAGCTTCTAACGAGGGTACAGATACTAATGTTGGTAATGACATTGCTAATATCTAATTATTATAACTAAAAGTTAATGGAAGCATTAACTTTTTAATTGTTACTAAGAATTGAATGATTTATATGAAGCAAAATCTCCTTTTATTACTAGAGGTAAGATCTTGAAAGGGCAGTATAATAAATGGAAAGAAGAAAGGAATAAAAGAATAGCGGAATTAGAAAAAAGTTTTTCTAAATTAGATAAAAGAACTAAAATGAGTAGCAAAGATTTGTTTAAATCAGAAGTAAAACAATACTTTGCAGAATTATTTGAAAATGAATATGGTATACATCCTAAGAAAGACTATATGGATGATAGCAAAAAAACATATTTAACGGACCAAAGAAACCACCTTGTTAAGGAACTAAGGGTTAAATATCCAACCTTAACACTTAAGAAGGAAGTTAAATACTATTAATTATTTACAAACATACTTTTGAATGCTATAATACTAAGCGAGTAAGAAATTTACTCCTTGCTTTATTTTAATATAAAGCCGAAAAGACCATAAGGAGGTGTAGAAATGAATAAATATGAAGTAATGTTTATTGTTAAAGCTACAATTGACAAAGAAGAAATTAATAAAACTGCTGAGAATATGCAAAAACTAGTTTCTGGTAACAAATCAAAAGTAGTTGATTTCAAAGAATTAGGTGAGAAAAAATTTGCTTACCCAATTAAGAAAGAAACTAATGGTTATTATTTCTTAATGCATATTGAAGCTGATAAAGAAGTTGAAGCAGAATTAAATCGTAAAGCTTCTTTAGATGAAAATATTTTAAGACATTTAGTTATTAAATTAGATGAGGAGTAAGATATATGAATAGAGTAGAATTAGTTGGAAGATTAACTAGAGATCCTGAATTACGTACTGTATCTTCAGGAAGTAGTGTAGCAACATTCACAGTTGCTGTAAATAGACCTTTTACTCCACAAAATGGCGAAAGAGATGCCGACTTTATCAATTGTAGAGTTTGGAATAAACAAGCTGAGAATTTAGCTAAATTTTGCCATAAGGGAGATCAAATAGGTGTTGAAGGAAGTATAAGAACTAGTAGTTATGATGCACAAGATGGATCAAAAAGATATGTAACTGAAGTTCAAGCTGATAGAATAGAGTTTTTAACACCAAAAGGAGGAAATTCTGGCTTCCAAAATTCTCATGATGACTCATCTAACGATTATTCTGGTAATATCTCAGACGATGTTGCTACTACAGACGTAAGCGAAGATCCTTTTAAAGATTTTGGCGATGAAGTAGCACTTAGTGATGACGATTTACCATTCTAAGAAGGAGGATTACAATGGCTGAATTTTATCGTAAAAAGAAAAAAGTTTGTCAAATGTGTGCTGGAAAAAGTGTAGATTATAAAGATGTTATGATTGTTTCTAAATATATTAATGAAAAAGGAAAAATTATGCCACGTCGTATGACTGGTGCATGTGCAAAACATCAAAGACACATTGCAAATCAAATTAAATTAGCAAGATATATGGCTTTATTACCATATGTAAAATAAAAAATACTCAAACGAGTATTTTTTTTATTTCGTTAATTTACTAGCAATCTTAGTTACATTACCGGCTCCTAAAGTAAGAATTATATCATCTTTTTGAACTCTTTCTTTTAAATAACGAACAATTTCATCATAATCCGATATATGTATAGCATTCTTATTTAGTGCTTTTAATTCATTAACAACATCTTCTTCACTTATATTAAAAGTGTTAACTTCTCTAGCTGCATATATGTCCATAACAATAATATTATCAAAAGTTTTAAGACTATTAGCGAATTCTTTAAGGTGAGCAACAAGTCTACTGAATGTATGGGCTTCAAATATTACCCAAGACTTGTTGTACTTCATATGTTTCATTCCTTCTACAGTAGCTTTAATCTCTGTAGGATGATGACCATAATCATCAAATACTCTAGCACCATTAAATAATCCCTTATATTCAAGTCTTCTAGCTGCTCCATGAAATTTAAGAACAGCTTTCTTAACACAATCAATACTAATTCCATAAGCATCACAAAGAGCTATACAGCAAAGACAATTAAACACATTATGAGTACCCATAACTCTTAATGTTACCCTGTCTATAAATTTATTATTATGATAAGCATCAAAAGAAGGGTATCCATCATCATCAAAAGTAACATTCTTATAATACCAATCGGCATTTTCGTTTTTTCCAACTGTTATGAATTTAGCTTTAGTATGATTCCTTAAATCATAGCACCTTTCATCATCTCTATTAGTAACTAAAAAACCATCAGCAGGTAAAAGACTAACATATTTATCAAAACTTCTTTTTACATTATCTATGTTTCTGAAGTAATCCAAGTGATCATCATCAATATTTAGAACTATAGCACTTCTTTGCTTAAAACTAAGATAACTATCATGATATTCACAAGCTTCGATAACAAAATAGTCGCTATTACCAACTCTATAATTGCCATCTAATTCTTTTAGTACAGCTCCAACTTGTATTGATGGATCTAAACCAGCTTCGACAAAAGCTAGAGACAACATACTTGTAGTACTAGTTTTACCATGCGTTCCAGAAACACCAATTGTATCTTTAAATAATTTGGTCAACTCTCCTAAAAATTCTCCTCTTTCTACACAATCTATTCCTAATCTTCTAGCTTCAACTAGTTCAGGATTATCACTAGGTATAGCAGCGGTGTAAACAATTAGGTCTAAGTTATTAGTAATATTATCTGCAATCTGTTCCAGATTTACTTTAATACCATTCTTTTCTAACCAATCAGTTTGGGAAGAAGCCGTTCTATCAGAACCAGAAACTGTATAGTTCCATTTCTTAAGTATTAAAGCGATACCGCTCATACTTATACCACCAATACCAATAAAATATATGTGTTTATATTTTTTAATATCTATCATTATTCATTACCTCTTAGACTATTAACTATTTCTTTATATTCATTACCTCTATCTTCGAAGTTCTTATATTGATCCCAAGAAGCACAAGCAGGACTTAATAAAACTACGTCCCCTAAAGTACTTTTTTCATAACATGAAATAGTAGCTTCCTTTAAAGTATCGAATACTCCACAAGAAATACCTCTCTCGTTACAGTACTCCTTGATTTTAGCTTTAGTTTCTCCGTAACAAGCTACATAAGAAACATTTTTAATTGCTTCATCTAATTCATCAAAAGGATTGCCTCTGTCAAGACCACCCATTATCAATAAAACAGGATTATCGAAAGAGTTTAATGCTGTTTTTGTCGCCTCACAATTAGTGGCTTTACTATCGTTATAGTATTCTACACCATCTATTGTATCAACATATTCTATACGATGTTCTACTCCTCCAAATTCCAATAAAACATCTCTTATACTATCACTACTAACACCATATACTTTAACAGCACAAATAGCGGCCATTATATTTTCATAATTATGAACACCACGAAGTTTTATATATCGACAATCAATAATTTTTTCGCCTTCATAGTATATAGCATTATCATGCATATAAGCTTTAGTTTTATCTTTCCTTGAAAAATAATATTTAGTACAACCTATATCTCTAGTAAGACTCATAGCTTCATTGTTATCATAATTAATAATACCAATGTCTTTACTAGTCATATTATTAAAGATTCTTTTTTTCATTTCTTTATATCTTTCAAAGCTATCATGGAAATCTAAATGAGCGGGAACAATATTAGTTAATACACTAACATTGGTTTTAAACTTATACATATCACATAACTGATGATCACTTATTTCTAATGCTAAATAATCATAGTTTTTAAGATCTTCTACTAAGCTGCATAATGGGTATCCAATATTACCGCCTAAGCAGACCTTTTTGCCATCCTTTTCTAAAAACTTATATATAAGAGTAACGGTAGTTGTTTTACCATTACTACCTGTTACACCAATAATGTTTATATCTTTATTAATATAATAATAAGCTAATTCAACTTCGTTGATTACGTCTATACCAAGTTCTCTAGCTTTTAATACGGTTTTATGATTATATTTTATTCCAGGATTCTTTACTAACAAATCATAACTATCATCTAGATAGTCCACAGGGTCATCACATATAACTAACTTTACGCCAAGTTCTTCTAATTCCTTAACTTGCTTTTCATCCTGCTCTTTCATATCGGTAATAAACACAGTGTTGTTTTTTGATAAAAGCTTGGCGGCTTCATAACCACTTCTAGCCATTCCTAGTATAAATACCTTTTTATCTTTCATACTATCACCTAATAAAATTATATCATAAATGCCCAGATAGAATAATTACTTTTCATATTCTTTACACAGTCCGTTAATGGTTTCTTTATTTATAGAAATTTGGTATAATTAAATACAGAGACCTTATGAAAGGAGTCTTAAAATGAAAGTAATTTTATTACAAGATGTAAAAAAGCAAGGCAAAAAAGATCAAATAATTGATGTTAGTGATGGATACGCAAACAATTATCTAATAAAGAATGGTCTAGCAATAGCTGCTACTCAAGCATCTAAGCAAAGACTTGAACACGAATTAGACATTAGAAAAAAAGAAGAAGATGCTAATATCAAAAAATGCCAAGAATTAGCTGAAGAATTAAAGAACAAAGAAATAATTATTAAAGTTAAAACAGGAGAACAAGATAAGGTTTTTGGAACAGTTTCTTCAAAACAAATATGTGAAGAATTGAAAAAAATGAATTATAACATTGATAAAAAGAAAATACTATTAGATCATGCATTGGACTCACTAGGAACACACATTGTTACTATTGAACTCCATAAAAAGGTAAAAGGGGAAGTTAAAGTTACCTTAAAGAAATGAGGTGGTATCTATGCCAGCTAGAAAAATGCCGCAAAATCTCGAAGCTGAAATGAGCGTTTTAGGAGTTGCGTTTTTAGATAAAAGCGCTTTAACTAAAATATGCGAAGAATTATATCCTGATATGTTTTATAGCGATGCTAACAGAAAATTGTTCGAAGCTATGAAAAGCTTATATGAACAAAAAATACCTTTGGATTCTACAACAATAATAGATGAACTAGATAAAAAGAAAAATTTGAATTCAATTGGTGGCGTAGAATATATTAGTGACGTAATAGATTCTGTAGCAACAGCTGCAAACTTAGAATACTACATAAAAATAGTTAAAGAAAAAGCTATCATTAGAAATTTAATTAATACAGCAACGGACATAATAACCGATGCCTATGAAGAGGATGAAAATGTAACAGAAATTTTAGACACTGCTGAGAAAAGAATTTTAAACATCGTAAGGGAAAGACAAAGTAGTGATTTCATCCATATAAGAGAAGCGATTGCAAGAGCACAAGAGAGTCTAGAAAAACTTGCTAAAAACAGTTCTGATTTAACGGGAATTCCCACAGGTTTTTATGATTTAGATAAAGCTACAGCCGGATTACATGAAGGTGAATTAATAATAATCGCTGCTCGTCCTGGTATGGGTAAAACAGCATTTGCTTTAAATGTTGCAACATACGCTGCTCAGAATACTAAAAAAGCAGTTGCAATATTCAACTTAGAAATGCCTGCGGAACAATTGGTTAATAGAATGCGTTCAGCAGTTGGACAAGTAGATTCATACAAACTTCAAACTGGTAAATTAAATCATGAAGATTGGAAGAGAATAAACGAAGCTAATAGTCAATTAGCAGAAACTAATATTCAAATAGTTGATGATGCTTCAATTACAGCTTCTGAAATAAGAGCAAAATGTCGTAGTTTAGCCAACTCAGAGGAGGGATTAGGATTAGTAATAATCGACTACTTACAGCTAGTAACAAGCGGTGGAAGAAGACCAGAATCCCGTCAACAAGAAGTATCAGACATATCTCGTTCACTAAAGACTATGGCTATGGAATTAAAAGTTCCAGTAATCGCCCTAGCACAGTTATCTCGTAGTGCAGAAAAAAGAGAAAACAATCAACCAATGTTAGCCGACTTACGTGAATCTGGTTCAATAGAACAAGATGCCGACTTAGTGTTGTTTATAAATAGAAACGACTACTATAAAGCTAAAGAACAACTTGATAAAGAAAAGAACGTCGTTGCAGACATAATAATTGCTAAACATCGTAAAGGATCAACAGGTAAATTCCAATTATTATTTGAATTAAATATGAGTAATTTCAGAAATTATCTTGCTTCAAACGAGGAGAGTGATTATGAATAAAGGTAATAAAAAAAGTATAATAGTATGTGCTATTATGACTATCATTCTAACTATATTGTTAGGATATGAATTTCTTAATATAAAAAAATATGTTTCACCGTTTAATAAATATAGAATTTACTTAGACGGAGAAAAAATTGGTTTAATCCAATCAAAAAATGCTTTATACAGTATGATAAACAAAGAACAAACAGAAATAAAAAATAAGTATAAAGTAAAAAAAGTATACCCACCTAAAGGTTTTGAAATTATAAAAGTTAATACATATGATACTAACAACAATTCAATATCAGAGGTATATGAAAAAATTAAAGCAACAAAAGAGTTCACAGTAAAAGGTTATAACGTCATCATTAAAAGTAGTGATAACAAAACAGCGCCTATTTACATTAACGTCTTAGACAAACACTTATTTAAAGAAGCATTAGAAAAATATGTTAGAACATTTATAGGCGAAGAAAGATATCAACAATATTTAGATGAAACACAACCAGAAATTATTGATACTGGTTTTACTATAGAAAACATGTATTTCCAAGAAAATATTTCTATTAAAGAAGCCTATATCAGTGTAAATGAAAAAATATACACAGATGTTGATGAATTAACTAAATACCTATTATATGGTGATAATACAGAGAAAAAAGAATATACTGTAGTTCAAGGAGATACTGTTGAGTCAGTTGCTTTTGCTAACAAGTTAAGTGCTAGTGAGTTAATAATAGCTAATGACGACATAAAAAGTACCGATGCCTTATTAGCTATCGGTCAAAAAGTAAATGTTGCTTTCATTAATCCTAAAGTAACATTCATTTACGAGGAATTGGTTACTCAAGATTCTGAACAACAATATCAAACAGAAATACAAGAAGACAATACACAATACACTTCATATAAAGTAGTTAAACAAAAAGGTGAAAATGGTATTAATAGAATCACAACTCGAGTACAATTTATTAATGGTACACAGAACGAAGGAGTTAGTATCGTTGGAGACCCTATTGTAATTAAACCGGTAGTAAATGAAATAGTAGTTAAAGGAACTAAAAAGTATTATGTTCCAACACCTACTCCTGACATAATAGATATAAGAGGAGAACATATAGATAACGGAGCTACTTGGGGATGGCCAACAAATACACCATACGTTATTACTTCTCCATATGGTTATCGTTGGGGTACTCTTCACGATGGTATCGATATTTCTGGTACTGGTTATGGTTCACCAATCTATGCTTCATTAGATGGAACAGTTGTTCAAGCTCAATGGGGTGGTATGGTTGGTAATGCTGCAGGTATAAATGTTGTATTAGCTCATGACAATGGTTATTATACAGTTTATGCCCACTTATCTAAATTCTATGTTTCACCAGGACAAAGAGTAGGCCGTGGTGAAAGAATTGGAGCAATGGGACATACAGGAAACGCTTTCGGTACACACTTACACTTTGGAGTATTTACAGGACCACCATATAACGGTGGAAGATCATTTAACCCATTGAGGTTATGGCAATAATGAAAATTTGCGTATTAGCAAGTGGCTCAGAAGGGAATGTTACTTATGTAGAAACTAAGCAACACAAGATTCTACTTGATATAGGTACTACTGTTAAGTACATAAAAGACGGCCTTTCTGAGCTTTCTGTTTGTTTAGAAGATATTGATTATGTGTTAATAACACATGTTCACGTTGATCACGTAAAAGCCTTAAAAGGATTAATAAAAAAATATCATCCTTATATATGTGTAAGTCCAATGATGTTTTCAGAATTACCAGAACTTCATGATTATGAAAAGATACTTCTTTATGATAAAGAAATAAAACTAGATGATGTTAATATCGAAATAATAAAAACATCACATGATTCTTCAGATTCTCGTAGTTTTATTATCAACTCAGATAAAACAAGTATGGTATATTTAACTGACACCGGTTATATTAATCAAAAAAATTTCGAGGTTCTAAAGAATAAAAATTTATACTTATTTGAAAGTAATCATGATATAGAGATGTTAATACATGGACCATATCCAAAATTTTTAAAAGACAGAGTTATGGGTCCCTATGGCCATTTATCTAATAAGGATTCTTCAGTGTATCTAGCAAAACTAATTGGTAAAGATACTAAAAGAATAGTACTTATTCATTTAAGTCAAAAAAATAACACCGAAGAAAAAGCTTTAGGTACAATAAAAGAAGTATTTAAAGAATATGAAATAAAATTTAACATGAAGAATATAACTTGTGCTCGTCAAAAAGAAAAAAGTGAGCTGATAGAAATATGATAAAAATAATTTGTCTGGGAAAAATAAAAGAGAAGTATTTAAATGATCTTATTAATGACTATAAACAAAGAATTAGTAAATACCAAAAAATAGAATTAATAGAGCTAAAAGATACTAATAATTTAGATGAAGAAAAGGAAAACATTAAAAAGCATTTAAATAAAAACGAATATTTAATAGCTCTAGATATTGAAGGAAAAGAAATGGATTCATTAGAATTTGCAAAAACGATTGATTCGGTATTTATCAACTATCCAACGATTACTTTTGTTATTGGTAGTAGTTTTGGATTACATGAAGAGATTAAAAAAGAAGCAAATCTAAGATTATCTTTTTCCCGAATGACCTATCCTCATGGTTTATTTAGAGGAATCTTATTAGAACAGATATATAGGGCATTTAAAATATTGAATAATGAAAATTATCATAAATAAAAGAGTTAACAATTAGTTAACTCTTTTTGAATATAACATATCCAATATTACTAATTATGTCTTTTTATTATATAATACTAGTGACGGTGATAATTATGATAGGAAATGACTGGGATGAAAAGTTAAAAATCGTTTGGGAAAGTGAAGGATTTAAGAAGTTTTTAAATATAATAGAAAAAGAATATAAAAACAAAACTATATATCCTCCTAAAAACTATATTTTTAATGCTTTAAAACTTACACCATATAGTAATACTAAAGTAGTTATAGTAGGGCAAGATCCCTACCACGGAGAAGGGGAAGCACACGGTTTATCTTTCTCTGTTCAAGAAGGCATAAAAATACCACCTTCACTACAAAATATTTATAAAGAATTAAACGATGATTTAGGAATTCCAATTGCTAAAACTGGGGATTTAACAAAGTGGGGAAAAGAAGGCGTTCTTTTGTTAAATGCAGTCTTAACGGTAGAAAAAGACAAACCAGCTTCACATAGGAATATTGGTTGGGAAAGATTAACAGATTATATAATAAGAATACTTAATGAAAAAGAAGAACCAGTAGTATTTATTCTTTGGGGAAACTTTGCTAAAGAAAAATCTAAATATATAACTAATTCTAGACACTTAGTCATAACATCTCCTCATCCATCTCCATTTTCAGCCCGTTATGGTTTCTTTGGTAGCAAACCGTTTTCTAAAACAAATGAATACTTAAAAAAGAACAATCTTAAAGAGATTGATTGGGATATAAGTAGATGATATATAATAACTTTAATATGAGGACAAAATGAAAAATAATAAAAGAATCTAAAGAAAATAAATTAAAATCATATACTTATATTTTTGTAGAAAAAGATGGACATTACATATTTGAAAAAGCAGTTCGCAATTAAAAAACACTTCACATTATTGAAGTGCTTTTTTATAGTTTGAAATCATCAAATATTTCATCTTGCATATTTTTACCATCAAAGAATGGTTTAATAGCAAGTCCGTGTAATTTTGCCACTATATTAGATGGGAATTTCCTAATTAAATCGTTTAATTCACTTGTGTATTTATTATAGAAAGATTTAGAAGCTTGTAATTTTTCATCAACCTTTTTAATATCGCTTAATAGTTTTCTGAAATCTTTACTTTCTTCCAATGAAGAATAATCTGCTCTTAATTGATTTAATGTATTACTATAATCTTTTAATTTCCTATCTAAATCAAAGTTACTAATATCTTCCTTTTTTATCTTTTCTATGTTCTTAAAGAAACCTTTTTCTTCCTTTAAAGCTTTCTTAGAATAAGCATCCGCTTCAAGCAATAAATCATACTTATTTCTTAGTGATTCATCAATTAAGAATTCTGCTTGATCTATTTTAGTTTTACTGTGTTGTAGCTTGTTATATTGATATATATATAATATAGCAATAGCTCCAGCAATAATCACAATAAATAAAATTGCATATAATATTTCCATACAATCACCCAATTCTATAACAATTATATCACATATATAGTTTTACAAAAAAACTAATTTATATTACAATGTAAATATGGTGATAGTATGAAAGTAGAAATGGTTGAAGTGGGTGACTTGAGTACTAATTGTTATCTACTAGATATAAATAATAAAGTAGTAATAATTGATCCTGGAGATGAATTTAATAAAATCAAAAAAGCAGTCGGTGATAGAAAAGTGGTTGGAGTATTAGTAACACATTTTCATGGCGATCATATCGGTGCTTTAGAAGAAGTATTAAGCTATTATGAAACTGATTTAAATAAAGTAAAAGATAAAAACTTTAAGTATAAAGTAATTGAAACACCTGGTCATACAATGGAATCTAGAACTTATTATTTTGAAAAAGAGAAAATGATGTTTGTTGGAGATTTTATCTTCTATAATTCTATAGGTTGTACAGACTTAGGAGGTAGTGATAAAATAATGAAACAAAGTTTAGATGAAATATCTAAGTATCCAGATGATATAACAATTTATCCTGGGCATGGTGAAATAACGACCTTAGGTAAAGAAAAAAAGAACTTTAAATATTATTATTGAGAGGAGTAATAATAATGATTAAAACTATAAAAGAAATAAATGCAAGAGAATTTATACCTCGTTTTATAATTAGTACAATTTGCATATTTATAATGGCTCTAAACTATAATCTGTTTTTCTTAAGAAATGATATAGTATCTGGAGGAGTAAGTGGTGTAGCTACAATAATGCATACTTTATTTAATATAACTCCTGGAAAAACAATTCTTGTTTTTAATATAGTAATGATTACAGTAAGTTATTTCTTACTAGGACCAAAGACAACAGGGCATACAATACTAGGATCACTTATGTATCCGTTATTTGTTAGTATAACCTATCCATTAGCAACACGATTATATAGTTATACTACCTTTAGTGAATTAATAGTTGTCGTATTAATAAGTGGTTTCATCTATGGTTTCTTTAATGGAATGATATATAGAATGGATTATTCTACTGGAGGAATGGATACTTTAATACAAGTTATTAATAAATACTTTAAAATATCTACTGGAGCAGCATCTTTAATTGTAAATATTATTATTATAATATCTGGTGCCTTCCTATTTGGAATAGAAAAAGCAACATATGGTATTATAATAATCCTTATGAATACTACATTAATTAATAAGATTCAATTAGGTATATCAAATACTAAGATGTTCTTTATTACTACTCAGAAAACGAACGAAATAAAAAATTTCTTAGAAGAAATGAAAACGGGATATACATTTATGAAAACAGCCGGCGGCTATTCAAATAAAGCCTATGATATGATTATGTGTGTAGTACCTACTACTTCATACTATATGTTTAGAAAAGTTATAATGAGTATTGATCCAGACGCGTTTATAGTAATAGATGATTGCTATGAGGTTTACGGTGGACATATAAAGGACAGATTCCCATTTATTTAATGGGAATTTTTTGATATAATAAAAGATACTAAGGCGGTGTAATATGAAATTTATAGAAATAAAACATTGTTATAAACTATATAAAGACGGTAATGCAGCAATTTCTGACTTGTCTTTATACATAGATAAAGGAGAATTTGTGTTTATAACAGGAGAAACTGCTTGTGGAAAATCTACATTAGTAAAAATGTTATATAGAGAAGAAAAACCTACTAAAGGGACAGTAATAGTAGGTGGAATAAATGTAGCAAAAGTACCTAATAGTAAGGTATATAGATTAAGAAGGAAAATAGGAATAGTATTCCAAGACTTCAAATTGCTACCTAAACAAACAGTTTATGAAAACGTTGCTTTTCCATTAGCTATGGCAGGATTAGCTAATTCAACGATAAGAAAAAAAGTAAGACTAGCACTAGAGAGAGTTGGTCTTAAAGGAAAAGAAAAAAGCTTTCCTAAAAAGCTATCAGGAGGCGAACAACAAAGAGTATGTATTGCTCGTGCAATAGTAAATGAACCAAAAGTATTAATTTGTGACGAGCCAACAGGTAACTTAGACCCTAAAACTTCCAAAGAAATAGTTAAAGTAATTAATAAGATAAATAAAGAAATGAAAACAACAGTAGTAATGGTTACACATGATAAAGAAATTGTTAATTCAATGCGTAAGAGAGTAGTAACACTTTCCAATGGTGTAATAGTTGATGATACACAGAAAGGAAGTTATGTAGCTGATGAAATTGATTAGAATATTTTTTAGAAATGTGGTAAATGCTTTCAAAAGTATTTTCCGTAATCTTGCTCTTAGTTCTGCTTCATTAATATGTACAACTATAACTTTGATTGTTGTAGCTATAGCATTATTAGTAGCAGGAAACATAAATGATTTTACTCACAATTTGTCTGAAAACTTAACTATTATAGTGTTTGTTGATGCAGATGCAACACAAGAAGAAATTAATAAAATTAAGAATGATCTAGCTGCTTTAGATACAATCAAAGCTGACGAAATGATTTATAAAGACAAAAAAACAGTTAAAGAAGAAACTATGGAAAAAACTGGAAAAGGTTCTGTAGTTAACAATGTTATTAGTACTTGGGATGATAATAACAACCCATTTAATCCGGAATTTTTCTTAACAGCAAAGGAGATTGGTCAATTAACTCCAACTGTTGAAAAGATAGAAAAAATGGATAAAATCTATAGCGTTAAGTATAATAAAAATGTTGAAGATAGAATGGTAGTACTAGTTGATATTGTTAAAAACCTTACTATTTGGATAATAATAGGTTTAGTAATAGTAACAGTTTTCTTAATAGGAAATACTATAAAACTAACCATTTATTCTCGTAGTGAAGAAATAGAAATAATGAGATTAGTTGGAATTAGTAATCCAGTTATACGTTTACCTTTTGTAATAGAAGGAACAATACTTGGTATAATTGGTTCTATAATTCCGATAGTAGTAACTATTTGGGGGTATACAATCTTCTATGATAAGTTAGGAGGATACTTCTACTCTGGTGCAATTAAAATGCTATATCCAATGCCATTTACTATTTATGCTTCCCTAATACTATTAGGAATCGGAACAGTAGTAGGTATGATTGGTAGTTACGCCGCAGTAAGGAGGTATCTGAAAGTTTAATGAAAAACAAACTAGTTAGGATACTTCTAAGTATTATGGTAGTTGCATTTAGTGTTTTGCCTATTAGGGTAGCAAAAGCTGATGGAAAAACTTTAGGTGATTATAAAAAAGAAGTTTCTGCATTAGAAGCTAAAGCCAATCGTAATAAGAGATTATCAATTGAAGCCCAAAATAGCATCAATGCTAAAAGGCAAGCAATAGTAGCTGCAAATAATACGATAGAAAACAATGAAAGAAAAGTAGAAGAATCTAAAGAAAAGGTCACTGAAAGTGAAGATCAAATAAAAGTTAAAACAGAAGAACTAAAAAAAGTAATCACGATTTACCAATATACTGGGTCTTCTACAGAATCTATATATATTGATTATTTATTTGATGCTGAATCAATTTCTGATATGATTGAAAGGCAAGCGGTAATGGAACAAATAATCAATTACACTGATAAACAGTTAAAAGATTTAGAAAAATTAATTGAAGATAATAAACAACTACAAGTACAACTTGCTCAAGACAATATTAATCTAGAAAACTCTATTGAAGCTAATGAAAAAGAAGTAGACAAGTTAGAAGCTTATGTAGCAACTCTTGCTTCAATCGGTATGGATTATGACGAAGAGTTAAAAGCTTTAAAGAATCAAGTTGTATTATATGAAAGAGCTGGTTGTAAAGATGGGGATTCTATCGATGATTGTTACTATAACAAAGGTGGAAACTCAGCATCGTTCTCAAGACCTCTTAATTCTGGTAAAGTAACGCAAGCGTGGGGACACAATGGTCACGCAGGAATGGACTTAGGAGGAAACGTACCAGGAACACCTGTATATGCTCCAGCAAATGGAACAGTAGCACATACTGCTTATCATCAAAGTTGTGGTGGAAACATAGTGTATATTCACCATCAAGTAGGTGGTAGAGCATACACTTCTGAATTTGGCCATTTAAGAAGCTATGCAGTATCTCCAGGACAAAAAGTAACCAAAGGACAAATAATAGGATACGTAGGAGGCGACTCATCTACTTGGTACTATGATAAATGTACTTCAGGAACCCACTTACACTATTCTATAGCTTACGGTTATTACCTAGGTGCTGGTGCCAATGGATATAAAAGTTGGTCTACATTCAAGTCTAATACAAAAGCAACTGCAGAAAGTTCTATTACAGGAATAAAAAATGTATACGGCTGGAAATGGTCTGGTAGATAAAAGGAACAATAGTTCCTTTTTTAGTTAGATAAAATGTGATATCATAGATGAAACGGAGGGATATTATGAAAAAAGTAGTAATATTTGGTGGAGGTAGTGGTCAATCTCAATTATTAAAAGGGTTAATGCAATTCCCTTTAGATATAACAGCAGTTGTTAGTGTATCTGACAATGGCAAGAGTACTGGAAAGTTAAGGGAAGAATTTCAAATACCAGCAGTAGGAGATATAACTAAAGTATTAATGGCTATGTCAACTACATCAAAAGGAGTAAAAGAATTATTAAATTACCGTTTTAATAAAGATAGTAGTATAGGTAATCATTCTATTAAAAATCTTATTATGACAGCTCTTTTAGAGATGAAAGGTGATTTTGCTCATTCTTTACCAATCCTTTGTGACTTGTTAGATGTCAAAGGAACAATACTTCCTCTAACAGAAGATTGTGCTGATCTAATTGGAATTACCAAAGATGGAGAAGAAATATATGGCGAAGCAGAGATAACTGCAGCTCGTCAACATATAGCATCAATAAAATATAGTAAGAAAATTAATGTTAATAAAAAGGTTTTAGACGCTATTGCTAAAGCTGATTTAATAATAATAAGTGCTGGTTCTTTAGTAACAAGTATCATGCCAAATTTGATTTGTCCAGAAATTAAAAAGGCAATTAAGAATTCAAAAGCAAAGACTTTATATATTTGCAATATGTTAACTCAGCCTGGGGAAACAGATGGCTTTAAAGTTAGTAACCATATTAAATTCTTAGAAAAAACTTTAGGAAGACATTCAATTGATGCTGTCATCGCTAATACTTCAGAAATACCACATAAAATGTCTCTACTTGCTAAGTCTGAAGGAAAAGATCCTGTATTAATAGATGAAAAAGAGATTGAAAAAATGAAAATAAAACTAATCTCTGAAAAACTATTTAAAGTTGAAGAAGGATATGTAAGACATGATGCACTTAAAACAGCTTATTTAATATTCTCTTATTTGATGGAAGGAGAATAAAATGAGCTTTACCACAAGTATGAAAGAAGAAATCACTAAAAGAGATATTAATAAAATAGAATCTCTAAATGAATTATCCTCTTTCATAAGATTTACTGGTCAAATAAAAAAGAATAAAATAACACTAACCATGGAAAATGCTTCCGTAGCTAGACGTATTTATAAAGATATAAAAAGTAATTTTGGTATAAATATCAAAATTACTATTAGAATCCAAAAACGCTTTCGTGTTAAACAAATATATATTCTAGAAATATCTGATAAAATAGAAACCATCTTAGAAGCATTAAATATTAAACAGAATGGTAAAACCATTCTACCAAGTGAAAGTATACTAGATACAGATGAAGAAAAGATATCATATCTAAGAGGAGCTTTCTTAGCAACTGGAAGTGTCAATGATCCCGCTACTAGTGGATATCATTTAGAATTCTCTTCTAATCTTAAAAAAGATGGTATATATATATCTAACTTATTAAAAGATTTCAATATTGTATCTAAAGTAATAAAAAGAACTAACAAATATATGACTTATGTTAAATCTTCTGAGATGATAAGCGATATTATTAAAATGTTTGGGGCTACTAATTCATTATTCTACTTTGAGGACATTAGAATATATCGCGATCATAAAAATATGGTTAACAGATTAAATAATTGTGAATTATCTAATCAAGAAAAAATATTAAAAACAGGGTTAAAACAGTTAGAAGATATTAATTATATTAAAGAACATGATTTACTTGGATTGTTAGATGATAGTACTAAAGAAGCAATTCGCTATCGAGAATTCTATCCTGAAAGTTCTCTTTCAGAATTGGCAGATATTATTTCTAAAGAAACAGGACATACAATTGGTAAATCAGGAGTAAATCATTACTTCATTAAAGTAAAAAAATTAGTAGAAAGACATAAAAATAGTAATAAGAATTAACTTATTACTATTTTTTTTATTTCCAATAAGTTGAATAATTACCTTGTTCTTTATAAATACCATCCATTAATACTACATATTTATAAATACTATTATGAACCAAATCACTTCTTCTAACGGTAGTTACTACCACCCCTTTAGTAGTATTTAAGGATTCAGCTATATAATAATTGTTTTCATCCCAACCAACTAATATAGCAGCGTGTCCATCTAAACCAATTAAATCTCCGGCTTTAACTCGACCAGAAGCCATCAATTCATCACTAAGATATACTAATTCACCTAAATCTGTTACATCTTTATGATCAGGTTCAATACCAGCACCAATATCACCAACATCAAAACCACCATTTAGTAAAGCCCAAGTAACGAATCCCGAACAGTCTAATCCGTTAGGATATAATTGACCAGTTACATACATTCCCCAGTCAGTATAGTTTTGTAAATTACATCCCCACATTACAGGACCAACAAAACTAGCTGTTATTTCTTTAGTCTTTCTAGGACTTAAATATAATCCTCTATGGTAATATCTTCCTTCCCCATCTACATGTTTATATGGTTCATAATTTTCTAAACGACCATTTTCATAAAAGTAAGGAACTTCATAAGTGCTTTCTAATGTAAGGAATCTAGCAGCAGCTAATACACCAGCTCTTGTTCCCAAACCAGCCCTATTAACACGATCAAATAATATATCATCTAATAAATTAGCTTCTTCATCATTTAACATATTACAAGTAAAATAATCTCTTTTAGCTGTGGCATCCATTTCTTTAATTAATCTTGTTACAACAACATTTATTTCTTTCCTAGCTTCATTTTTGTTCTGAATAGTAACAGTTGCTTTTCCGTAAGAATTACCAATTACTAAACCGTTTTCATCAACACTAGCAATATCAGGATTTGAAGAACTGTAACTGATATTTTTATCTATTAAATCGGTTGTATTAGCATTAATCTTTTGCTTTTGACCGATATATAAGTACATATTATCAACATCAGTTTTAATTGTTTTTTTAGTAATTTGCTTTTCTTTCTTTTTGTCCTTCTTAAAACCTTCCTTGGTACTATCATAATTATTATATTTATCTCTTATGTAAACATCATAATCTTGATCGTCTGCTATGATGCTACAATAACCATTACTTGCTTTTTCCCATTCTGCATCATTTACATTTAAAGCAGTGTCTTTTTCTACTAATAAACACCATGTTGATTTATCTATCTTAAGAGGCGAATTGCTAACTTCTATATTAAATATCTTTTTGTTTTCAAAACGTACACTGTCAGTCTTTTCAACATTCATAATACTTGGTCCAACAAAAAAATTATAGTAAACCAATATTGATATTATAGCTACCAATATTACAAATACTACTGTTGTTATTAATAATTCCTTCCTATTTAATCTTTTCATAACAATACCCCTCAATAACTATGGTGTATTATAACATTAAAGCTAATTATTGTCTAAATTATCTATACAGCAAAAGCTTGTCAAAAAGACAAAAAATTTACAAGAGTTAACATTTTTAACATTATTTTTTTTAATATCTATTCAAAAAAATAAAAATATAGTATAATAATTATTAGAATAAGAGGGATATGCTATGTCGATGATAACAATTACTTTTCCTGATAATACTTCCCTAGAAGTAGAAAAGGGCTTAACTTTATATGAAATTAGCAAACGTTATCCTCACCAGGAGACGAACATAGTAGGTGCTGAAATAAACAACGAAGTAGTTCCAATGGATACTGTAATTGGTAAAAACACCAAAGTTAGTTTCATAGATATGAATAATATCAATGGTTATAGGATTAACAAAGTTGGTTTATGTTTTGTTTTAGAAGTAGCTTTAAAAGAAGCTTTCGACAAAAAATACGAAGTAGTGTTTAATCATTCCATTGGTAACGGCTTGCATATGTCTATAGAAGGTAAAGAAATATTTACCTTAAACGATGCTAAAAAACTAAAAAAAGAAATGAACTTAATCATCAAAAGTGATGAGAGAATATATAATTTAAATGTTGAAAAGAAAGAAGCTATTAATTATTACAATAAAGTAGATGCAAAAGAAAAAGCTAGCAACATTCATAATATAACTAATAATATAGTTACAGAATATAAATTACGTAATTACATAAATTACTACTACTCAGAAATGCCTTATAGCACAGGTTGTTTATCAAAGTATGATTTAGTCTTCTTGGGAGAAAACCAATTAGTATTATTATTCCCAAGTCCAAATACTAAATATACAATGCCTGAATATATTCATTATAAAAATGTAATTAAATGCTTTGAAGATAGTCAAAAATGGATAAGTTCAATTGGAATACCATATTTAGCAGATTTAAATAATATGATATCTGATTGTAAGATAGAAGATATAGTAAAGATAACTGAAACACATTTCAATAATCAAGTTTCAGACATGGTAGAAAACTTCATAAAGAGTAAAGCTCGTTTTATGATGTTTGCTGGTCCGTCTTCTAGTGGAAAAACAACAACAACTAAAAAAGTTGCTCTACAACTAAGAAGTAGAGGATATGAAACTTTAGTATTAACAGTGGACGATTTCTTTAAAGAAAGATTAGAATCACCAAAAGATGAAGATGGAAACTATGACTTTGAATGTTTAGAAGCTTTAGATTTAAAGCTATTAAATAAAACTTTAAAAGATTTATTAGATGGAAAGAAAACTCAATTGCCAACCTTTAATTTCTCAACTGGTTGCAAGGAGTACAACAATCCACCAATTAGAATAAATGATAAAACAATTATCTTGATGGAAGGATTACATTGTCTAAACGATGATATGGTTCCTGAAATTGATCCATCAACAAAATACAAAGTTTATCTAAGTCCATTTATCCCGTTAAATATAGATAAACATAACTACATATCTACTGTAGATTTAAGATTACTAAGAAGAATAGTTCGAGACAATCGTACTAGAGCTAGAGATGTGGGTAAAAGTATTATTGAATGGAACAGTGTAAGAAGTGGTGAAAAGAAATATATATATCCATATATAAATAATATAGATTATATTTTAAACACTTCACTAGTATACGAAATTGGTGTATTAAAAGTGTTCGTAGAACCTTTACTATATTCAGTAAAAATGGATTCTCCTGCATATAATGAAGCAAGAAGATTAATTAATAATTTAAAAATCTTCTTCCCAATTCCATCAGATTATGTTAATGAAGATTCAATATTAAGAGAATTCATAGGCAAGAGTGCTTATAATAGTATATAGAAAAGAGGAGTAAAGATGATAAAAGTTGCAATTAATGGATTTGGTCGTATAGGAAGACTTGCGTTTCGTGAAATTATAACAGGAAACGATTTTGATATAGTTGCTATTAACGATTTAACAAATGCCGAAGATTTAGCTTATTTGTTAAAATACGATACTAATCATCGCTCATTTCACGAAGATAAAATATCTTTTGAGGGAAATGAAATAATTATAAATAATCGTAAAAGGGTAAAGGTATTTAGTGAAAAAGATCCTGAGGATTTACCATGGCGTGATTTAAAAGTAGATGTAGTACTAGAATGTACTGGAGCCTTTACTAATAAAGAATCAGCTGAAAAACATATTAAGGCTGGTGCTAAAAAAGTTGTTATATCTGCACCTGGTAAAGGAGATATGAAAACTATAGTATATAACGTAAATGATGGAGACTTGGATGGATCTGAAGAAATTATATCTGCAGCTTCATGTACAACAAACTGCTTAGCGCCTGTTTTAAAAGTACTAGAAGATAATCTAGGAATTAAAAGAGGATTCATGACAACAGTTCATGCTTATACAAATGATCAAGCTACATTAGATATTCCTCACAAAAAAGGAATCGCTTCACGTCGTGGACGTGCTTGTGCTGCCAATATAATCCCTACTTCAACTGGAGCTGCATCAGCAATAGGTAAAGTAATACCAGCTCTAGATGGTAAAATGGATGGTAACGCATTAAGAGTACCTGTTCCAGATGGTTCAGTTGTAGACGTTACTTTAGAATTAGAAAAAGAAACAACTGTTGAAGAAATAAATAAATTATTTGAAGAAAATCAAAATGAAACATTAAAAATCACTATGGACCCAATTGTATCAAGTGATGTTATTGGTAAAAAAATTGGTGCTTTGGTAGATGGTTTATCAACACAAGTTTTAGAAACAGATGACGGACAATTAGTTAAAGTACTAGCATGGTACGACAATGAAATGGGATATACTTCACAAATGATGCGTACAGCTAAAAAGCTAATGGAAAAATAAAATGGTTCTTTGTCAAATAGTGTTGGTAGACAATAAATTTGATAAATGAATTGTTTAT
>CAMZCT010000007.1 GCA_947305065.1 uncultured Mycoplasmatota bacterium | reverse complement strand
ATATATTAGATAATATGGGTAGTGAAGAACTTGCAGATAATATATTTAGAATTGCTCAAACAGATGCTAAATTAAAAAGAGATAATGTAGATAATGAATATACTGCAAATTCTATTCATTATGAAGTAGGCAAAAAGGTAAGAAATACAATTAAAGAATTAGGAGGTACCATGCCAGAAGATTTACCAACACCAGAAAAGAGTTTAAAAGAATTAGAAAAAGAGAATAAGAAACTAAAGGAATAGATAAAATGTGATATAATAACTTTAGGATGTGATTAAAATGGTATTAGAAAAAAATAGTTTTACAATTTATTATGATGAAAATATTTCTTATATTCCAGAAGTGGTTGATTATCTTGAATCTAAAACAAATGAAATTATGAAATTTTTTGAATTAGACTCTCTTAATTCAAAAAAGAAAATAGTTATATATAATAATTTAGAATTATACAAAAAGCATATTGAACAATTCTATGAATATCATGATTATATGTGTGCTGATACTAATGATGGAAACATTAATTTATTATCATTAGATGAAGCCCATAAAACGAAAGAACATAAAGATATGACTCTGGATGAATTAAAGAGTACAATACTGCATGAATTTGTTCATATTTGTCAGCAAGATAGTGAATTAGAACATCTTGGTAGTGATATTGTATGGTTTTGGGAAGCATTAGCTACTAACCTAGGAAATCCAGAAGAATTTACAAAAGTAGAGATAAATGCAACTAACGAAGAAATAAATGATTTTAATTCATTACCTTATAATTACCCTATAGCATTCACAATTGGAAATTATATGTTAGAAAATTATTCTCATGATGATATTTTTGAATATGTAAAATATCCAACAAAACTATTAAATGATTCTGAAAAAATTTTAAATGGTGCAAGAAAATGGAGTAGTACAAAAAGAATAAAATAATCTAAGAATTGTCAATTCGATAGTTCTTTTTTCTTGCCTTAAATTCGACTTACTTTTTGACAATCACCACATGGAGATTATAATCATATGTGAGAAGCTATTAATTTAGTTAATAATTTTAAAGTAGAGAAAGTAATATTTAATTGCGGAGAAATTAACGAATTAGAAACTGAATTAATAAGAGTATTAGATAAAAAGAAGATACCATATTATTCATGTATTAAAGAATTAAATATAGATGATAACAAATTATATTTTTTACAGACAAAAGAATATGATAACGAAAATGATAATAGTAATGTTATTTATACAGAACTAAATGGATATAAATTTATGTTTATGGGTGATGCATCTACTACTACTGAAAAAGAAATACTAAGTAAATATAATTTACCAGACATAGATGTATTAAAAGTAGGACATCATGGTTCTAAGACAAGTAGTAGTAAAGATTTTATTGGCGAAATGAATCCAAAGTATTCAATTATAAGTGTTGGAAAGAAAAATCGTTATGGTCACCCAAATAAAGAAGTATTAGACAATCTAGAAAAATCTAGAATATATAGAACAGATTAAGATGGTAGTATCATGTTTAAGATTAAAAACAATGAATTAAAGATTGAAACATGTAGTCCATAAAAAACTCAAACATTATAAATTCTATTAGGTGAAATTTTTTTATGATAATTAAACTAGATGATATTGCGAATATAGAACTTAAAAATTTCTTATTGCGTATAAAAGGAATAACTGATGTTAAAATAAATGATAATGATCATTTTATTAAATTAAATATTAGATTAACTAAAAAAACAAATACGTAGATTATCATGAAATATATTGAATTGTTCAAAAAAAATAAATGTTCTTTTAGTAGAATTTAGTAAAGAATATAAAGGAAAAATATAATTAATTAATTGTAATTGAAGATAATCAATGATATACTTTGTTTGTGACGATTTATATGACTGATATAGAAAAAAGAATTATCAAATATTTAGAAGAAGGAAAAAATGAAGTAAAAATATTTTGGGATATGGATGGTACCTGTGCAAGTATGGAAATGCATAAGAAGAAACATAAATTAGAAGAAGGTTTCTTCTATTCTAAAAGACCAATTAAAACAATTATTGAAATAATGAAAAGGCTCCAAGACAAGGGAGCTAAAACGTACATTCTTAGTTTTTGTAGTTATAATTATCAAAAGGAAGATAAATTAAGATGGATCGAAGATTATTGTTATTTTATTGATAAAGATAAAGTAATTATTATTCCTCGTAGAGAAAATAATGTTAAAGTAATTGCTGAAAAACAATATTTAAAAGCTGAGTATATAAAAGACTATATAAAAGATAATGATATAGTATATATGGTAGATGATAATGAGACAACATTGCTCGGAACACAAGAAAAACTACCACTTATTAATATTGTAAGTCCAATAGATTTTATTGAATAAAGGAGAAAAATATGAGCAATACAAAGTTTAATAAAAGACCAATCATAATTAGTGCATGGATCTGTGCAGGAAAGACATATTTAACAACTAAATATGATGATATTACAGAACTTGCTAGTGGAGATTACAAATATATTCTTACTGAAGAACAAAAAGCAGTTAAAAATAAAGAAAGCTTAAAATCAACTGTAAGAGCGATAAATCCTGAATGGCCAAAAAATTATTATGATGCTATTTTAGAAGAAGAGAAAAGTGGAAAACATGACATAATTCTTATTGCACCTTGTATGCCATTTGAGGAGATGAGAAACTATGGAATAGATTTTATCTTAGCTTATCCAGATCCTGCATGTAAAGAAGACTATAAAATACGTGCAAAAAATAGAGGAGCAAATGATGAATTTATTAAAAGAGTTGATACTAAGATAGAGCCTGATTTTGAAGAATTTATGAAACAACCAAATGAAAAAATTATTATTCAAAAAGGTGAGTATCTTGAAGATGCTTTAGTTAGAGTCGGCATACTTAATAGAAAAAATTAAATTTAATTTTAAAAGGAGATAAAATGAGTATTAATGTAAATAAGATTAAGATATTCATTACTATTCCTATAGAAAAATTGAAGAATTAAGAATGGTACATCCGTATGAAGAACCAGCCATAGATATTGTTCCTTTGATTGATGAAGATAGTTTGATTTAATAAGAATTATCAATATTGATAGTTCTTTTTTGTGTTTTAAATTCGACTTACTTTTTGACAACCACCACATGGAGACTACGACCACATGGGAGAAGCAGTTAATTTAGTAAATAATTCTAAAGTAGAAAAGATAATTTTTAATTGTGGACCTTATAATGATTTAGAAAAGGAATTAATCAATGTATTAGATAAAAAGAGGATACCATATTATTCATGTATTAAAGAATTAAATATAGATAATAACAAATTATATTTTTTACAGACAAAAGAATATGACAATGAAAATGATAATAGCAATGTGATTTATACAGAATTAAATGGTTATAAATTCATGTTTATGGGAGGATGCATCAACTATTACTGAAAAAGAAATCTTAAATAAGTATAATTTACCCAATATAGATGTGTTAAAAGTTGGGCATCATGGATCTAAGACAAGTAGTAGTAAAGAGTTTATTAATGAAATAAAGCCTAAATATTCTGTTATTAGTGTTGGAAAAAATAATAGATATGGACATCCAAATAAAGAAGTATTAGATGTTTTAAAAAATAGTAAAATTTATAGAACGGATCAAGATGGAAGTATTATGATTAAAATTAAAAATAATAAATTAAAAATAGAAACATGTTCACCATAATTAAGAATTAGTTTGATATAATATTTTTAGGATGTGATAATAATGGAAAATGCAAAACCAGAATTTTTGTATAGAGGCGTAATTGTTAATGAAAAAATATTAAAAGAAAAACAAATATATGGAATAGATTTAACTCCTCCAAATCCACCAAAATATGATGAACAAGGAAGAAAAACAGTTGGTGATGGAAATGAATACGGAGTATATATGAGTGATTACAAAGAAGTAGCAACAAATGCATATGCTGCAGTCAGTATGAATGATGGAACTCCATTAAATAATAATGTTCGAATCGGAGAAAGATCTTTAAAAATTGCTGTTCCTGCTGTTGGAATTGTATACAAAATATCAACTGATGGATTAGATGTTCACAAACCATGGATAACAAGTTCGTTAGAGGGACATTATAATAATGGATTTATGGGCGATGAATGGGTAGCTGAAAGAATTCCAGTAGGTAATTATGTAGTTGAGAAAGTTATAGTTGGTGAAGACATATTACATCCTAAAAAAGAAATAGAATTTAGTAATCAAGAAGAAATTCTAATAAAAATTAATGATGAATTAGAAGAAAGAAAAAAAAGACTAAAAAAATTTGAAGAATTTATTGAGTTGCTACCACAAAATCAGGTGTTGAGAATGATGTCGGATGAATTAGATGTCTACAAAGAAATATATAAAAAAGATGGTTTGAATGAAATTAATTTGGAGACTTTCAAAATATCTGATTGTAGTGATTGTATCAAATTGATGATGGCATATTATTATCAAAACAATACTTCATCATTGCCTATGTATGAGCTTAAATATTTAAATAAATTGCAATCTATCAAAGATTTTACTTTTTTGGATTTGGATAAATGTTTATTAAATGATATAAAAAATTTGATTGACAAAAGAAATAGTTTTGCAGAAAAACAAAGTGCATTAGGCAATGAGGCAAATACAAATTCATTTGACAAGAGAATTGAGTCGTTAATACAAATACAAAGAATCTATCTTACACTAATGATTAATCAAATTATTATGTATACAGGGATTATGTTTAATGAAGATATTAACTCTATTGTTGATTTAAGAGAACAAGAGGGAATATTTAATAAAAAACTTGAAGAAATGTATTATGACGGAGAATTATCAACTCAATTATACCAGGCCATGAAGAAAAAAATACGTGAAACAACAGACAATAAGATATCAACGCTTGATTCTAATGAAAATGAAAAATCTGCTTCTAGTATCAAATAAAGAGACTTATATGAGTCTTTTTATTTGATAATTATTCGACTTACTTTTTGACAATCACCACATGGAGATTTTGATCATATGGGAGAAGCTATTAATCTAGTAGAAAACTTCAAAGTAGAAAAAGTAATTTTTAATTGTGGACCTCACAATGATTTGGAAAAAGAACTAATTAAAGTATTAGATAAAAAGAAGATAAAATATTATTCATGTATTAAAGAATTAAATATAGATAAGAATAAATTATATTTCTTACAAACAAGAGAATATGCTAACGAAAATGATAATAGTAATGTTATTTATACAGAGATTAATGGTTATAAATTTATGTTTATGGGAGATGCATCTACAACTACTGAAAAAGAAATACTCTCTAAATATAATTTACCAGACATAGATGTGTTAAAAGTAGGCCGTCATGGATCAAGAACAAGTAGCAGCAAAGAATTTATAAATGAAATTAATCCTAAATATTCAATTATTAGTGTTGGATAGAATAATAGGTATGGTCATCCAAATAAAGAAGAATTAGAAAATTTAGATAATTCTAAAATATATAGAACAGACGAGGATGGAAGCATTATGTTTAAGATTAAAGATAATAAGTTGAAAATAGGAACTTGTTTGCCTTAATTATAAATTAGCATGATATAATAAATATAGGATGTGATAGAATGGATATTAATAGTGTAATAAATTATTTATATACCAGCAACAAAGAAACAGAGAAAACACTAATAAGTGGTTTTATAAATGAAATTACCATAAAATATTTACCTTTATATGTTTTAGAAACGTTTGCTTTAAATAAAGAAGCACAAGAAATTATAATTAACTTATCTGAACAAAATATTAAAAATATATCAAAGATTATTAATTATGCTGAAAATGAAAATCAAGATTGGATTTCATTATGTGCAAATTATTATCATTTTTTAAAAAATAAACAATTTTCAAATTTAATAGATGATGTTAGTAAAAATGACTTAAGCAAGTCTCAAATAAAAAATTTATTATTTGTAATTAGTAGTGGAGGTAATTATTTTGATATTAATTCTGTTGATGATCTAAATAATTTACAAATAATTAGAGATAACAAGAATAGTAATAATAATGAAACAAATGATCCAAATATATTATTGTTAAACAAATATGGAATGTCATACGATAAAGCTTATAATTTATATATGAGATATTGTAAGGATATAGAAAATTTACCTGAATCAGAGGGAAAAGATTTTTTATTTGATATTAAAAATATTATTGAAGGCAAAGGCTGCGATAGAATTGTGTATGAGAATATAAGTTTTTTAATTAATATAGATTCTATTCTTAGAAATTTTTACTCAAAAATATATGATGAAAAATTTTATGCACCAACAAATGAAAAACAAATTGATAACGTTGATGGTATTAATATATATGATGCTGGATTAGATTTTTATATGTGTATTTATTCATATGGTATGGCAACAGAATACGAAACACCTGAAAATTTTAAAGATGCATGGAATCGTCCAAGGATTGCTACTGATTATATGTGTAATTCCATTATTAGCAGTAGCAGTATAAAAACACATGTAAAACATTGTTTATTTGGATTTGGAAAATTTGGTGAAAATAATTTATCATTATTAGGATCAAATGATCTAGGCACTGGTGGAATATATAAAGATTTGAATATTACAAATCCATTTCATCAAAAAAAATTAATTGCTGATGTTGAATTTAGGACACCTGATAGTTTAATAAATAACACAAGATTTACGAATAATGAAGTTTATCGTTCTAGAAGAAGAGTAATAAATGGTAAGTTAGAAAGGATTAATCCGGATTATATAGTATATTTAAAAACAAGGGAAGATTTTAGTAGTGATCAAATTTGGCTTGAAAGTTTAAGAGCAGCAAAAGATTTTAATATTCCTATTGTAGTAGTAGATTGTCAAAAATGTTTATTAAATAATGTAGAAAAAATTGAAAAAAATTTAGAATTATTTGAAAGTAGATATGATGATTCTAAAATATTAAAAAGTATTCTAGAATTAGCTTATACAATAAATAATGGTTATATAGATGTAGCACCTGAGTTACTTGAAAAACATTTCAATAGAGATAAATTGATTCCGTATTTAGGAAGAATCATGAGCCATATTGATGAAATATCAGTTAATGCTCCAAAAACTGCAATAGATTGTATAGATATAGTGACAAAAACTTTAGATAGTGAATTTGAAAAAATATTAAAATCTCCATATTGGGTTGATTATGCTAGAAAACAAGGATATACGGTGGAAAAGCCAGAAGAGATAATAAATATCTTTTTAGATAAAAGAAGACAACTAGAAATGGCAAATGCTGATATTAAAAATGCACATCAGACATTAGATTAAGGTTACGTTATGTAATCTTTTTTCTTTGCTCAAATCCGTATGCATAAATGCATGTCACCACATGGAGACTTTGACCATGTGGGAGAAGCTATTAATTTAGTTAATAATTTTAAAGTAGAGAATGTAATCTTTAATTGTGGACCATATAATGATCTAGAACAAGATCTAATTAAAGTATTAGATAAAAAGAAAATAAAATATTATTCCTGTATCAAAGAATTAAATATCGATAAAAATAAATTATATTTTTTACAAACGGATATTGAAGATGAGAAAAGACTATATAGAAGAAATCAAGCTAGAAAAGGTAATTATAATTTAAATAAAACGGCAGTTAATAGCGGAGTAAAAGACTTAGCCAGATTTCATAATGCTGGATACAAAGGACTATATAATGGTGAAACAGCTGATGATATTTAAAAAAAAGAATCTAAAATATATAGAACAGATATAAATAGTAGTATTATGTTTAAATTAAATAATATTTTAATAATTAAGACAATATATTAATAATTTATATGGGTGATAATATGAATTTTGAAGATGTTAAAAAAACTTTGAAGAATTTATAAGTAAACACTTTGATATGAATGATGAAAAAATAAAAAATGAATACAAAGTTGAATATTATGTCAGCTTAGAATTCTTTTTAGCAATTGGTAGAGTAATTAGATGTGGTTTATTCATATTAATGGCATTTACAAATAGTAATATTATTTTATACATATTCGCATTATTATTAATGGTATGTTCTTTCGATGTAGTGAAAAGTTCAAGCTGCGATAGACAAGAAATAGAATATTATGTTATAATAAAAAAACTGAGGTGGGAAAATGGAGTTTTTTAAAGTATTACAAGAATGTGACCTTAAAAGAGATAATCAAGGAATTTATAGATTAGAGTATCGAGGCTGTAAGATGGATGATTTAAATCATTTGTTTGGACTATCAACAGCAACTTTAACACCAGATAAGGAAAGTATCATTAATTTTGCGGCAATTACTTATTTATTTGGCCTTTTAGGAATCAATATTGAAACTTTTACAGCTATTCCAACAGGATTTATTGGTAGCTATAATACTGCTAAGGGCGTACATTATGGAACATTCCTTTCATATCCTTATTATGTAACTAAGGAAATAATGGAAACTTGCAATTGCTTACTTGACTCTTGCGAAGAATTAAATGATGGCGGATTCTTTGCTAACGTAATTGCAATATTAAAAAATGAAGAAAAAAGTTTCTTGGATAAAGTGTTAGAAATTTCTGTTCTTGCAAAACCAAGAGAATTTGAAGAAAAACTTGCAAGAGCAATAAAACAATTTAGTGATGAAAATGATAAAAATTGTGTTTTAAATCATAAAATATTAGAAGATATAGTTACTGATAGCAATGAAACTCTTTCTGCTTTAAGTAAAATAAATGAAGAAACAGGTAGAGGAAAGAGTGTTGACTCTATTATAGAAGAACTTGTAGCAGCTAGGAAACCAAAAATTTTAATTGAAAAGATAATATATTTATTTAGAACAAAAAAATATAAAAAAGAAATGGATGAATTTGTAAAAAAAACGAGAGATACTAAAGGTTTATATGACTTTATACTAAATTCATTTATTCTTGATAGTGGTTATTATGTTTATAGAGGAAGAGATAGAAAGCAGGATGGTGCAGTATTAAATTCTATTCAAAGAGCAGAATTATTAATGGGTTATCTAAAATCGGCAAATCCATTAAAATCAGAAGAAGAATTATATGCTGATCTTGTTGACATTTTAAATATGTGTTCTACTGATTATGCTGCTGATATTGTTTTAGAAGTTATGAAAGCAATCAAAGAAAACAATAAGGAAAAGATTGATGAAGTTATTCCACCAGCATTAAATAATAGAAGCGAAAAACACGATTTTAGAAATGCTATACCGGAAGTATTTGATGTTAATCGTGAGGGAAGAACTAAAAGATAATAGGGACTAGATTTTATCTAGTCTTTTTTAATATAATATTATTGTATAAAATAATTTGCCAACTTTTTATATGACAATTAGGTCGATAGCATATATTTCTAATGGCAAAATAGAAGTATGTATGATACGGGTATACCTTTAAGGGGGTATACTTTTTTAATTATTTAAAGGAGGTATATATGAAAGAATTAATGAAAAAAAGATGATTAAAGTATTAATATGAATTATTATAATGAGATAAAAGAAAAATTGATAAAAAGCGAAATATATGATAAGGCTAAAGACTATTCAAAGGACAGACATAAAGTTAGCGTTTATTTCGAAATAGGTAAACTTTTGAGTCAAGCTAGAAAAGAGTATGGGGAAAATGTTATTAAATAATACTCAGAAAAATTAGTCCTAGAAGTTGGTAAAAAATATAAAGTAAGTAATTTGTATAAAATGAGAAAATTTTATGAAATATTTAGTGATGAAAAATTGTACCCATTGGGTACAAAATTATGTTGGTAATGAATATAAGATAAAATTAGATGATAGATATAATTATATTGATTTACTTCTTTATAATATTAAATATAAATGTTATGTAGTAATTGAATTAAAAGTAACTGAATTAAAAAAAGAACACACAGGTCAAATTATGACTTATATGAATTATATTGATAAGAATATTAAAACTATAGAAGAGAATGATACAGTAGGTATAATTATTTGTAAACAAGATAATGAATGTGTTATTAAATACTGTTCTGATGATAGAATAATTGCTAGAGAATATGAATTTGTGTGATACAAATGTTAAAAGATATGTTATAATAAGTTTGGAGGTATTATGATATGGCTAAAGTTGTTATGTTCATGAGAAGTGAAATGTTTTCAGGTGAAAGAGAAAGAAATGAGGAATTTAGAAAAAAAGTAAATGAAGTGCTAAAAAAGATGGGGAAAGATGGCTTTACTATCAAAGAATATAATGTAAATACACCATTCGGTTATAACATGGCATTTGAAGAAAATGAAGATTGTGAATTAGTATTTACTACTGAAAATGATACAGAGGCACAATGCCAAGCATCTACTAGAGGCATTCCTGTGATGGAGTGGCATTGCTTTACAGATGATACAGTTTCACTTGTCTATGTTGATAAAGATATGTCAGATGAGACTATATCATATTCTATTTCAAGGACACATTAAAAAACGAGAGTAGTTGTAGATGATAAGAGTGTAATAACTATAAAGATATAATCTATAGATATATATCTACAAAAGAAGGCTATTTAACTCAAATAAATGAAAAAAACTAAAAAGATAGTTTTTTTTTTACATAAAAATCCGTATGCATAAATGTATGTCACCACATGGAGATTATGATCATATGGGTGAAGCTATTAACTTAGTAAATAATTTTAAAGTAAAAAAGTAATATTTAATTGTGGTGAATTTAATGACTTAGAGCAAGAACTAATCAAAGTATTGGATTAAAAGAAGATTAAATATTATTCATGTATTAAAGAATTAAATATAGATAATAACAAACTCTATTTTTTACAAACCAAAGAATATGATAACGAAAATGATAATAGTAATGTTATTTATACAGAACTAAATGGTTATAAATTTATGTTTATGGGAGATGCATCAAGTACTACAGAAAAAGAGATAACGAATCAATATAATTTACCTGCTAGTGATGTATTAAAAGTAGGACATCATGGAAGTAAAACAAGTAGTGGTAAAGAGTTTAATTATGATTATCATTATGAACCGAATGATTTGATTGACATTTTTAAAGAAAGAATTAGTAGACAATTATATGATTTGAATCATGAATAATATATTGACTCTTCATATATAAGTATTTGTTCTGCTTTTCCAGATTTAAAATCTTGATTAGATGTTTTATATGATGATTATAAGAATTCTTTAGAGTAGTGTGATTGTTTTTAATTTCATAATTATTTTTTGATATTTTAATTTTTATAAACTGTTTTTTATTACTTTCTTAATTGATTTCTAATTGGTATAATATAGCTGGTGATAGAATGATAATTAGAGTTTTTGATGATAAAAGAGCGGAAGTTTGTGATGGTTTATTAACTAAATTGATTCAAGATGAAAGACAATATAATAAGTTTATTGATGAAAAATTTATAGTTAAAGATTATTTTAAAAATGTAATAAAAGATGATAATAATATATTGCTTTGTTATGAGGAGGATAATTTAGTAGTAGGATATGTTTTTTTGAAGCAAGTTGTATATGATGATGTTAATGGATATTTAATTGATGGCTTATTTGTTGAAAAGGAATATAGAAATAGAGGTATTGCTACTAAACTTTTGAAAGAATCTTTAAATATGGTTAAAGATAGAGATATTTATTTTGTTGATGTTGGAGTGATGGCAGAAAATAAAACTTCTTTAAATTTATATAAGAGTTTGGGATTTAAAGAATTTAAGATTAATTTAAGAATAGTATATAAGTAAAAATATATGAGAAGTAACAAAAAAACTTGATTTAATTATCAAGTTTTTGTTTGTTTTCTTTTGTATAATCAATTGTTAAATCATCGACTAGTTCAAAACGATGCTTTTGTTTGGTTATATTATCAACTCTATTTTCGTCTATTTCTTCAAAAAACATTTTTGCTGGTCTTGCCCATATATTAGAATCTTCACGATTATATAGATTTTTGTAGATAATTGTGTATTCTTTTGTTTCAGAATCCATACATATATCTTCTATAAAATAGTAATTGCCTTTAAAATGTCTAACTACTTTTCCAATATAGTCTGAGTAAATCATTGAGCCTTGGCGGCCGTCTTTGTTTTGATATGTTGATTTCTTTTTATTTGAATATAATTGTTTTTTGTTTACTTTCCTATCTAGTTTTTCAAATAGTACTTGAGCTATTTGAATTTTAGGGGTAATAATGTAGGAATTAATAGAATTGTTAGTTACTACTAAATTTAGCTTTCCTTTAAATCCAGGGTTTAAATGCTGAGTAGCTATTGTTAAACCAAGTCTATTAAGGGAAGTTCTACCCCTTATTGAACCACAAATATTATTAGGAATATTAAATATATCTTCTAATACTACTAAAATAGTTTCTCCTGGTTTGATTGTATATCCCGTAGTTATATTTATTTCTTCGTACATGGTATTTAATTCTTCAGCATCTATAAATGATATTGGCTTTTTACTTTTTTTAAATTTTAAAATATATTTATCGGCGGTGACATCATATGATGAGGAATGAATATTTTGAACATTAGCATTTTCAATTAATAGGTTTTTATCTGTAAGTTTTTTAATTGTATTATAACTTAATATCATTCTTTTTCACCTCCGTTCTTTATATTATAATATATTTTTGCTTTTACGTACATAATGTATTGACAAATAGTTGTACCTTTTAGGGATTTATTATAATATTTTTTATGCTAGAATACTTTTTAATGAGGTGATTTTATGAGTTTTTAATCTCTCTATTATTTGGTTGAATCTAGTGATATAAAAAAGAGTGTTTATAATCATGGGAAGAAAAGGTTAGCTACTTATAATGAAAATTCGCTTGTTGTTAATGATATTGTTAAGGATTATGAGATGCAATATGATAAGGGTGTAGAAGCATATTTTGATAAATATAATATTCCTAAAGAGTATAGAAAAGTTATTATTAGTACAAATTTGTTTCGTGCTTTAGACTTTTTTGATTTTTTCGGAGCTCCTTATGTAACAGGAAATGAATTCTTTTCTAAATCTTTTTTCCAATTGAACTATGAGTATAGTGATGATGGTAAAGTGTTGGTTGGAATACCATTTCCTTCTGTAGGCCTTTATGAAACTGTAGATGAACCATTACTTGTGTTTGAAACTAAAGCAAAAATTTCTTCATATTTTTCTGCTTTATCATTTTTAATAAATCTTAAGATGAAAGGTTATTATGAAGATTATATTAAAGCTCTAACAGATGTTTTGGCTTTGGAAGAACAAGAAGATTATGATTCCTCATTTGTACTTAAATAATGACTTTTATAGTTTTTTTATTTAGATGGTATAATTATTATGGATTTTTAAAGTAATTGTAAGTTGGTGGGTTTATGAAAGATAATATATTTGCTTTATATTCTACTTCGTTTGGATTGTTAGAAGAAGAGATTGAAAAAATAACTGGTGGTAATACTTATACTACTTATAATTTAGATGAAATGGAAATAGATGAGGCTTTTTTAGGACTTCCAGATGATTATGTTAAAATATTGAAGAAAGTATATAGATAATTTTCGTTTTTTTGAATAAAGAATTTTTAATTATAGATATAGTATGTTATAATACAATTGGAGTTGATAAAAATGAAAACTGATTATGATTTGTTTTGTGAATGTATGCTAAGATATGAAGCTGGAGATTGAGAGTTAAATGAGGAAGAAAAAAAGTGGAAAGCGCATATGGCTTCTGCTGGAGTCGCTTTTCAAGCTTTACCATATGAGACTTTTTTAAAGAATATGAAAAGATATGAAGCTGGAGAGCGAGAGAATTCAGAAGAAAAAAATTTGATGAGTATATGGCAATCAACTGGAATACCAAGTATGACATCATCATATAGTACTTTCTTAAGATACATGGAAATGTATCAAAGTGAAAAGATTGGTGAAAGACAAATGTAAAAAGATTGTGGAAGCAATCTTTTTTATTATATAAAAAAATAAATAGATGACTTGACTTTGTATTCATACGTAGTAGTATTAGTATATCAAATGGAGGATGTTATATGACTGTTAGAGATTTTTTAAATACAGTTGCTAATTATTTATCTGAAAAAACAGAGTTTCATATTCAATAAAATGTTTTAATTATCCGATTCAAACAGTGGGTGGCTTGTATTTATACTGTACATCGCTTTAACCTTTATAAAATGGGACTTTTTAGCAAATGAGATCTTGCAAGTTTTAGTAAAAAAACAAGAAACTATTAAAAAATTAGGCTAAAATATACTCATTTTTGAGAGGAATTAGGATACTGACTTGTAACACTCTGACACTTTTTAAACGCATTTTATATCAATAGAGAGGAAGTATAATATATGAATATATTTGTTGTAAGACATGGACAAACTGAATGGAATGTTCTGAAAAAAATGCAAGGTTCAGTGGATATAGAATTAAATGAAAATGGTTTATCACAAGCAAGTGATACTGCAGATATGCTAAGAGACTTAGCGTTTGATATAATTTTTTGCTCACCTTTAAAAAGAGCTAAACAAACTGCTGAAATAATAAATGATGATAGAGGTCTTTATATTATTTTTGATGAAAGATTAAGAGAAAGAAATTATGGAGAATTTGAAGGAACAAGTAAATCATCATTTGACTATAACGAATTTTGGTCATATCAAAAGAATATGAAATATGAAAAAGCAGAAAATGTTCAAGATTTTTTCAAAAGAATATATGACTTTTTAGATGACATAACTTCAAAAGAATATAACAATATTTTAATAGTTTGTCATGCGGGAGTAGAGAAAGCTATTGAATGTTATTTTAATGGATTAATGTCTGATGATGAAATTGGTCCATTTTTACCAGATAATGCAAGTTTGTTAAAATATGAATTAGAAAGGAGAATAAAATAAATGAATAAAGAATTGACTTTTAAATATGAAAAGGAAATAGGGAAAAATAAACTTGTAGAATTATTTGATTCTGTTGGTTGGAAGACAGCAGAATATCCTAATAGATTATATAACGCTATTAAAAATAGTTGATATGTGATGTCAGCTTGGAATAAAGATGATTTAGTAGGATTAATATCAGCTATAGATGATGGGGCAATTAATGCTTTTATAACATATTTATTGGTTAAACCTGAATATCAAAAACAAGGACTTGGAAAAATTATGATGAATGATTTTTGTAAAAGATATGAAGGCTTTGGAAGAAGAATAGTATCTACTGAATTAGATAAAGAAAAATACTATAATAAATTTGGCTTTACTATAGATGGCATAGTAATGTTTAATAAAGATTGGAAAGAAGATTTTAGAGATTAGTAATTATAAAAGGAGTTGATCCAAATGAATAATGAAAATAAAACTAATATCAACTGGTTGAGAACAATTTAGTCAAGACCAACTCCAAAACCTTATAAAATAAGGAAATAGTAAAAAATAGATTTTGCATATTTTGCATAAAAATATGCTAAAATTGGTAAAAAATAGTTAAAATAGAATGTTTTTAAGTAAAAATTGCTTAGGAACTGACATGGTGAGAACGAATAGTTAAGACCAAATAAAAAAAGGTGAAATTATGAATTTATCAATAGGGTATGTATGTTCGCAAATATTAGTAATTATATATTATTTAATATACACTTCAACTTTTAATTTAAAAGATAAGTCTAAAATACTAAAAATAGGTATACTTGCTACTATTATAAGCGCATTATCCTATTTGTTGCTTGGTGCATATACAGGAATAGCTATGTGTGTTATTTCAATTATAAGAAATTTATGGTTTTATAAATCAAAAAGTAAAAATAGTTTAATTATAGTTTTTATTATTATGTTAATAGCAAGTGTAATTAGTTATCAAAATATTTTTTCATTATTAAGCATTACTGCAACTATGATTTATACGTATGCATTATGGCAAAAGAGTACTAAAAAATATAAACTATTTGGAGTTGCAGTTAATTTATTAATGATTGGATATGATATATCAATTATGTCTATTATGGGTGTAATATTCATGATAATAGCATTTATAAGCTCAATCATAGGTTATATTAAAGATAGAGAAGTAGTTGATCCAAATGAATGAAAGCAAAACTAATATAAACTGGGTGTAGGGACACATAGTGATTATCCTATAGAATACTATGAACCAGAATTAGAAGGGGTGATATGTATAGCTAGGGATGATTTTGATGTTGAACATATTTTTCAAGGATATTTATGTTATCCAGAAGCTGATTTCGATATTATTCATGAGCATAATTTTGATTTTTAAAATTACTTTCTGTAATTCTTTTTTTTATTGCTTTATAGATTATTATTATTAAGTTTATAAATAGTATTAGTGCTGATAACCCACCCTGTATAATAGGATATATATAGTATTCTAATCCGTTTAGGAAGCAAGCCCATCCATCGCCAGTGCAAACGTGTAGAAGGTTATTATCGACTAGGGTAATAAGAGCATATGCTATTAAAATTGTAGTTATATTCCAAATAATAAATAGAAATGTATTATATTTTAATGATGATAATTCTTTCTTTTTAATTATTTTTGGTAAGTATGCATAGTAAAGGATTAAGTATATGACTAGTATTATAATTCCTACTATTAATGCAAGGTCTGGTTCTCCGAAAAAGGGAAGAAAAGGTATTTCTTCGTCGAATAACATAAAAATGCTCCAACATATAATTTGACAAAATAGTACATGTTTTAAAGCAGTTAAAAAGTGTTTCATATTTATTATCTCCTATTATGAAGATTATATCATGATTATTTAGTTTTAATAATACTTTTTGCTAATCTATGTTATTATAAAGGTGGAGGCAGGTAGTATGAATAAGTGTGTGAATGTTATTTTCTCTACATCTTATAGATTGTTAGAAGATGAGATTAAGAAGATTGTAAAAGATAATAATTATACTAGTTACAATCTTGATGAAGTAGAGTTAGATGACGTATTAAATGATGCATCTTATTTTACCTTGTTTGGTGATAAAAATTATATGGTTGTTAGAAATGTTACTGCTTTTTCTGCTAATAAAAAGGGTAGTGAGGCATCTAATAAAGATGAGTATTTATTAAATTATTTGAATGAACCAAATCAAAACACTGTACTTATTCTGGTTTTAAAGGACAAAATTAATGGAACTAAGAAAGTTTCTAAAATAGTAAAGGAAAAATATAATTATATCGAGATCAGTAATCCTAATCAGAAAGAAACAAGAGATATAATTAATGGTTATTTGAAAAAAAATAAGATTAAAATTGATTATGATGGAGTTACTTATATTATTAATGCTTTAGATAATAATTATGATTTGATAATGAATGAATTAGATAAGTTATTGTTATATCCTAAGAAAGAACTTAGTATTAGTGATTTGAAATTTATTATTGCTTCTAATGTATTAGATAATAATTTTAAATTTATAGATTATATAATGGAAAAGGATATTAAGAATATATTTAGATATTATGATGATTTTTTATTAAATAAGAATAGTCCAATTATGTTAATGGCTATGTTAGCTAATGAATATAGGAATGTATATTTAATAAAGAAGTTAATTAGGAATCATAATAAGAATGATATTATGAAGATATTAGATATTAGATATTCTTTTCAGTTAGATAAATTAATAAATTATAGTTATTCTTATAAAGAGAGGGAATTGGAAAAATATTTATTGGAATTATGTGATTTAGATTATGATATAAAACAAGGAAAAATAGTTGATAAACTAGCGTTAGAATTGTTTTTATTAAAAGTGTGTGATTAAAAAGAGAAAGATTATTCTTTCTCTTTTAATATTTCTTCTACTTTTTCAGTATTTTTGAAGTTTAACTTTGTTACTTCTTTTAAGATATTCTTACCATGCTTTTTGGCAAGTTTAGCAGCGATAGTATTTACTCCATCACCTGCACCTAATGGAATAACAATTTTATATTTTTCACTCATTTTTTTAATTTCTTTTAGGAATATGTATCTACTTATTATTGATGAACAAGCTACAGATAAACATTTGTCTTCTGCTTTGGTGATAAACATTATATTCATAACTCTTTCTGGTAACATTTTTATATGGTTATAATAAGATTTTTCTGGTTCAAATTGATCTATTACTATTTTATTATATTTAACATTATCTTTTTTGATTACCGATAGTAAGCATTTATTATGTAAGATAGCTTTAATTTTATTCATATTAGTATCGTCACTATGGTATTCGTTATAAGAAGTATTATCTAAGATGAATGTTGTATGTATTACTTCTTTTATTAGAGTAGGTGCGATTGATATTATTTTATCATCTGTAAGTTTTTTAGAATCTTTTACTCCTAACTCTTCTAAGAATTGAAATTGTTCTTTTGGAACGTATGATGCCGTTACAACTAGGGGACCGAAGTAATCACCAGTTCCGACTTCGTCAGAACCAACTGATGATACATTTATATAGAAGTCTTTTTTCTCGTTAGTTGTTTTATTATCTTTTTTATCTTTTTTATTCTTTGTTTCTCCTTTAGGATCGATATAACGATTATTTTTTATTCGTTCTTGTTCTATCCAGAATGAACTTTCTATGTCTGCTCCAATTCCTTGAAACATTACTTTTCCAGATTCATAAAGAGTAGTGACACAGTCAAAATCTTTAACTTGGAAGATCGTATATTGTGGTTTGCTAGGATTCATTTTGCTGTAATGTTTAATCATCATTTCTTTGATATTATCACTTACTTTAAACACTATTGTCATGTTATAGCCACCTCTTTTTTTCTTTTTTAATATATCATATTTTCCTTTTAAATTCACTATTTTTGTAATATAATTAACTTAGTCTAGGAGTGATTATATGTTAGTATGGTATCTTGATACTGTTGGACCATCCTTGATGAATGTTATATGTATTATTGTTCCAATAGTAGGGTTTATTGTAGGCTTTATGAGGGGATTTTATGACAAGAGTGTTCGAATAATTGAGGGTGGTTTAATAATTGTTGCAACACTGTATTTAAAGAACCCTATGAGTTCTATTTTATATAAATATGTACCTTTTTTAGATTTTGATTATAGAGTTTTTAATTTTATATTGTTTGAGTTTATTAGTTATGTAGCTGTGGCAATATTACTGGTTATCATTGTTCATATTCTAAATAAGTTTATTAATGTTGTAGAGAGATTAGTTGGTATTATTCTTCATATTGGTGTACCTTCTAATATTCTTGGAGCTTTAGTTTCTCTTATAGAATATACATTCTTCTTGTATGTATTTATATTCATAGTATTTTTCTTTAGTAGTATTACTAATAGTCCAATAGAATCTTCTGTAGCTAATAAGATTTATGATAACATTCCTGTTATGAAACAAGTATTTGGTAAATCTTTTGATGCTTGTATTGAAGTAGGAGAAAGGATGGCATCTTTCGATTCTACAGATAATATTAATTATGATTCAGTTAAGATTCTTTTAGATAATCATTTTGTTACTAAAGAAAATGTAGAATATGTTATAAATAATAAGAAATTGAGCTTTAAAGGTAGTAAAGAATTATTAAGCAAATATGATTAAGACGTTAATACGTCTTTTTTCTTGCTTTTTTATATATATTAGTTTACTATAATTTAACAGGTGATATTATGGGTGGGTTGGAATATTTTAATGAGATTATTGGAAATTTAAATATATATGAAAAAGCATTTGATGAAGCTATAAAAGTAATTGATAAAAGTCCTTTAATTAATAAAAAATTTACTAATCCTATCGGTTGTGTACGTAATGCTATTTATGCCTTAAGAAAAAAGGGTGAAGATAAGGGTATAGATTTTTTTGGTGATGATACTTATCTTAAATTTATATATATCGCTTATCTAGAAGCTACGATTGAAGAAATGATTGAATGTCTTAGAAATATTGTAACTTATATTAATAGTAACTTTTTTAGTAGATTAAAACAAAAAAAACTAGTAGATGAAAGTATTGAAACATTTACTGATGATTATATTTTATTAAAAGCGTTTAATCCAGATTTTATATTTACTTATTATCGTTTATTATTACTAACCGATGGTTATTTTGATGCTTTCAAGCCAGGAATGTATTATAAATTTACTTTATTTATCTTAAAAGAGATTGAATCGCTGGGATTAGATGCTAGTGATCAAGAGAATTATGACTTTATTAGGGATTTTGTAAATGAGATTGAAATTGCATTGAAAGAAAATAATGATAATATTGATTATGATTCTTTTGATGAACAGCTAAAGATGATGTCGGATAAGTATCATGTTGATTTTATATCTTTGGATAATAATTATAGAGTACAGGTGGATAGTTTAGATGGAGAAGACGGCGGATATGATGGAGAAGACGGTGGATATATTAAAAAGGGAAAATGGTTTTAAAAGCAAATGTAATAATGATAGATTAACTTTTGATCAGTATGTAGATATAATTTTTAGAGCTTCGGGAGTAAAATTACCTAATTTAGTAACGGTATATCGTAATAAAATATGGGAATTTGAGATGTTTTTTGAAGAAAAAGGAATATATTTTTTCGATGAAAATTGTTATTTAAGACCTATTGTTTTAAATTTTTTAAATAATTTACAGTCAAGTTGTTATAATGAAATTATTGCTTATTCAACAGTTTTTATAAAAGTTTTTAGGTTTAGATGTTTTTTTAAAGGTTTTTTAAACTATCTTATAGATAATATAAATAATAAAATATCATTAATTAGTGATGTTTCAGTTGATGATTTACCAGATATGCTTGAAACATCTTTAGATACTAGGTTTATGTATACGGCGTTGTTGCCTGATTCTTGTGTTACTTTTACTAAAGAGTGTCTTAGAGAACTATCTATACTTGGTTTTGATTCGGAAAAAGATGTAAATGTTGAAGAAATTCTTAGAGAATGTGATGAATTAGAACAATTTAGTAGTAAATTAATAGAATCAGATGGGTTGGATAGTAGAATTGAAGCATTTAATAAATTTGTTAGTACTGCAGATATTAATATTACTAGTGATATGATACTAGAAAAAGAAGATGATAAAACCAACACTATTTAAAGTGTTGGTTTTTCTATTGCTTTTATTGCACTTTCCAAGTAGGCTCTGAGTAAATTCCCGGCCCCTAATTTAGTGCCTCCAAAATATCTAACTACGGCAATTAGGATATTATCTAGATTCTTCTTTTCTATTAGGTTATATAGTGGTAAACCGGCTGTGTTGGTTGGTTCTTTGTCATCAGATTTTGATGCTGTGTTATTTGTCTTATAAGCATAGGGAATATGACGAGCTTTTTTATGTTCTTTTTTTAGGGTTTCTAATACATTCTTGGCTTCTTCTACCGATGATATTTCATAATAATAAGCGATAAATTTGCTTTTTTTAACTTCGTATGTGTATTTATTTATTAATTTCATAGTAATACCTCATATTTATTATAACACTTTTATTTGGTAAATATGTATATTTATGATAAAAGAATGACCATTCAGGGGGAATTTAATATGGTTAAAAGTAATAAAATGGAAGAGCTTTTACAAGAATTGAATAGAGTTCCTAATAAACGAAATGAAGAATATATTAATTGAATATTTTCTTGATAAATTAATTGGAGAAGTTTTACCTGGGGTAAGATACGAATTAGTTAATTATATGAAGGAATTAGTTAATTCATCATGTAATTTAATACTTGTTTCTTATGATGGAAGCTTACATTTAACTGATGTAAATAATCTTTCGATGATTTATTCTGGGCATACTCATTTAATATCAAATTATTTAATGTTGAATAAAGGTGTATTAGATATTGTTAGTTATAGTAAGAGAATTTCTTATAATACTAGTAGAACTAATAATCTTAGTTCATGTGAAAACAATAGATTTTGTTATATTGAAAACGAAATGTATTATAATGATGAAGGATCAGAGTATTATCGTGTTCAAAAGACGAATAGTTATGATGATTCTTTTGTTCAATTTAATTTTGCTTGTAATTTTAATAGAATTAGTTCTGACTCTGTATCAGTTAGTGGGCATGCTAGTATAGGAAGAATAAATGGATTAGATCCTTATGAGTATGATCAAGAACCTTATACTATTAATTATACTGGTGTTAATTTAGATATTGATGTTAGTGAACTTGGTCACGAATCAATAGATATAGCTGCTTTAACGAATAGAAAAAAGGGTAAAAGATAGAAAGTAAAAACTAAAATGTTTTTACTTTTTTAATTTATTTATTATAATAATTTATAGGTGATTTACTATGAACAAGAAAATTGCATATTTAGAGAGAATTTTTAGTGTTTTAACTATAGTTTTCTTTTTTATAACAATTGTTTTATTGATTATTAATTGTTTTATGGATACTACATTTGAGTTAGGATTTTCATTTTTGTTCTCTTTTATATTTTTTCTTAATCAGATAATTTTTCTTCCTGGTAGTTATAAGATTAATAAAAGAGAATATAAAAATAGTAAATTACAAAGTTTACAATTTTATACTGCAATGGCTATTTTAGCAATATTGTTGGCGGGTACTTATATTAAATTACCTGATAATGTAGATTTATGTGTTCATGGTAGTTTATTATTATTATTTCTTTCTTTTTATTCATTACAAAACTTTGATTACTCATTTAATTTTGATTTAAATAAAAAGATTCATTATGGTAGAAGAGTTGTTTTATCTGTCTTTTTATCATCTAGTTTATTAGTATTTTTATTGTATTCTTTAGTTCATTTCTTTAGGGGTTAGTATGTATAAGATTTGTTTTGTTTGTTATGGTAATATATGTCGCAGTCCAATGGCTGAATTTATCTTTAAAGATATGATTTTTAATAAAAATAAAAGATATAAGATGACATGTAATAGTAGAGCAACTTCTTTTGAAGAAATTGGGAATGATATCTATCCTCAAGCGAGGGAAGTTTTACTAAAAAATGATGTTAAGATAGAAAGACATAAAGCAACAAGATTTTCAAAAGAAGAATATAATGATTACAATTTAATTATTGTAATGGAAGAGAAAAATAAAAGAGATGTCCTTAGTATTACAGGAGAGGATAAAGATAATAAAATTCATAAACTTAGAGAATTTGTTAAAGATAACAAAGATATTGAAGATCCTTGGTATACTGGGAGATTTGATTTAGTATATAATGAGATTAAAGAAGGGTGTATAGGTCTATATAATTATGTAGAGAGTCTAGGTGATTTAGATGAAATTTAAAGATAAATTAGCCTTAGTTCCACATAAACCAGGTTCTTATCAAATGAAGGACAAAAATGGAACTATTATTTATGTTGGTAAAGCAAAAGATTTACATAAGAGAGTATCTTCTTATTTTAATAGGGTACATACTGGTAAAACGGCTAAAATGGTTAGTTTAATAGATGATTTTACATATATTGTAGCTAATAGTGAATTAGAAGCTTTTATTATTGAAATTAATTTAATAAAGGAATTTAATCCTAAATATAATATAATGCTTACTGATGATAAAAGTTATCCTTATATTGAATACGTAAACAAACCTTATCCAATGTTAAAAATATCAAGGTATTTAAATATAAAAAAGAGAGAAAAGAAGGTGCTTTTTGGACCATATCCTAATGCTTATGCTGCTAGAAGAATTGTTAATCTTATTAATAGATTGTATCCTTTGAAGAAATGTAGTGGTAATAAAAAAGATTTATGTTTGTATTATCATATTGGGGAATGTTTGGGGTATTGTGTAAAAAAGGTTGATGAAAAGAAAGTAAAAGAAATGGAGGACGAAATATTGTCATTTTTAAGGGGAAATGATGATATTTTAAGAAATAAGATAGTTAGTAAAATTAATAATTATTCGGAAAATCTTAATTATGAGATGGCTTTAGAATTAAAAAAAGAACTTGATTATATAGATGTAGTTCTTACTAAGCAGAAGGTTGAATTACATGATTTTGTTGATAGAGATGTTATTAGTTATTACGTTAATAATGGTTATTTATCAATTGAGATACTCTTTATAAGAAATGGTAAGTTATTAAACCATAAAAATAAGATTTTCCCTTTAAGTATCGATCCGATTGATGAGGTTGAATACTATATTGCAAATTATTATGCTAAAAATGAAAAACCTAAGGAAATAATTATTCCAGAAGAGTTGGATTTAGCGCAGATTAAGTCAGTAGTAACTACTAATATAGTTCAACCATTAAAAGGAACGAAAAAGTCTTTACTTAAGATGGCTTTTGATAATGCTAAATTGAATTTGGATAATAAATTTGAAGAAATAAAGCTTCAAGAAGATCGAAGTAGTGGGGCGAATGATGAGTTAGCAAAACTATTAGGCATGGATTCTATTAATAGAATAGATATATTTGATAATAGTAACTTGTTTGGGGCTTTTACCGTTTCGGGTATGGTTGTCTTTATTGATGGCAAGCCAGCAAAAAATGAATATAGAAAATATAAAATATCATTTGAAAAAAATGATGATTATAACGCAATGAGAGAAGTAATATATCGTAGATACCAAAGGGCTCTAGTTGAAAAACAGAATCTGCCAGATTTAATAATAGTTGATGGTGGAGAAAAACAGATGGCTGTAACGAAAGAAATACTAGATTTATTAAAATGTCCGGTTAAAGTAGTTGGTTTAAAAAAGAATGATAAGCATATGACTAATGATTTGATTGATGCTGATTATAATGTAATTCCTTTAGATAGAACTAGTAATGTATTTCATTATTTAACTAGAATGCAAGATGAAGTACATAGATTTACTATAAATTATCATAGACAGTTAAGAAGCAAAGGAAGTATAGCTAGTATCTTGGATGAAATTGAAGGAATAGGTACAGTTAGAAAAAAAGAACTTATTAAAAAGTTTGGTAGTGTTACGAAGATGAAAGAAGCTAGTATGGAAGAGTTAAAAGAAATAATTCCCGAGAATGTGGCTATTGAATTAAAGAAGTTCTTAGAAGCTAGAGATGAAAAAAAAGACTAAGTTTAGTCTTTTTTTCGTATTTCCGTATTATATAAATTAATATATTCTTTACAATTTCTCATTAATTGTTTATGTGTACCTTCGGCTACTATATGGCCATCATCTAGTACTAATATACGATTAGCATTTTTGATAGTTGATAAGCGATGAGCAATTATTAGTATTGTATAATCTTTTTGCAAGTTATCTATTGCTTGTTGAATTTTTGTTTGCGTTTCGTTATCTAAGGCACTAGTAGCTTCGTCAAATAGAATGATTTCTGTTTTTTGGACAAAGGCTCGGGCTATAGCTAGTCTTTGTTTTTGACCACCCGATAAGTTTACTCCGCCTTCACCAATAATGGTGTCGTATTTATCAGGTAATTTCTCTATAAAGTTATCTAAACAAGCCATTTTGCATGCTTCTTTTATTTCTTTATTTGTAATATCAGCTTTTACTAATCTTAAGTTATCTTTAATGCTCATATTAAAAATATAAGGGTTTTGACTGACTATTGTTATATTACCTCTTATGGAATCTTTATCTAATTCTTTTATATTTGTGTTGTCTATAGTAATACTACCTTTATAATCATCATACATTTTGCATAATAGTTTAAATATAGTAGTTTTTCCAGCTCCACTTTTACCTACGAAGGCAACTGTTTCATTAGCTTTTACTTTAAATGATAAGTTTTTAAGAACTTTATTTTTACCATATTTAAAAGTAACGTTTTGGAAATAAAAGTTACCTTTAACCTTATCTAGATGCTTTTTACCGAATGTTTCTTTAGGGAGCTTTTCATTATCATATATTTCTAATATTCGTGATGTTGATAGATTAAATCTTTTTATTAATTCTTGGAAATTGGTTATATTGAAGATAAGGTTAGAATATCTATTACTGAAATGATAAACTGTTACTCCCATAGCAAGAGTTAAGGTGTTGTTTTTTATTGAAAAAGCGATGATACACATTGTTATTAAGTGACTTATTGAGTACCAGTTCCAACCAATTATGTAGTAATTATATTTGGTATTTTCCATTTTGAATTTTTTTTCGTTTAAAGCAGTGAATCTTTTCCTTAATTCTAATAAGAAACTATCTTCACTATTTAACATTTTTATATCTTCAGCACCTTTAACGATTTCACCAGTGAAACTTGTTAAGGAGTCATTTAAGGTACGGAATTCTTTTTCGCTTTTATTATAGGTATTTATTCTTTTTGTTTCGATAGTCATTTTGATAATTAAAGAAAATATAACAAAGAAAAACATAGGCTTATTTATAACAAAAAATGAGACTATGATGCCAATATTACTTAATATGCCATTCATATATCGATTAATATCCGTAAAAATGGCTGAAATTGTTCTAGTGTCACCAATTATTCTTTGAATGAACATGCCAGATCCATTTTCTTCTAATGATTTGTTGCTTAAAGTAAGTATTTCTTTTCCTAATTCATATTGGACGTTTGTAAAGACGTTACGGAATATTACTTCATATTGTCTTCCCCGAAAATACATAATAAAGTTGAAAAACATATCTAGTGCACATATTATGACACTCATCATGAGCAATTGATTGATTTTATTGGTTGTAATATTTACAATGATTTTAGCACTAAGAAATGGGAAGACAATACTTTCTACTACTGTAATAATACTTAATATCGTAAATATTACAATTCTTTTCTTCTCGTTTTTGGCATAGTGCCAAACAAATTTAAAATTTTTGAAAAATTCTTTTATGACAACCCCTCCCTTTTATCACATTATAGTTATATTATTTATTAGGAACAAGCCTTTTATTTTTATATTATTTATGTTATAATATATTTGTAATTAAAGATAAGATAAATGACTCGACAAAAAGAGTCTTTTTATATATAATGATTTTTGGAAAAAAGGGATGTTATATGAATATAAATGAATTCGATTATGATTTACCTAAGGAATTGATTGCTCAAACTCCATTAAAGGAAAGAAGTGCTTCTAGATTACTAATACTAAACAAGATGACGGGGAATATAAAACATGAAAATTTTTATAATATTATTGATTATTTAAATAAAGGAGATGTTTTAGTATTAAATGATACTAAGGTTATTCCTGCTAGATTAATAGGTGAAAAAGAAGATACTGGAGCTGTAATAGAAATACTATTGCTTAAAGATATTGGTGATGATACTTGGGAATGTCTTGGTAAACCAGGTAAAAGATTGAAAATAGGAACAGTTATTAAATTTGGTGATGGTTCATTAAGATGTGAGGTAGTTAATAAGCTTGAAGAAGGTATTATTCATGTTAAATTAATATATGAAGGAATACTAATGGAAATATTAGATAAACTTGGTACGATGCCATTACCTCCATATATACATGAAAAACTAAAAGATCAATCTAGATATCAAACTGTTTATGCTAAGGTGTCTGGTAGTGCTGCTGCACCAACTGCTGGATTACATTTTACTAAAGAGTTATTAAAAAGGATTGAGGATAAAGGTATAATTATTACTTATGTTACTTTGCATGTTGGACTTGGAACTTTTAGACCTGTTGAGGTTGAAAATATATTAGAACATAAGATGCATAGTGAATATTATATTATGTATAAAGAAACGGCTGATATACTAAATAAAGCTAAAGATGAGGGAAGAAGAATAGTAGCAGTTGGTACTACTAGTACGAGGACTTTAGAAACAGTTGCTTCTTTATATGAAGGCAAGTTTAAAGCTTGTAGTGGAGATACAGATATATTTATATATCCTGGATATAAATTTAAAGCTATTGATTGTTTAATTACTAATTTTCACTTACCCAAGTCTACTCTAGTAATGCTTGTATCAGCTTTTAGTAGTAGGGATATAATACTTAATGCTTATAATGAAGCTATTAAAGAAAAGTATAGATTCTTTAGTTTTGGAGATGCTATGTTTATTACAAATCATATGTAAATGTATTCATATATTTATTATAGAAATGACTAGAATATTCTAGTTTTTTAATGATAAGAAATATGATATAATTAATTGTTGAGGAATGATACTATGAAGATTAAGTATAATTTGTTAAAAGAAGAAAAAGATACACATGCTAGACTTGGTACTATTGAGACTAATTATGGTGTTTTTGAAACGCCTATGTTTATGCCAGTAGGTACTGAGGCAACGGTTAAAACTTTGAATGTAGAAGAATTAAAAGATGTTCATGCTGGAATAATACTTGCTAATACTTATCATTTATGGTTAAGACCTGGTGAAGATATAGTAGATCAAGCTGGTGGATTACATGAATTTATGAAATGGGATGGACCTATTCTTACGGATAGTGGGGGATTCCAAGTATTTAGTTTAGCTAAACCTAAAGATATAACTGAAGATGGTGTTAAGTTTAAAAATCACCTTAATGGAGATACTTTGTTTTTAACTCCTGAAAAATCAATTGAAATTCAAAATAAGTTGGGAAGTGATATCGCCATGTCATTTGATGAATGTCCTCCAGCGAGTGCTTCACACGATTATCTAAAACAAAGTATTGAAAGAACTATTAGATGGGCAAAACGAGGAAAAAAAGTTCATAATAATCCTAACCAAGCATTATTTGGAATTATTCAAGGTGGTCCATATGAAGATCTTAGAAAATATTCTGCAATTGAAACTACAAAGCTTGATTTTGATGGTTATAGTATTGGTGGTGTCGCAAATGACGGAGAAAACAAACTTGATATGTACAAGGCAATTGAATATTCAACTCCTTATATGCCTAAAGACAAACTACGTTATTTAATGGGAGTTGGTGATCCGATTGATTTAATTGAAGGCACAATCCGCGGTGTTGATATATTCGATTGTGTAAGTCCAACAAGATTAGCACGTCACGGACATTATTTAACAAAATATGGCAAATTCAACATAAAAAATTCTAAGAATAAAGATGATTTTAGCGTTTTGGATAGTGATTGTGATTGCTATACTTGTAAGAAAGGTTATTCAAAAGCTTATATTAGACATCTAATTGTTGCCCAAGAAACACTTGGTGCTAGATTGCTATCTATTCATAATATTAGATATTTAATAAAACTTACTGAAGATATTAGAAAAGCGATAAAAGAAGATAAAATGATTGAATTTAGAGAACAATTTATTAAAGACTACTATGGTGAGAAAGGTTTACCTTATAAAGAAAATCTACAAGAGATGTCTAAAGATAATAAGAATTAACATTATAAATGTATAAAAATATAAAAAGTCACAAAAAGTGTGGCTTTTTTCTTTTTTTAAAAAGGGTTTTGTTATATAATTGTTTTAAAGGAATAGACGGGTGATTTTTTATGCCGGAAATTAATAATAGTAATGAACTTAAAAATCTTGTCTATCCTGCCTTAACTACTAAGGTAAAGGAAATGAAATCTTGTGGTTATAATTTTATTACTCAAGATGATATTTGGAACTTATTAATTGAACTTTTTTGGAAGAACGGAAATAATATTGCTCTTTGTGATATTGTTGATGATATTTTGAATTGTAATAATGAAATAATATATAAGTCTTATTTAGAAAAAAAAGCATCTTGAATGCACTAAAGTATTACTTAAAATAGGATAGAGGTCTCATAATGAAAACTAATAGCATAACTTACGAAGTTTTATATAATAAAATTAAAAAAGTTTTTAAAAATCAGGAAGAATTAGATATTATTAGCAAAGCTTATGAATTTGCAAAAGAAAAACATGCAGGTCGTAAGAGATTAAATGGTGATGATTACATTACTCACCCACTAGAAGTAGCTAATATTTTAGCAGATTTAAATAGTGATTATGTTACTGTAGCAGCTGCTTTACTTCATGAGACTGTTAATCATGCTGATGCTACTATTGAAGATATATACAAAAACTTTGGGGAAGAAATAGGTAATATTGTTAAGAGTATTACTAAAATTAATCGATTAGAATTAAAGGATGATCAGGATTCTTCTGCTGCTTATTTAAGAAAAGTATTAGTTGGTTTATCTGAAGATGTTAGAGTTTTATTCATTAAATTAGCAGATAGATTACATAATATGAGAACTTTGGATGCTTTACCTCCACAAGAAAGAAAAGCTAAAGCTAATGAAACTGAAGCTGTTTTAATTCCTATAGCGCATAGGTTAGGTATTAATAGTATTAAAAGCGAGTTGGAAGATTTGTGTTTAAAGTATACTAAACCTGATATTTATAATGATATTGTTGAACGTTTAGAGTCTTCTCGTGAAGAATTAAATGATTTATTAAATGATATGAAAGCTAGTATTTCCGAAATACTAACGGAGAATGGTATTGAATTTAAGATTAAAGGAAGAGTTAAATCTGTACATAGTTTATATAATAAAATGGATAATGGTAAACGTTGGAATGATATATATGATATTCTAGCGCTAAGAGTATTTGTTAATACAGAACAAGATTGTTATTTAGCAATTGGTTTAATACATAGTAAATATAGACCTATGCCAGGTAGATTTAAAGATTATATTGCTAATCCTAAAGAAAACATGTATCAAAGCTTACATACTACTATATTTGGTGAAGGTGGTAATCTATTTGAGGTTCAAGTTAGAACATATGAAATGGATGAGATTGCCGAGAAAGGTATTGCTTCACACTGGTCTTATAAGGAAAAAGGTTCTGTAAAGATTCAATCTTTAATGGAACAAAAATTAGAGATGTTTAGAAATGTGATTGAATCTAATAATGATGTAACATCAGATAAGGAATTCGCTTCTAATCTTAATAATGAATTCTTAACGGATTTTATATATTGTTATACTCCAAAAGGAGATGTTTTAGAGCTACCTAAAGGGGCAACACCAATAGATTTTGCCTATAGAATACATAGTGGAGTTGGAGATAGAACTATTGGGGCATTAGTTAATAATCAAATTGTTCCTCTAAATTATACTTTAGAAGATGGTGATATTGTTAAAATCAATACTTCTAAAGAACCTAACCCTAATAAGGACTGGTTAAACTTTGTTAAAACTAGTCAAGCTAAAAATAAGATTAAGTCTTATTTTAGTAAAATAGATAAAGCTAACTATATTAAAGTTGGTAAAGAGATGTTGGATAAGGAGATTAGAAAACGCCATTTATCTTTCAATGAAGTATTAAGTGAAACTAATGTTAATAAAATATTAAAAGATGTTAAATTAGATAATTTAGAGGATTTATATTTATCTATTGGATCATTGAGATTTACACCTGGTTATATAATTGATTTAGTTTATGAGGATAAACGAGATGTTATGGATGTTTATCTTGACAGGGTATCTAATTATTTTAATAGTAATAAAACAAATAAGGGAGATATTATTGTAGCTGGTACTGATGATATCTTGGTTAATATTGCTAAATGTTGTAAACCGGTTAAAGGTGATGAAATTATTGGATATATTACCAAGGGTGAAGGTATATTAGTACATAAGAAGGATTGCCCTAATATTCATAATACTGATCGTCTTATCGATGTATCTTGGAATTTTGATTCTGAAACTTCTTATGATACGGATATTGTAATTAGTGTTATAGATGAAAAGAATAGATTGTTAGATATAGTTACAAAAGCTTCTGTAAGAGATGTTTATCTAGAAGGCGTAAGTACATCAATTCAAGGCTTAGAAACTATTTATAGACTTACTGTTAAGACTAAAGATTCTGAAAGCTTAAATAACTTTATAAGTGATGTTAAATCTTTACCTTTTGTAAAAGAAGTAAGTAGAAAGAATAATTAAAATGAAAGTAGTAGTTCAAAAAGTTAAGTATAGTAGTGTCTCCGTAGGGGGAAAACTGATTAACGAGATTCAAGAAGGATTAAATGTTTTAGTTGGTTTTACTGAGGGAGATACTAGTAAAGAAATTGATTATTTAGTAAATAAAATTGCTAATTTACGTGTTTTTGAAGATGAAAATGACGTAATGAATAAAAGTGTTTTAGATGTAAAAGGAAGCGTTTTATTAATTAGTCAATTTACCTTGTATGGTGATGCATCAAAAGGTAATAGACCTTCTTATGTTAAAGCGCTTGGTGGGGAAAAGGCATTGCCACTATATGATGAGATGGCAGACAAATTAAATAAAATAGTACCTACTTATAAAGGTGTTTTTGGGGCTGATATGAGTGTTGTTATTCATAATGATGGTCCTGTTACAATAATTATTGATTCTAAATAGGAGGGATGGTTTAGAGATGAAAAAGATAATATTTGTTTTGAGTTTTTGGCTTTTGATTGCTGGTGGATTGTTTTTTGGCTTCCAAGCATATACTGAGAATTCTTATGGTATTACAAAGGAAGAAAAGCAAGAAAAAGTAGATGTTAAATCTGAAGAAATTATAAATATGGTTTCTGTATTATCTACTTCGGATTATTTAAGAGATGGATATATGCAGGCCGATACTTTAGATGATGAAACAGTATTTAAACAAATATTATTGTCTTTAAACAAAAAAGATTATAACGAAATTAATATTCGTCCTACTAAAATTATGTGTCAGGTTAAAGGTAACTTATGGTTTATATCATCTGAGACATGTAAGATTAGAGTCATTGATAATGAAGTTGTTAAGAGTTATGAAAAAAAGTTATTTGATATTGATAGAGATTTGCAAATTAATGAAATATCTTTTGATGGTTATCATTGTAAGTTCAGCAAAAAGTATTATTGCCACTTAACTTATTATAATCCATTAGTTAAGGATTATTCATTAATAGATAAGGCTTATAAAGTTAAGGATGAAATAGTAGTTTATGAATATTACTTACATCTGGATTATAGTAATGATGAAGTTTGTGTTAAATATTATGGTGAAGAATTCTGTGCAGATAAGAAAAAAGAATTACCAGAAATTAATCAGGATTTCATAAAAAAAGATGGAGTATATTATAAACATATTTTTAAGAAAAATAGTTTAGGTGAATATTACTTGTATTCAAGTGATGTTGAACTTTTGTAAATTTAAGAAGATAAAAGGGATTTATCTTCTTTGATTTTATGATAGAATATGATTGGATGTGATGTTAAATGTATAATGCACCGGCTCAGATTACTAAGAAGAAATTAATAGAAATAATAGTATTAATTGCTGTTATTATTTGGGTTTTATTATTTACGGTTAATTATTTTAGATATACAAGAGATGAACCTCCTATATTATCTATACATACTCAAGGGAAATGTGATGATGGGGTAGTACATAGTTATATGACTTTGGGTTATACTTATCGTAAGTATGATAGTACTTCTACACACTTTACTGAATTAGTACCATTTTGGATGTCACCTAAACAATGTGAAATAACTAATGGTTTACCTTCTACATATAAGGATTATCCAGTTCCACAGAATCCTAAGTATCAACCTAATTATCGTGGTTTAGTATATTTTTATACAAGAAGAACTAATCTTTTAGGTGCTTATAAGTGTGTTAATTCTGAAGATAAGTGTACTTTAGCTACTTCAGGTACTGATGAGTTTAATATTGAAAATTCTGATATTCTTAGTGCACTACCAAGTCAACCTAATATGGGAGTTTTGTATGAGAGATTTGGCTTTGTAGATGATTCTGTAGAACAGAAAGATTCTAAAGATGATTCTCAATATGTAAGAACAATTTATTATTATGATATTGCAAGAAATGTAATACTAGATAAATTTGCTGATATTAAACATTCTATAATTGATAGTTATTCTTACGGTGTAGGTGATAGCAGTAATAATTATATAGTAAGAAATTATGATAATAGGAAATGGGGTTTAGTAAACTTTAAAGAAGATGGAACTTATGATATTATTTTAGACTTCGAATACGATTCCATTAATTTTAATAAATATACTGGATTTTATATTTTATCTAAGAATGATAAATGGTACGTTTATGATTTAAAGAAAGATACATATTTGATTAAAGATTATGATAGTGTTATATATGATTTCTGGGAGAATAATAACATGTCTTATTACTTTAAAACGGGTTATAAGAGCAAACTTGATACTGGGGAAACTTATCATTCCTTTAAGATACATAAATTGAATGCAGGTACTTTACTTGATGTTCCAAACGTTGCTGCTGTAGTTCATACTAAATATTTGATTATGTATTGGAAATATGATGATAATACTCTTCATTTTAGAGATTATGTTTTAGATGATAGAATAGAACCAATTAAATTATTCTTTAGAGATCTTAATACCGAGAATAATCATTTTAATCCAGCGTTTACTTATGAGATAGATTATGAAGATAAAATTATCACTCTTAAGGTGTATGAAGCTAGAGAATTAAAATATGGATATTCTCGTTATATTGCTAATTCAAATAGGTGGAAGTAATTGACTTCTTGCAAAAAAGATAGTATGATACATTTAGATTTCTTGTTGAAGGAGTAGTATATTTGGTACTCAATTAGAGAGGAACTTCACCGGCTGAAAGAGTTCTTGAGGGATAATATATGAAGAACACTTTGTATTTATAGCAAGACGCTTAATAGCGATATAAATTATATGAGAGTACCTAGGTAAAGTAAGGTGGCACCGCGTAGTTATACGTCCTTACAATATCTAGGTTTTTTGTTTAAGGAGGATTAAGATGAAAAGGGAAATTGATTTAGAAAAATGGTCGAGATATGAAACGTTTAAACATTATGATATATGTACAAATCCTTTTGTTATTATTTCTGTGAAAATAGATATTACTAATCTATATAATTATGCAAAGGAAAAGAAATTATCAATGTATTCTGCAATGGGATATATGATTACTAAAACAGCTAATGAATTTAATGAATTTAAATATCGTCGAGATGGAGATAATATTTATTTGTTTGATGATTTGGTTCCTAATTTTACGGAAAATATTGAGAATAAAGATGTATATTATTTTGACGTTCAATATGTCGATGATATGGAAGAATTTGATAGAGAGTTTAAAAAGGTTAGGGAAGAATATCACAATGGTAAGGAAAGAAAAACTGTTGTTAACTGTTTGAATGAAATATGGTTATCTTGTGCTCCATGGTATTCAATTAATTCTTTGGTTCCTCCATTCAATAAAGATAATACTATTCCGCAGTTTATTTGGGATAAGTTTATCGAGGAAGATGATAAGATAACTACTAATCTTATGATCCTTGTCCATCATGGATTTATAGATGGATATCAAATTGGAGCATTTTACAAAAAATTAGAAGATAATATAAAAGATATAAAAGGAGATGAATAATATGATTACTAAACCAAAAGGAACTTATGATATTTATGGTGAAGAGGCTAAAAAATGGCATTATGTTTCTGCTGTAGTTGATGAGATGATGTCTAGGTATAATTATAGCTTTATCAGAACCCCAATATTTGAAAATACTGAAGTATTTCATAGAGGGGTTGGAGACACAACGGATATTGTAACTAAAGAAACTTATGATTTTGTTGATCGTGGAAAAAGAAATATGACTTTAAGACCAGAAGGAACTGCTGGGGTTGTTAGAAGTTATATTGAAAATAAGATGTATGGTGATGCTATACAACCTGTTAAATTATACTATAATGGAACTATGTATAGGTATGAAAGGCCACAATCTGGACGTGACAGAGAATTAACGCAATTTGGAGTAGAAGTACTTGGTAGTAGTGATCCGGCTATTGATGCTGAAGTAATTAGTATTCCGGTTAATATTTTTAAATTATTAGGTTTAAAAGGTGTTAAAGTAAATATTAATAGTTTAGGTGATACGGAATCACGTAATAATTATCGTGAAGCTTTAATTAAATATTTTAAACCTAACATTAAATGTTTATGTGAAGATTGTCAGGAAAGATTAGAGAAGAATCCTTTACGTATTTTAGATTGTAAAGTTGATGCTGATAATGAAATATTAAAAAATGCTCCAGTTATGTTAGATTATTTAAATGAAGAATCTAAGAATAGATTTGAAGATGTTCAAAATTATTTAGATGTTTTAGATATCGATTATGAAGTTAATCCTAAAATAGTTAGAGGATTAGATTATTATTGTCATACAGTATTTGAAATTGAAGCTACTGTTAAGGACTTTGGGGCTAATAATGTCATTGCTGCCGGTGGTAGATATGATAATCTTGTTACTAATTTAGGTGGACCTGAAACGCCTGGGATAGGCTTTGCTTGTGGACTTGGAAGATTAGTTATGGCTCTAGATAAAGAAGAGATTAAGTTACCTATTAACGACGATATTGATGCTTTTGTTTTATATGTTAATGAAACAGAAAAAGAATATGCTGTAGCTTTAACACAAGATTTAAGATTACAGGGATTTAGAGTGGAAACAGAGTGGACTGGTCGTAATTTAAAAGGTCAATTTAAACAAGCGGATAGATTAAAAGCTAAATACTTAATTATTTTAAATAGTGAAGATTTAGTTGCTGGAGAGATACAGGTTAAAAATAATTTGACTAAGGATACAGAAATGGTAAAAGAGTCAGAAATAGATGATTACTTAGATTTAAATTTGAGGTGAGAAGATGGACGTAGTTGATTTATTTAAGAAGAGAAAAGAAATAATTGGAAATGTGGTAACATTAGAAGGATGGATTAGAAACCATCGTAAACAAAAAGAATTTGGGTTTATTGATTTTAGTGATGGTACTTGTCAAGAACACTTACAAGTAGTTTATGATAAGAGTTTATATAATTTTGAAGAAGTAAGTAAATTATTGGTAGGTTGTGCTCTTAAAGTAACTGGAGAAATTGTTAAAAGTGAAGGCGGTGGACAAGATATTGAACTTAAAGCTACTATAGTAGAGTTATTAGGAGATTGTCCAGCTGAATATCCTTTACAACCTAAAAGACATACTAATGAGTTTTTAAGAAGTATTGCTTATTTAAGACCTAGATCTAATTTATACCAAGCAGTATTTAGAGTTAGAAGTGTAGCTGCTCAAGCAATTCATGAATATTTTCAAAGTAATAATTATGTATATGTACATACTCCATTACTAACGACAGCTGATTGTGAAGGTTCTAATCAAATGTTTAAAGTAACTACTTTGGATATAGATAAAATTAAAGGTAAAGTAGATTGGTCTAAAGACTTATTTAATAAATTGGCTTATATAACCGGTAGTGGACAATTACATGGGGAAACATTTGCGATGGCATTTAAAAAGATCTATACTTTTGGACCTACATTTAGAACAGAGAATTCTAATACTAAGACTCATGCTAATGAGTTCTGGATGATTGAACCAGAAATAGCATTCTGTGAATTAAATGGTTTAATGGATATTGAAGAGGAAATGCTTAAATATGTGGTACAATATGTCTTAGATAGATGTCATGATGAGATAGATTTATGTGATAAATTTGTTGAAAAAGGATTAAGAGAAAAGCTAGAAAAACTGGTAAAATCTGATTTTACAAGAATTACACATCATGATGTAATAGATATTCTTAAAAAAGCTGATGTTAAATGGGAATTTGAACCAAGTTATGAAGATGATATAGCTAAAGAACATGAAAGATATATTACTGAGTATTTTAATGGTCCAGTATTTATTACTAACTGGCCTAAAGATATTAAAGCTTGGTATATGAAATTAAATCCAGATGGTAAAACTGTAGCTGCTGTTGACTTAGAAGTTCCACTTTCAGGAGAATTAATGGGTGGATCACAAAGAGAAGATGATTACGATACTATTATGGAACTTGCTAAGAAGCATGGGGTTGATACCGATGTTGTAGATTGGTATATTAATTTAAGAAAATATGGAGGCTGCTACCATTCAGGATTTGGAATGGGATTTGAAAGATTGATTATGTATCTAACAGGTGTAGAAAATATAAGGGATGTAATTCCTTATCCAAGAACACCTGGTAGTTGTGAATACTAGAGATAAGATTTTATAGATATTTGAAAGGAGGATTTATTATGAAAGCAAATATATATAGAACTCATCAATGTATTGAGATTGATAAAACCATGCTTGGACAAGAAGTAACCGTTTGTGGTTGGGTTCAAAATATTAGAGATCATGGTGGAGTATTATTCTTAGATTTAAGAGATAATACAGAAATATTACAAGTTGTGTCTAATGATGATTCTTTGTTTGCTGGTCTTGCTAAAGAGTCAGTAGTTAGATTTAGTGGAATAATTCGTGAAAGAAGTGAGGACACTATAAATAATAATTTAAGAACTGGCGAAGTTGAATTATTAGTTAGTGAGATGGAAATTATAAATCCATCCTTACATGAATTACCATTTGTAATCCAAGGAAGTAGATCAGCAAATGAAGATATTAGATTAAAATATCGTTATTTAGATATGCGTAATAGCAAAGTAAAAGAAAATATTAAATTAAGAAGTGATGTTTTACATTATTTAAGAGATAAAATGTATAATTTAGGATTTACGGAAGTTCAAACACCAATTCTTACTGCTTCTTCACCTGAAGGAGCAAGAGACTTTGTAGTTCCTTCACGTAATTTTAAAGGTCTATTTTATGCCTTGCCTCAAGCTCCACAAATATATAAAGAATTATTAATGGTTGGAGGAATAGATAAATATTTTCAAGTTGCTCCTTGTTTTCGTGATGAAGATGGAAGAGCTGATAGAACTTTAGAATTCTATCAATTAGATTTTGAAATGAGCTATGTTACAGAAGATGAAGTATTAGAAATAGGTGAAGAAATATTCTATGATACTTTTAAAAAATTTAGTAATAAAAAAATAAGTTCTAAACCTTTTAAAAGAATTACTTATAAAGATGCTATGGATAAATATGGGACAGATAAACCAGATCTAAGAAACCCTTTAATAATAGAAGATGCAACTGAAATATTAAAAAAGACAACTTTTGCCCCTTTTAAGAAGAGTTTTATTAAAGTTATCATGGTTCCTGATATTGGTGATAAATCTAATAGTTGGTTTAATGAAGTAGTTCAGTATGCAATATCTATTGGTATGCCTGGTATAGGTTATTTAACTCTTTTAGATGATGGAACTTTTAAAGGTCCAATAGATAAATTCTTATCTGAAGAAGAAAGAGATAATTTAATTACTAAGTTTAAAATGAAAAAGAATAGTGTTTTATTCTTTATAGCTAATAGAGATTTAAAACAAGTTCAAAAATATGCGGGATTAATAAGAATGGAATTAGGTAATAAATTGGATTTAATTGATAAGAATAAATTAGAATTTTGTATTATTAATGATTTCCCAATGTTTGAGTGGGATCAAGATAAAAGAAAATGGGAATTTTGTCATAATCCATTTAGTTTACCAAAAGAAGGTATTAAAGCCTTTGATAAAGAAGATAAAGATGATATAATAGCTTATCAATATGATTTTGTTTGTAATGGCTGTGAAATGGCTTCTGGGGCTATTCGTAACCACGATTTAGAATCTTTAGCTAAAGGATTTGCAATAGTAGGTTATAGTTTAGATGAAGTAAAAGAAAGATTTAAATCTATTTTTACAGCTTTTCAATATGGTTGTCCTCCTCATGGAGGTATGGCTCCTGGAATTGATAGAATATTAATGTTAATTCAAGATGAACCAAATTTGAGAGAAGTACAAGCTTTTCCTCCTAGTGCATCTGGAGCTGATTATATGATGGGAAGTCCATCGAAGTTAACTAACCAACAATTAAAAGAGTTGGGAATTAAAATAGAGGTGAGTTATGAAAAAGTTTACTAAGGAAATGGTTGATTATTTAGCTGATAAATTGTTAATAGGTTTATCTGACGAAGAAAATAAATTAGTATTAGATGAATTTGAAGCAATTGATGCAAATATTGATTTAATTAATGAAATAGATGGTATTAGTGATGCTGAACCGATGACTTATTGTTTAGATGAGGTTTTTGTTACATTTAGAGAAGATATAGCTGTTGAAAGTATTCCTATTGAAGAGTTATTACGTAATTGTGATGATACTGAAGATAGAGAAATAGTGGTTCCTCGTGTTGTAGGAGGTGAAGAATAATGACTTATATGGATAAAAGTATAGAAGAATTACATGAGTTATTAAAAAGTGGAAAAGTAACTTCTGATGAATTAGTAAAAGAAGCCTTAGAAAAATGTCATGAGGTACAAGATAAATGTAATGCTTTTGTAACAATATTAGACGATACTAAAGGCGGCAAAGTTACTGATAATCTTCTTTCAGGTATACCTTGTGCTTTAAAAGATAATTATTCTACTAAAGATGTATTAAGTACTGGTGGATCTAATACTTTAAAAGATTATGTACCTTTCTTTAACGCATCAGCTGTAGAAAAGCTAAATGCTGCGGGCGCTATTTATGTTGGTAAAACGGCAATGGATGAATTCGGTATGGGGGGTACTGGTACTACAGGACATACTGGTGTTCAAAAGAATCCTTGGGATTTAGAAAGATCTTGTGCTGGATCATCATCTGGTTCGGCAGCAGCGGTAGCTTATGGAGCGCTTCCATTTGCGACTGGCTCTGATACAGGAGACTCAATTAGAAAACCAGCTGGGTATTGTGGAATAGTTGGGTATAAACCTACTTATGGCATGATATCTAGATATGGGTTATTTGCTTATACTTCAAGTCTAGATACTTTAGGTGTTTTAACTCGTAGTGTTAGAGATGCAGCTATAGTAGTAGATGCAATGAAGGGGCAAGATATAAATGATATGACCAGTTGGGATTCGAAAGATATTCATCTGCTTGATTCTTTAGATGGTAAGGTAAAGGGAAAGAAACTTTGTTATGTAAAAGAATTATGTAATATAGAGAATTATCCGAATGCCACTCAAGAATTAAAAGAACATTTAGAAAACTTTAAAAAGACAATTGAAATTTGCAAAAAGATTGGTATGGATGTAGAAGAAGTATCAGTTGATAGAAAACTTATTAATGCTATTTACAGTACCTATGTAGTAATTCATAGCGCGGAGTCATCAAGTAACTTAAGTAATTTAACTGGTATAGTTTTTGGACCTCGCGGAGAAGGCAAGACCTTTATGGAGATGATGAAAGATCATCGTACTAAGGGATTTAGTCCTCTTATTAAACGTCGATTAATAATTGGTTCTTATGTATTACAAAAGGAAAACCAAGAGAGATATTTTAAAAATGCTCAAAGATGTAGAAGATTAATTGTAGATGCTTGGAAGAATTTATATAAAACTTATGATGCAGTTTTATCTCCTGTAGGTATTGGCCCAGCTAAAAAGTTTACGGATTTAGATAAAGTATTAGATTATAATACACAAGCATTAGATGAACAATTACAGATTGGTAATTTTGGTGGTTTTCCTTCAATTACTATTCCTGATGGATTTGTATCTGGTTTACCTGTAGGCATTAATATAACTGGTAATTGTTATGATGATGCAAATGTACTTAATATTGCTTATGCTTTAGAAAGTGCGATGGAATATAAGAATCAAATAGCTAAGGAGGTTAAACATGACTAAGTATTTAGCTAAAATAGGTTTGGAAATACATTGTGAGATGAGTGAAACTAATTCTAAAGTATTTAGTAGGTCTCGTAATAGTTATTCAGAAATTCCTAATAGTAATGTTGTAGCCTTGGATATGGGATTTCCTGGCACATTACCTGTAGTTAATAAAGAGGCTGTTAAACTAGCCTTAACAGCAAGTATTTTACTTGGATGTAAGCAACCAGAATATATGAAGTTTGAACGTAAAAACTATTATTATCCTGATTTACCTAAGGGGTATCAGATTACTCAAGAAACTAAGCCTAATCCAGTAGGAATATATGGTGAGGTTGAATATGAGTGTAATGGAGAAATAAAAGTATGTCATATAGATAATATTCACCTAGAAGAAGATGCCGCTTCTTTGGATCATTTCTATTCAACTTCAAATATTGATTATAATAGAGCTGGTGTACCTTTGTTAGAGTTAGTTACTGCCCCTGATTTTCATTCTTCTGATGAAGCGGTAGCTTTCCTTGAACATATGTGTTCTGTATATAGATATGCGGGTATTTCAGAAGCTGATAGTCGAAGAGGGCAAATAAAGGCTGATGTTAATGTATCGATAATGGACGCTTCTTTAGATGAGAGTGACCCTAAGAACTGGGGAATAAAAGTAGAGATGAAGAATGTTAACTCTTTTGGTGGAATTAAAGGAGCAATTGATTATGAGATTCAAAGACAAATAGACGCTAAAGAGAATGGCACTTATGATAAAGAAGTTTTTCAGCAGACAAGAAGATGGGATGAAGAAACAGGTACTACTATCTATATGAGAAGTAAGGCTGATGCGGTTGATTATAAGTACTTTGTAGAACCTAATATTCCACCTATTAAGATATCTAAGGAATGGATTGAAGAAATAAAGGCTTCTTTACCTGAGTTAGCGATGGATAGGAAGAAGAAATATATTAATGAATATGGACTTAGTGCCTATGATGCTGGAGTTTTAGTAAAAGATAAGAATATATCTGATTACTTTGAAGAGTGTGTTAAACTTGGTATTGATGCGAAGAGCGCTAGTAACTGGGTTACAGTTAATATAATAAGTGAACTTAATAAAGAGGGAACAGATATAAGAGATTTTTATTTAACTCCTAAGATGTTAAAAGAAATAATAGATGGTATTAATTCAGGGATACTTTCTTCTAAACAGGCGAAGGAAGTGTTCAGTAAAGCTTTAGAAGAAAAAAAAGAACCTAAAAATTTTATATCTAAAGAGAATGCTCAGATAAGTGATGAGGGTGAGCTTACTAGTTTAATTGTTAAAATACTTGATGATAATCCTAGTCAAATTGAATTATATAAAAATGGTAAAGATAACTTATTTGATTATTTTGTTGGTCAAGTTATGAAGAATACAAGAGGTAAAGCTAATCCAGTAATGACAAAAGAAATATTACATAGAGAATTAGATAAGAGATAATCTTATCTTTTTGTTTGGATATTATGATATAATAATTTGTAAAGGAAGATTTGGTGATGATTATGGAGTATTTAGATATCTATGATGAAGAGGGTAATTATTTAGGTAAAGAAGATAGAGATATAGTACATAGAGATGCCCTATGGCATAAGTTAGTACATTGTTGGTTGTATGATAAAGAAGGTAATGTATATTTTCAAATAAGAAAAGAAGAGAATCAACTTTATACTACGGCATCTGGACATGTAAGGGCTGGAGAAACCCTTAAGGAAGCATTTGGTAGAGAAATTAAAGAAGAAACTGGTGTTGATATTGATTATGATAAAGCGATATTGGTTGAGGTAGTTAGATGGATACTTGATAAGAAAAAGAAAGACGGAAGTATGTTTAGAGATAGAGCTTTTTCTAGTGTTTATGTTTGTGAATATACTGGTAATATATTAGATTTTGATTATGGAGAAGATGAACTTAATGGCCTAGTTAGAGTTAACGCTAAGGCCGCCTTGGGGGTGTTGAAAGATGGCGCTGGCGAGATAGATGCAACTAAGGTTGTTAAAATTGATAATAAGATTACTATTATCGAAAATAAGGTCTGTTTTAATGATTTTTTGGTTAATCCTGGAGAAACCGCCATTGGTAAATATGGAAACATATTAATGAAAGTTATTGATTTAACTAGAAAATAATATTAGTAGTTTGTTTAAATATTTTTTTATTGTCTCGGTTAGAAAGAAAGATTTAGATTAGAGGCTTTATTTAATGGTGTTGAAAATACTAATATTCATAAATAATTAGAGGTAGATAATATGTTAAATATAAATAATCAAGAAGATATTAATAAGATGATGAAGTATCATAGGACTAGGGATATGCTTAGGGTTTTGTTGTATTTTCCAGAAGTAAGCCCTATTAGGAATATTACGATTGTTACTTCTATAGAAGATTATTTAGATAATTATGAATTTTGTAAAAACTTTACGGGGGAAAGAAACGATACTTTGATTACGAAACCTTCTATGAAAAGCATTGAAGGGAGGGGAATTAAACCGGATATTTTGTCTATTTTTAAAGAGGTTAAAAAGAATGATCCAGATGGGGTGATTGTTTTATTTGATTTAATTGATAAACCTAGTGAAAGATATGATAGATATGCCGGAGTTAATATTTGTGTTAGTACCGGTAAAGGGGTATTAATTGAAGCGGTTGGTCAAGGCTTTGATGGTAGAGAAGTATCTAAAGGACTTGATAGACATGAAGCCTTTTATATTCCTTGGTTAGAATTAAGAACTGTTAATATAGAGAATTTTAGAAGTTATAGAATTTATAAGATTAGTCAAGAAGATTATGCTGTTAGTAGAAATAATAGAATAGAATTTTTACATTCATTAAAGATACCATATGAAGTCATTGATGATAAGATTCCTAAAATCTATAATGATATTCTTGATTTGGTATGGGTAGATATATTTAAAATTCTAAAAAAATTAGAAGGTATGGAAGAAGAGTTTCTTTCAGCAGGTTTAAGAGAATTTGTTATCAATGGTCATATGGAAGGTAAAAGATTTAGGCCGTGGCAAATATATGATAAACATAGGTGTTAATACACTATGTTCTAAGTTTATAATTGGTTTGATAAATAGAAAAATAAAATGTAATTATTAAAAAATAATAATTATTCTTTTTTTTATGTTATAATTATAAAGAATAATAAAGAGGTGTTCGATATGTTTGGAAAAATTAAATTTATTGCAGAGAATACTGCTCATGTAGAAACTGCAGCTTCGGCTGAACAAATGGGAGATTTAATGAATGTACACGTTGTGTTTGAAGCTCCAGATCAATTAATTTTAGGAGAAGTAGAAGAAGTTAATGATCAAGTAATTAAAATTAGATTCTTAGGAGAGTTTCACGATGGTAAATATGTATCAGGTGTTATAAGAAAACCAGTTCTATCGAGTGTTATACGAACGATTAACGATAAAGAATTGAGAGCAATTGTTGGTGTATATGATGAAACTACTTTTAAGGTTGGAACTAGTTCTATATATAAAGGATATGAAGTATGTGCGGATATAAATAACTTATTTGCTAATCATATGGCAGTATTTGGTAATACTGGTTCAGGTAAATCATGTGGTGTAGCAAGAATAGTTCAAAATATTTTCTCAAATCCTAAACTTATATCTCTTAATGCTAATATATTTATTTTTGATGCTTATGGTGAATATAAGACTGCTTTTGCTAAGCTAAATCAATATAATCCTAATTATTCTTATAAATTTATTACAACTAATTTACAAGATGAATCTGATTATGAATTACATATACCATTCCATTTATGTAATTTAGATGACTTAACTATAATGTTACAAGCAGATAAACATAGTCAAATACCTATTTTGGAAAGAGCATTAAAATTAACTAAAATATTTAGTAAAAACGATAAACAATCTGAAGATTATAAAAACCATTTAATCGCTAAAGCATTAATGGCTATATTATATAGTAATCAAATTACTGCTAATAAGAAAAATCAAATATTTAAAGTATTGGAAGTATGCCATACTGCTGATTTTGATTTTGATAGTACTATTCAAGGTTTGGGTTATACAAGAAGTTTATCGGAGTGCTTTGAAATAGATAGTAATGGTAATTTTGGTGAATCTGTACTTATTACTGAATATATACTAAATCATATTAATGAAGATTTAGAAATGATTGAAGAACCAGTTAATGCTTTCTATCAAATGAAAGATTATGCGCAAGCATTAGAATTTACGTTAATTAGTGAAGGATTCCAGGATAACGAACAGTTATATGATGATTCAATGTTATTAAAAGTTAGATTACAAGCAATTATGAATAGTAAAATTGCTAGTGTATATAAGAGTGATCAATATATTTCAATGGACAGCTATATAGCTAATTTAGTTATGAATAGAAATACTAAAGCTCAAGTAATTAATATTAACTTGGAAGATATAGATGATACTCAAGCTAAGATAATTGTTAAAATAATGGCTAGGATGTTCTTTGATTTTGCTAAAACTAGAAAGAAAAGAGCTACAATGCCATTCCATCTATTCTTAGAAGAGGCACATAGATATGTTATGAAGGATGCAGACGTATTCTTAATTGGATATAATATATTCGATCGTATTGCTAAGGAAGGTCGTAAGTACGGAGTTCTATTAAATATTATTTCTCAAAGACCAGTTGAAATATCTGAAACTGTTATTGCACAATGTTCTAATTTCTTAATATTTAAAATGACACACCCTAGAGATATAGAATATATTAGAACAATGCTTCCAAATATTTCTGCAGATGTAATTGAGAAACAAAAAATATTACAACCTGGAAACTGTGTTGGATTTGGAGGAGCATTTAAGTTACCTATGGTTATTAAGATGGAAATGCCTAATCCTGCACCTAATAGTAACTCTTGTGATGTTAATAATTGTTGGAAGATGAAAGATATGAACCAAGTAATTGGTGAAAGTAGTACTAATGGACAAGGTGGTAATCCTCCTCAAGCAAGTAGTTTTGAAGATGAGGAAGCTCCTAATAATGAAGGCGGAGAACCACAAGGAACTCAACCTGCTCCTGTTTATTATGCTAATCAAACTCCACAGGAAGTTAGTCAACCAGTTAATCCTGCTTTAGTAGGATTGGCACCTGTTGGAGCTGTTAATCAAGTACAATAAAAGCAACTATTTTAATAGTTGTTTTTTCTTATATGCTTGGTTTATATTTACAAAATGAGATTATGATGGTATAATGAAATTACCTAAGAATAAGTCTTACTTTAATAAAAACCGAGTAAGTGATTTATAAGGGAATCTAATTAACTTATTGTGTTGAAGACCTTTGCCTTAATAAATAAGGACATTTAAGTAGGGATCCTAATATAAGTTATGTGATGCCCACCTGTGGAGAGCAGGTTTTTTATCACATGTAAGTCCTTCTTAGGTTTTTAATTGTAATAATTTAGTGGGTGATAGAAATGGATGAAAGAATATTAAGAATATTATCAAATACTGAATTAAATAAGATTAAGAATTTAAATATACTTATTGTTGGTTTAGGAGGAGTAGGGGGTGCTGCTTTTGAATCTTTAGTTAGGACTGGGGTTAAAAATATAACCGTTATAGATAATGATGTATTTGATGAAAGTAATTTAAATAGACAGTTATTATCTAATAGATCTAATATAGGTCATAATAAAGCTTTTGAAGCTTGTTTAAGAGCAATTAATATTAATCCTGATATTTTAGTTGATTCTAAAGAAATGTTTCTGGATGAGTCTAATATTGATAAAATTAATATTAATCAATTTGATTATGTATTAGATTGTTGTGATTCAGTTAATACTAAGATATTACTTATTGAAAAGTGTCATGAATTTAATGTTAAATTAATTACTTCTATGGGTACTGGTAATAGATTAGATCCTTCTAAATTAATTATTACAGATATTTGGAAAACTAATAATGATCCTTTAGCAAAAAAAATGCGTTCTTTATTAAGAAAAAAAGGAGTTAAATATAAAGTTAAAGTTGTTACTAGTACTGAAAACCCTAGAAAATCTAGTAGTGGAGTAGGTTCTTTAGCATTTGTTCCAAATTGTGCGGGATTTTTTATGGCAAGTTTTGTAATTAATGATATAATATAGGTGGGAATGGTGTTTATGGAAGAAGAAAAGGTAGAGAATAGTAACTTTGAAGAAGTAATGAAAGATAGTACTTTAAACAATCCTGACTTAACATTCTGTGAGAAGACTACTTATTTAGATTTTTTACTAACTAATGCTCAAACAGAAGAAGAGAAAGATGAAATAAAGAAGACTATTAATGATTTCTTAGAATTATCCAAAGAAGATGAAACAGAAGTCGTTATTGAAGAGGAAAAAGATAATGAAGATGAAGTAGAAATTGAAAAAATAGATGATTCTAAGTTAGAACAATATATTGATGAAAGTGAATCTTCTTATGATGATGAAGATGAAGATGATGATGAATAAAAAAGTAGAATAATAATTAATATTCTACTTTTTATTTATCAAGAATTCTCCTAATAGATTAGGATCTTTACCATTCATTACAATATCATATATTAAATCTATTATTGGCATTTTGATCTTTTTCTTTCTAACTAACTTATAAATACTTTTTAATGTATAATAACCTTCAACTGTATTTTCTTTTAAATACTTATTAATTTTATTTGGATCGTTAGAAGCAAGTACTTGACCAAAGCTAAAATTACGACTTTTTACAGAAGTACAAGTTAGTAATAGGTCACCAACTCCTGCGAAGGATAGAATTGTTTTAGGATTTCCTCCTAATTTAGTTATTAATTCTTTAATATCATGTAAGCTCTCAGTTATTAAAAAACTTCTAGTTGATTCAGGATATCCTAATCCATCCATAATACCAGCTGCTACAGCGATAATGTTTTTGATACTTCCACATATTTGTATACCAATTAAATCATTTGTTTCTCTTAATTTAAGAGTGTCATTCGCTAATACTTCTTTAATGGTTTTTAGAACTTTTTTGTTTTTACTTGCAATTGATAAACCAATAGGATTATTACTAAGCATGTCTACAGCAAAAGAAGGGCCACTCATATTAGCTAATTTCTTAGTTTTTAATGTATCATAAGCAATATCACTTAAAAATTCACATTTATTATTATCTATACCTTTTGAAGCTATACACACTATTTGATCTTTAGTAACGATGTCTTTAATATCTTGACATACTTTTCCAACATATGCTGCTGCAGGTACTAAAAAGATTATTTCTGCTCCTTTTATAGCTTCTTCATAACTAGTAGTTAGTTTTATATCTTTAGGTAAAGAATGGTTTTCAATTGTACCAGATATACAACCATTTTTAAGATAATTATTATATTTCTCTTCTGATTCAGTCCACATTATAATATTTTTATTTTTTTTATATAATTGTTCAGCTATAGCACTACTATAAGCTCCTGTTCCAATTATTGCTATTTTCATTATTTGCCACCTGTCATTTCTTTATGTAATTTATTTAAACTTTGTTCATATTTATTATCTTTACTTTGATAATATTTTTTGTTTTTAATGTTATCTGGTAAGTATTGTTGTTTTACCCAAGAATTTGGATAATTATGAGGATATTTATATAAAGGAGAGTTAGTTTTTAAATGAACTGGAAGATTTCCAACATTTCCATTTTCTATATCTTCTAAAGCCGCATCTAAAGCAGTATGAGCGCTATTACTTTTAGGACTTAGAGCCATTTCAGTAACAATAGTACCTAAAGGTATTCTAGCTTCAGGTAAACCAACTAGTTCCGCAGCATTAATAGCAGCCATTAATTTAGGTCCTAAAGAAGGATTGGCTAAACCTATATCTTCGTATACTATAACACTTAAACGACGATAGATGCTATCCAAATCTCCTTCTTCTATCAATCTTGCTAGATAGTGAAGTGAAGCATCTACATCAGATCCACGAATTGATTTTTGAAGACCGGATAAGACATCGTAGTGACCATCTTCGTTGGAATCCGAAAAGAAGATGGCTTTAGGATTTATATTTTCTATTATTTCTTTGGTTATATGTTTTTTACTTGATCCATAATAAGCTATTTCTAGAAGGTTTATAGCATTTCTTAAATCTCCTGAGGATAGTTTAGCAATGGTATTTTTAACTTCATCATCAACTTTGATACCTTTTAAATAGGGGATAGCGCGGTCTATTCCTTCTTTTATTTCATCTAAGGTTAATTCTTTTAATTCGAATATTTGGCAACGACTTCTAATGGCGGGATTGATACGATGATAAGGATTTGAAGTAGTCATACCAATAAGAATTATTAATCCATTTTCAATGTAGGGTAGAAGTAGGTCTTGTTTATCTTTATTTAAACGATGTATTTCATCCATAATAACTATCATTTCACCCTGCATCTTTGCTTCTTCGATTACGATATCGAAATCTTGTTTATTATTAATTGTCGCATTTAGTAAACGAAAGGGCTTTTCTAAAGTATTGGCAATGGCCATAGCTATAGATGTTTTACCAATACCTGGTTTACCATAAAGTATCATACTTACTAAGTGATTATTAGTTACGAGGTTTCTTATTATTTTATTTTTTCCTACTAGGTGTTGCTGACCAATTATTTCATCTAAATTTTTAGGTCTGAGTTTATCTGCTAATACTTCCATATATTCACCTCATTAACTATATTTTGATTATATCATTTTTTATTACTTTCTTCTAATTATTTTAAATGTTACATTGCTGCTATTTTGCCACATAATTAGTATAATATCTATAATATAAGAGGAATAGAAAATGAAATATATTAAATATTATTTATTTTTGTTTTTGCTATTAATTCCTTTATTGCTTTTATTGAAAAAAAAGATTATAATTCTTATAGGGTAGGGATGTATCATGAATGGGGAATATACTCAAAATATTTATATTGAAAAGTATATTAACTATTTACAATATGAGCGAGCATTAAGTGAAAATACTATCGCTAGTTATGCTTATGATTTAAAAAGATTTGATATCTTTTTTAAAGGACAGATACTGAATCTCCAATATGAAGATATAAATAAGTATTTAGAGTCGATAAGGGATTTAAGTTCTAGAAGTGTTGCTCATCATATTACTGTTCTTACTTCATTCTATAATTTTTTGATAGATGAGAAGATTATAGAAAAAAATCCTTGTGAAAATATTATGAATGTTAAATTACCAAAGAAATTACCAGTTTATTTAACAGAAGAGGAAGTTAGTAAATTGTTGGATATTCCTTTAAATACTGAATATGATTATAGGAATAAAGCGATGCTTGAACTTTTATATGCTACTGGTCTTAGAATATCAGAATTGGTTAATTTAAAGGTAAATGACATTGATTTTGATGAATGTATAGTAAGAGTATTTGGTAAAGGTAAAAAAGAAAGGATAGTACCTATTGCTGATGTTGCTTTAAAGTATTTAAAAATGTATCTGAACAATTATAGAGGCTTGATATTGAAAGATACTTTATCCGATTACATTTTCATTAGTAATAGTAAAAAGAATATATCAAGACAAGGTTTTTTCAAGATATTAAAAAGTGAAGCAAAAAGATCGGGGATAGATAAAGAGGTATCTCCACACGTACTTAGACATTCTTTTGCAACACACTTACTTAGCCATGGGGCTAATTTAAGAATTATTCAAGAATTATTAGGGCATGAGGATATTTCTACTACAGAAATATATGCTCATTTAATTAATGAAAAATTAAAAGATGATTATTCTTATCATCCAAGGAATAGAAAAGGTGATTCATATGAAGAATAGAGTTATAACAATAGTTCTAGTTGTATTATTAGGAGTAGGGGTATTCTTTATTGGAAGAGGGTATTATTACAATAATATATATAACTATTCAAGAATAATACATGAGTCTTTAGAAAAGTTCTATGTATCTAGTGAAACTACTGATTTAGAGCCAATAGCAGAAGTTAAAGACACTTTTGAAAATAATGAGAAAAAAACTGCAGATATGCAGAATGAAATTTATAATGAAGTAAAAGGATGGGTTGATTATTTAAATAATAAATATATTTGTGATAGTAACAATGTTAATTCATGTCGTTTATATTATAATGAATTAATAAATATGAAAGCAAATATAAGAACTGTATATATATATCGTGAACAACTAATATCTCAAAGTAAATTTACTTCTCTTATATCAGAATTAGATATGAAAGCTGAAGAAGTAAAAGAAATAATTGATGATCCTGCTTCTGTTAGATCAAGAAATTATGAAGAATTAAGATTAGAAAAATGTAGTAAAACTACTGAGTGTTCTGAATGTAGAACTTTGTTCTGTGATTGTATATATGTTAATTCAGAAAATAAAAAAGAAATAGTTAAATGTAAGGTTCCAGAACCTGCAGATAATAGGGGATAATAAATTATCTTCTTTTCTCTTTTAGTCTTGGTTAACATAATATATATTATGCGAATATAGAAAATTAGAAATAAATAATAATAAATGTTATTCTATCTTTATTTTTTTTAATTTTTATTTAATATATACTCTATTATTTATATATTATTTAATAATGATTAGATTAATTTAATTTTAATATTTAAATTTTAAATTTTAAAAAAATTTTTAAATATTTTATTTTAAAATCGGAATCGAATTATAAAATAATGATTAATCTATCGTTCGTGGAAGATGAAAATTGGCAACGAAATGGAAAAAGATGGACAATTTACCACTTTACTTCCCCTACTTCTAAATAGATAAAAAATAGGGGATTTGAAATTGGAATCGAGATATTAAAAGCTGATTAGATTATCATCTTATTGCATATTTTACTTTATATATCATTTTAAAATTGGCAACGAGATATGATTAGATGATTAATTATATATCTCAATTCTACAACTAAATATATAGTTTTTATTATATAAGCTTGAAAGGGGCCCCACTCCCCTATTTTTTATTAAGTAGAGAATAGGGGACTTGAAAAATGGAATTGAAATGAAAACTAAGGTAAATTATATCGACTTATTGCGTGTTTTTAAGCTCATTTAAATACTTTTTATTAGTTTTAATCTTATTATACTCTATTTTGCAAAAAATTCCGATAGGGGATTTAAAAACAGCTATTATTTTAACAAAAAATAAAAAAGACTTAATTAAGCCTTTCTTGATTCAATTTCTGCCATCTTTTCAAATACTTCAGCAGCGTTTTCTTTAGTTATCTCTTTATATCCTAACTCTCTAAGAGCTTGAATTCTGAAAGTATTTAATTGTTGGGTCCTTGAAAGTTTTTCTTCTTTCTTTTGTTCTATTTCTTGAACAAATCTTCTATGGGTTTCAGCTAATCTAGATCTAGAAGCACCACCATTATGATATAGATTTAAAGCAGAATATAGTATTCCTTCAAAAATAAATTGTTTTTCTTCATTAAATCTAAATTCATCTGGCTCTGTGAATCCAGTTGTTTTACTCATATAACCAAATATGTATTTAATTTCTGGTACATTATCTATAGATTGCAATAAGTGGTATAAGTATAAAAATGCATAATAGTTTTCTTTATTAGATTCATCACTTAGTTTTTCTTTTAACAAGTATGTAATATCACTTATAAGTATCTGAGATTCTTTATTTAGCCCTTTAAAATCAAAAGTACTATCTAAATCTCCACTACTCTTAACACCTTGATTCAAGCGCCCTTCTACTGCCATTAAATAATCAGTTGTAACTTTTATATCCCCTATTTCATTTGAATCTGATATGTCTAGTAGTTTTAATAGTAATAATTTCTTTTCTTTTGGCCATTTATTAATATCTTTTAATTCCAAGTAATTATATACCATTTGTCTAGATACTCCCAAGTATTTAGCAAGTCTGACTTTTGATATTCCTAATTCTTGAAATAAATCGTTTAGTTTGTCCATGTTTACCAATTCCCTTCGTATTTTTACAACTTAATTATATTATTATACACTTTTTATGTCAAGTAAATAGCAACTATTTATTCTTTAGATGCCCTTACTGCTTTGTCTTTACCCCATTCTCTAATCTTATTAATTTTTTCAGGATAATTCTTACTGATTGATACAACTCTTGACATTATATTTAACAAATACTCTTCGCTTATCTTAGTATCCGGTTTAGCTATTAATCTATATGCGATATCTCTTAGTGTTGCTTCAATATCGGCACTAGCAAAACCATCTGATATTTCTACAAGTTTATCAAGAAGATTAGGCCCTAATTCGATTCTTAGATATTTTTTAGAATAGATATCTATTAATTCTCTTCTTTCGTTTTTATTTGGTAGGTCAACGAAGAATATTTCATCAAAACGACCTTTTCTAGTTAATTCTGGAGGTAGTTCATCAATATTATTAGCTGATGCTACTACGAATACTGGTTTTTGACATTCTTGTAACCAGAAGAGGAATTGACCAATCATTTTAGATGTAACTCCGCTTTGCGTATCTTTTAAACCTTTTTCAATTTCATCAATCCATAATACACATGGAGACATATATTCTGCTTTATTTAAAGCGGCTTTAAGCTGTCTTTCTGATTGACCTACATATTCTCCTTGAACTGTAGCTAAGTCTAGTCTATATAATGGATAATTAAAGATAGAAGCGATTGCTTTAGAAGAGTAACTTTTACCACAACCAGGAACACCTGTTAGCAATATTCCTCGAGGTTGATTAATACCTCTTGCTTCTAATTCAGCTTTTTTTAGAGGATCAAATATATCCTTTTTTTCGAAAATCCATTCTTTTAAGTTATCTAGACCAGCGATATGCATGTCATTTGGTACATCTATCATTTCTAATCCAGCAACATCCGTAAATAGAATCTTTTTAATATCTTTTAACTCATTTAAATCGTTTTTACTTACTACACCTTTAGCAAGGTAGGAAGCTATTATGTTTTTAATTTCCATTTCGCTTAGTCCTTGCAAGTAGTTAGCTGCTATATGAACATCTTTATCGTCCCATTCAATTGTAACTTGGCTACGATAATTATTAATATAAGCGTTTACTATATTATAGATTTCTTCATCGCTAGGATAAGATAAAGCTAAAGTAACTCCTAATCTAGATATGTTTTCCCATAAAGGATCATTTGTTATAAGTATTATAGAACTAGAAGTTAGTTCACTTCTTTCAATTATTTCACAAAGATACCTAGACAGAATATTGGAATCAGCAACGTCAGAAATGTCACCAAATATATAGTTAGCGTTTTCTTTAGTCTTTAAATCTTCAGCAATAAAATCTAAAGCTCCAGCAACTGTATTTTCATCTGTTATTAGTTGATTATCTTTTAAGTTTACTATTCCTTCAGACATTTTAAATAGTTTAAAATCATAATTGATATCATTTTGAACTTCTTTAAGCAATCTTATAGCTCTGTTCTTTTCAACTGTATCTATAACTATTACAGGTATTCTTGCTTTTAAATATCTTGTAATATATTCTTTTAACTCATCATATTTCATATTATCACCTTTTTGAATTCTTTTTCTTTTCTATAATAGTTTTATACATTCCTGTTCGATCAGCTTCTAGGGATTTTTCTATTAATATATCATATACTTTATTTGCTTCATCGTTTACTGTCGTAATTAGTTTTGATTTAACATCATTATCTATTTGTTTTAAATTACATATTTTTAGAATATACTGAATATCTTTATCAAAATTAATTATAGTAAGTTCTAATGTATTGGGATTACGAAATGTTTCATTTATATTATTTACTATTCTTCTAATTGCTTTAGCAAGCTTATTAGTAATTAAATCTATTAGTTTAGGTTGTAACATTTCGTTTATATTTATATTATTATTGGCATCTTCCATTTTTTGTAAGTAGATAGTATTTCGATTACTTTTCTCTACTTGATTTATTAGATCTAACCAATCATTGTAATTCATTCTATATTCCTCTGAATTTCTACTGGTGGTTCAATATTCCAAGCGGGAATAACCACTTTTTGAGTTGGTTTATTTTTTTCTTCTGGGACAGTATTTTCAATAATCTTTATTTCGTTAGATACCACATTTTCATTTAATTTAGGTATTTGACTATTATTATCAATATATTTTATTTCTTCTGGCACACTATCACCTACTTATATTAATATTTCTTTCTTTAAGAACTATTACATTTTCTAATTTTAATTCTTGTAGTTTTCTAATAATATTATTTAAGAATTCTTTTTCTTTTTGAATTATATTATTATAATCAGTACACTCAGCAAAGTTCTTTTCAAATATAGATAGTATATTATCTATATATGATTTTTTTTGTTCATCTCTTAAACGACTTCTTTTATTTAATTTAATTATTATTACAAAATTTACTACTAATATTATTATTAGAGCAAGTATACTAAATATTGAGTTGTTAGAAGCAAGTAATACTGCAACTAATCCGACGATATTTATAATTAATGGTAAGATGATTAAGGTTTTATCATCATCAGCATATTTACTTTCTGCTGTCGTTTCTATATCTTTCTTTACTTTATCAATATTTAGACCATCTTTAGTAGAAGCATAGACATCATCGATGTGGAAATTAATTTCTGTTTCTTTGATATTTTTGCTTACTATGTCTAAAGCTTTTTGAATATATTCTTTCTGGAATACTAAAGCTGTTTTAATTGAATTAGCACCAATGTTATATTTATCAGTTTGATTTATGATATTGAAAAATAAATTTAGAATATCGGTTTTTTCAACATAGGCTTTGCTTTGCTTCTCAAATAATTTTTCGGCTTCAGCTTTATTACCGTTAGTTTGAATTAGAAGTTCATTTCTTAGATTGTCTAATTGATAGGTCTTTTCGCTTTCTTCATAATCATATATTAAGTTATAAATAACTTTATCAACGTTTTTGTCTTCTTTTTCTAGTTTTAGTATATTTTCTAACATATTATCCATCTGATGAAAAGCAGAGAAGATAGAAAAATTATTATTAATAACTCCTTTATTAACGGCATAATCTGAAATATATTTAAATACCGCTTCGTTTCTTTTATTACTATTAATGTAATCAACCCATTTGTTTGTTTGGGTATCTTTGAGATTATTACTTATTTTTTTTATCCATTCACTTATTTTATCTATTAAAATCTTTTCGCCTTCGATACCTAAATATCCAGATGAAACTAAGTCTAAGATTGTTATAAATTCATCTTTAATATTCATTGGATCTTGGTGATTTAGATAGTATCTAAGCCAGTGTAAGGCGGTTTCTTTTTGACCTAAATCTAGATATAGCATCATTAGTAATAAACTAGTCTTTTCCTGATTCTTATTTAAAGCCAGTTTTAATTCGTTTTCAGAATCTACTCGATCGTCTAGTAACCAATATATAATAGATAATGTGGCGTTAGCTAACCAATAACGTGGATTGTTCATTGTAATGCTATTTTTTAATTTATCAATACTTTCTACATTTAGAGTTTTATTTTCCAAGTTTTCAACTAGGCTTTCAACGTTTCTTCTTAGTAAATCATAGTATCCGAATTTCTTTTCAATTATATTATTATTATAGATAATGCTTTGTCTTGCGTTATTTATAATAGTATTAGCTCTTATTTCTTCTACTACATCACTGATTTCTCCGTTTATTCCAGATACTTTATCTTCAACGCTGTTTACTTTACTATTAACTTCATTTATATGAGTTATAACGCCATTTAGCTCTTTTGCTACACTCTCCATGTTTTGAGCTATAGCATTTAAATTAGCTTGAGATATAGTTAATGCTTCCACGCTATCACCTCTATTATAATTATATCAAATGATACTTATTATTTCTATATGTTGATTATTTATTATCATTATTTACTATTATACTCTTTTGTGTTAATATTATAAATAGTTTTGAGGTGAAATTATGGCAAAGAATGAAAAGTTTAAGGTTTTAAGTAATGAGGAGTTAGAGGAGTTATCTAAGGACGAATTAAAAGAATATAAGAAAAAACTTAAAGAGTATAAACAAAGTTTGAAACCAAAGAAATCAAAATTTGCTAAAAAGATGGTGATATTTAAAGTATCTGCATTTATAATGGCTGTTGTTATGGTACTTGGTGTTATTGCTTCTTTACTTTATCCATTGTTATTTTTAAACAAATAAAAAGTATAATTAATTAATTATTATACTTTTTTATTTTGACTTTTTAAGAAGGTCTCTTATTTCTTCTAGTAATTTAACTTCATCTCTCTTAGCTGGAGGTTCTTCTTTTGGTTCTTCTTTTTTCTTTCTCATGAATTTATTTATTGTTTTAACCATAATGAAGATACATAATGCAGTGATTAGGAAGTCAACTACGTTTTGGATAAATAGACCATATTTAATAGGTACTACTCTACCCCATAGATTAACTTTAATTGCTAGTGTAGTAAAGTCTAAATTACCAACAATAACACCTACTATTGGCATTAAGATATTATCAGTTAAACTTGTAACTATTTTAGAAAAAGCACCACCGATGATAACACCTACTGCTAAATCTAGTACGTTACCTTTAGCGATAAATTCTTTAAATTCTGCAATTAATCCTTTTCCTTTACCTGCTACTCCTTTGATTTTTTCCTTGTCCATGTCTTTTGCCTCCCTTCCTATTTTACATAATCGACATTATTTCTCTTGATTTCAGAGAATGTCTCATCTAAATGAATGTAAGTCTTATAATACAAGAATTTTGTGTCTTTGTCCATATCTTTAGACACTATTATTCCGTCGAAATTATCAAGTAATTCAGCTTTATCATTTAAATATCTTTCTTCTATAAAAGAATCGACTATTTTTAATAATAAATCATGATTAGAATATAGGAAGTCATAAGCGACATATACATCCCCAATTGCTGCAAACGCTACCTTTTCTATCATTTCATGAGCACTTATATCTATGTGTTCTATTCTCTTTCTATCTATAATAAAATCTTCATCAGAAACGACAAAATTTTGACCTCTTAAACCAAAACTCTGTAAACAATATTTTATTAATACCTGGGCTAAATCATCATCTTGCAATAACATTGCTTTTTTTCTTGCGTTTTTATTTTTAGAAATATAAATATATTTATTTCTATCAGGTGTTCTATCTTTAAAAACTGAGTCATCATTAAATAAAACGTATTTAATAGCTGCTATTGCATTTACGTAACCTTGTGACTCTTTTGTAGCATAAAATATATCGTCTATATCTTTTGTATGATCCATTTCAAAGTCCATGTATATCACCACTTATTTTATTATAAAAATATTATAACATAAATCTTCTCTTCTTATATCTATTTTTTTATATTTAATAAAAAAGAATGGTATTAATCATTCTTTTCGTTTTTATAATATTCTTCTAGTATTTTCTCTATTTCATCTACTTCTTTTTTAGTGTTTAACATTGAAGCATCTGATAGAGTGTCTAACAATTCTTTGTTATATACTTCTTTAACATATATTTCATTATTTTCGTTTACTTCTTCAAAGAATGTAATGTCATCCATATCGACTTTTTCTTCATCTTCTGATACACCAACTGCTAGAAAGTAATTCTTTTTATTTGAATTAACTTTATTAAGGAGAAGATACTTTTCATTGTAATCTAAAGTTAATATATCCCCAATTTGCATTAGTACATTTTCCTTCCATTTTTAATTGCATCGATTTTTTTCTCTAGTTCATCTGGGTTTAAATTGGTGTATTCACTTTCTATTCTTTTAGCTTCAGCCCAATAACTTGCGAATTGATCTGTGCGATATTTTCTTTCTTCGTCTACTATTCCTTCATGTTCTTCCTTGTAAGAACCTTTTACGTATTTGGTCAATCTTTCATAGCTTCTTTCAAACTTGTTGAAGTTAGCTATATAATATGCAACGTATGCCTTAATAATTTTTTTATATTTTTCCTTCTCTTCCGCATCTAAGTTAGGATTTTCTAGTAAAGTTTTATATTTGTTTGCCTCATTCATTGCTCTAACACCAAATGCTATTGAAGCTCTAGCTTCCATAATTTCCCTATATGAATTATAGATTCTTTTTATAACAGCTATTGTATGCATTACTAAAGTTCCGGCACCTATACCTATTGCAGCTGGTCCCAGCATTGAAGCACTAAATCCAGATATTAAGCCCTTTATTGTTAATCCACAGGCGGCTAAAATGGCACTCAGCCTTACTTTTTCAAAGAATGCTGCAACACGTTCGTTTTGTTCAGTTGCCCAACTTCCATCATCACCGTGTTTATGATAATCTGCTGATATAGCAAGTAAAATATCTTTAAAGGTTCTGCCAACATTATTGGAATTTAGTACTTTGTTAATTAATTTACTAGGAGCTTTAGTGATCCTTTTTACAGGTCTATTGTTTTTTCTATAATGAACATAGTCTTTATATAGACTGTTGTAATACGTAGAATATTCGCTTTTAGTTTCTTCACTAATTACCGGGTTATCATCAGCCCATTTAAATTTCTCATGAGGATATTTATCCCTGTCTTTTTTATAGTTATAATCATCTCTATGAAATAATTCTGGAAAGCAATGTTTGTATGTTTTTATTAATCCCTTTTCATACGATGGTACTTCACGAACGCCTCCGCTAGATGGTGGTAATTCAGGCATAACTACTGGTAAAAAATATTTAAATTCTTTATCAAAATCAAAGTTTTGGCGGGATAAGTCTTTAGCAGCTTCTAAAAACTCATCTAACTTAACGGTAGGAACGTATGCTCCTATTAACTCTGTAAACTCGCTTCTATCAGAATAATCTGCAGAATCAAATGATAGTATTTCATTCATTTTCTCTAACGGTTTTTTCATATCGTTTTCAGTTTTAGTTGCTGTGTAACTGTTCTGCATCGTTTTTACTTCATTTAATTTCTTATTTATTTTGTTTATAGCAAAACCGTTTCGTTGTCTTATTCTTTCAACTGTTAAATTATCGACATCAACTCTGGTAACGGTTAGGTTATCACCTGTACTGTTACCAAATATTGCTTTTAGTTTATCTTTTACGCTATCATATGTTTCTTGTTTAAGAATTATTGTGTATACAGTAGTATGTTGTCCCATTATGTATGTTCCTGGAATTTCTATTTTAATATTTCCTGATTCTGTTACTGTATTGTCATTTTTTATTGCTTGTACTAATTCATTAATTATAGCATTACTATTAGATTTATTAATTACTTGATAACTATTTATATTTTCAAGTAATTCTATAAAATCAGTTTTATTCTTATAAGTTTTAGTAGGTTCTATATCAGATTTAATCTGTTTATCATAATAATCTATGTAGTGAGATTTTATAGCTTCTTTTACTTCATCCTCAGTTTTATAGGTAGAATCTGTTTCATATATTATTTCATATTTATCTGAATCGCTTTCTTCCTCATGAGGATATCTTTCTCTGATTTTTATCTCGCTGGCACCAGTACCAATTGTGTGCTCTGTTGGTGATAAATAATCTCTATATAAACTTTCAAGATATTCTTCATAATCATGAATTGTTTCAATCGGTTCTTTCTTTTTGCCACGTATGAAAATAAGTGGTTTTTTAACTATGTCATTTATGTCATTTATTTTTGATTTTGGCAGTGAAAAATTAATCTTTTTTAGATCATCAGAAGAAAGCTCTAACATTTTAAATAGGTTTATATTAAGACTTGAACGTGAATCGGCATCGCTAAGAACTGGTTCTGGTTCAGCTGAAGCTCCCATACCAGGTAATTTTTCACCTTTAGTCCCTTCTATAACGTTCAATATAGCATCTAGCTTTTCCCCAATGGCTGCTTTTTTAGAGTTACTAAAAGACATACTGTCCAAGTTATGACGAAAATCTGTTAACATATAGTCTATAGTTGGTGTTTTGCTCATAATTATCCCCTCTCTTGTATTATATCATTTATTTATTTATTATCAATATTTAGTCCTTTTATCCAGTTATAATCTTTATTTGGTAGTAATTTATCAAATACCTTTTTAGCATCATTTTTAAATGTGTATTTATTGTTTCTAATTTTTATTTCACAGTATTCATCGTCTTCTTTATAGTATTCTACTTCTTCAATTTTTACTGAGATGTAAATTACATCGAAGTATATTAGATTTAGAAATAGATGGAAATAACCAGCATTGTCCCAAACAAGGAATTCTGCTCCTTCATCACTATATATTTTCTCAACGGTTTTAGGAATATTTAGTGCTAATTTAAGTTCTACAAATTTATCTTGACAGTCTTTGTTATTATTTAGGAATTTAATATAATCATTGTCATTTTTTATAACTATATTTTTTACTTGGAGATATCTTTGTAAATAGATATTTGCAATTGTCATTATTGCTACAAAAATAATATTTATTATACTGGTATACTCTTTGTAAATTGGAGATATGATAATTAATATAATCATTAATGCTAGTAGTAGAGTTAAATTGGCTTTACTTTTAGTTTTTGTCTTTAAACCTTCTTCTTTTTTCCTTAAGTCTTTATCTTTTATTTGCTTCATAAATCTTTCAAAGTCGGAAATATACTCATTAACATTGAAATCTTTTTTAGCTTCAACTTTCTTTTCTGGCATTATTTTTTCAAAAACAGATTCGTTTTCTTCAACATAATACCATTCATCAAGATCTGTTTTAAAAATGATTCTATTATTTAGTTGATCATTTCTGTAATACCTGATGTTGCCATTTCTTAGTTTGGTTAATCTTGGTGTTTCTTTTAAATCATTATTTACTATTAATATTTCGTCTTTTTCTTTATTATCAAATAATATATATGTTCTACCTTTTAAATCCGTTAAAAAATATGAATTTTCCTTGGCTATCTTATTTTTATCGATGATTTCTTGTAGAAGTTCTGCATAATATCCATCTTTACCAGTTATAAATTTTTTAATATTTTTTTCGTATTGAGCGATAGATAAAAACCCCAACTTTCTAATTTCTATTTCATATCTAGATTCATAGATATCATATTTCTTTTTTATTACAGATAGTACGTAGCTACTAACTAGTAAAAATAATAGAGCTATTATTTTACTTTTTAAGGAGAATTGTCCTACTAAACAAAGTAATAAAGCTAGTATAAGAGGTAGATAATTAATTATGATCATACTCTTGTTAAATATATTATCCCCTAATCCCGCTCTAACTTTATTTTTGTAATAACTCTCTCTTAGTGGCTTAATTTTTTCTTCATATACTTTTATGAAGTTCTCTTTACTATTCATACTATCACCTATTATATATATTTTATCACATTATAAATAAAAAAGGAGAAAATTATTCTTTCTCCTTCTTTACTGGTACTACTTCTGTTCTACTTATTATTTCGTGTAGTCCTCGACCATCGTTTCTAAATAGCATAAAGCCAATTATTGCTAATGTTACTAGCGTTTCAATATTAGATGTTAGAGCATTTATAGTTAAGTAAGTATTCATTTTAGTAGTTAGTAAACATACTAAATCGATTATTTTAATTGGTAATACAAATAAAAGAGATTCTCTTAATACAAATAGGCCGGCATTAAGTCTTTCTTCGCCTATTTGTTTAATTCTAATTTTAAGGATTTTTTTGCCGAGTGTTTGACCATTATTAAAGTATTGAGCGAAGACAAAGTATATTATCTGGATTGATAAGGTAAGTATCGTACTAGTTGTTCCCAATTTTAAGTAATTATAGTTTAATTCTTTTGTTTCCTCAGCTATGGTTTCAATACTTTTAGTATCTTTAGTTTTTTCCGCTACTTTTTGTATAGTAGCAATATATTCTTCGGAGCTTTTAGCAAATCTGCTGTATTCATCCTTAAATACAACCATAAATATAGTATTAGCAATAAAATAGATTAATAATATATCTATTAAGTAAGCTGATAATCTCTTTAATTTCATTTTTATTCTCCTTGTTTTTTGGTATTAACATTAAATTTATATAATATTTTAACTTTTATATCCGGTTTAATATTGTTATTTTGAATATATTTATATTGATTTTCTTTGACGATAATTGCCCTAGTTTTGCTCTCAATAAATTCTTCATATAGTTTATCTTGATTTTTATAAGTTATATACGTTACATGATCTAATTTAGTATTGAGTACATGTTTTACATTTTTAGAATTATCATCTAGTAGACCCACTTTTTTATTATTAATGTTGTATATAGATTTATTTCGACCGTTATCAAGTGAGACTACATAGTATTCTTGATATTCATATAATTTGGTATTTAGATTATTAATAAAATCATAAGTGTAATTTAAGTAATAAATTCCCCCCACCATTCCGGCTGTTATCAGTATCGTAAATATTCTTCCGCTTAGATATTTATTTAGTGATATGGCAACTAATGATAGGAATCCTACTATACAAGCAATATATTTAATAGTTGAAGATGGAATTACTTGAACACGATTCATTCCGATAATTAGAATTATAAACGCTAAGATTATTATTGTATCAAATGGAATATATAGGTTTTCGTGTATTATTACTAGTGCTTTTAGGAATTTATTTTTTGGATATACTTTAGGTTTATCTTCCTCAATATAAGAATCCTTTGCTTTTTTCTTTTTTGGAGTAATTTTCTTAATATTAGTTACTTTTCTTTTTCTTATATTTGAATTTAAATCACTAGTTAAGTTACCGAACCATTCCATTATTTTAGAAAATACGTCTTCTTTTTTGGCGATTCTTCTGGAAGGTTTCTTTTCTTCTTTTTTGTTTACGAATTCTGGTACGTTTAGTTCATCAGTTTCACTTAATTTTTGATTTATTTTCTCTTCTATTTTCTCATCAAGTTTTTTGTCTAATTTAGCTTTAATTGTCTCTTTAATTTTTTCGTGATTTATTTCTTCTTTTTTTTCTTCCGGCTCTTCGTTGTTTATTTCAATTTTTTTTGATGTTTTTTCAACTGTCTTTTTAATTATTGGTATTTCAACATCTTCTAATTCTTGATCATAAATCTTTGGTTTTACTTCTTCAACAGCTTCTTTTTCTGATTTTAGAGTGTTACTTTTTTTGATGTTTTCTTTATAATTTATGATCTTTTTATTATCTTTATTAAATTTATTATAACTAGATGTTTTTTTAATAACTTTTCTTTTATTGTTAAGCTTCTTTTCGATGGCTTCTATAGTTATTTTGCTAGTATTCTTTTTCTTTGTTACTTTCTTTTTTGCCACTTTACTCACCCCGGGTATTGTATTTTATTATTCCATTTTTATTATACTATATTTTTTCAAAATTTTGCTACTTATATAGTATTATGATGTTATATTTACAGCTAATAGTAAATAGTAGATATATTAATATGACGTTTGTTAGGAAGCAAATAAATACACTCATATTGTATTTAAATCTGTTGCTTTGTATATAGCCTTTAATATTAAGTGTTGCAGACAATAAACTAATTATGGCGAAAATTATTGCTTCTTTGATATTAAGTATTTTAGTATATATTAATAAAATAATTATGAAATAACTATTACATAATAGTAATAATAAATTTACAGCTTCGTATCTCAGTTTTTTCTCCATAATATCCCCTTCTCCATCGAAATATATAATAATTGATGAATTGTAAAAAAGCAACAAAAAAAGACCCAATAAAGTCTTATTTATGGTTGTATTATAAATAGTGTTGGTGAGATTTTCACTAATACTATTTTTTTCATT
>CAMZCT010000006.1 GCA_947305065.1 uncultured Mycoplasmatota bacterium | reverse complement strand
CCTTTAACATATTTCATATTTAATGGAACAAGTTCTACATTATCTTTAGTTTTTGATAAGTCTATATCTGGATTTGAGTTATATGCTTTCTTTTCTCTTTTATTGTGAGAGCCAATTTGAGCTAGATCATTTAGAGTATAGATAGGTTCACTTCTGAATATTGCGTAATTCATACTGTTTCACCTTCTTTAATTTGAAATTCTATTACACTTTTTATAACATCAGTTGTATTTTTACTATCAAATTCATTAACTGCTAATCTTTTATTATCTTCTATACTTCTAATGTAATAGTTCTCAGTTGTTTCTACATTTCTATGTCCTAATAGATCTGCTACTTCTTTAATCTCTGTTCCATTATTTAATACTTTAGTAGCATATGAACCTCTTAAATCGTAAAATCTACATTTCTTAATTCCTAATTCTTCATGAATTACTTTAAATGGATATCTTAACAAATCTGTTCCTGAATATGTTCCATTATCACGAACAAATACTAAATCCAAATTTTTTTCTCCACAATTTTTGTTTAAAACTATTCTATTCTCTATTACTTTTCCATATTCATTTTTCACTTCTTCAATATGATAATATTTATAATCTTTACCAAATAAGTTCTTTAATTCTTCTTGTCTTTCTTTGTAATTAGTTAAAGCTGTTTTTAAAGTATCTCCTATGTATATAGTTCTTTGTCCTGATAGTGTCTTTGTTGTACCAATATACCATCTTCCATCTTTATCTTTTGGTTTATCATAAACACTATGTTTAATGTTGATTATTCCTTTTTCTAAATCAACATCTTCCCATGTTAATGCAAATAGTTCTCCTGTTCTCATTCCAGTAAAGCATGCTGTTAGGAAAGCACATATAAATGTAGAATCATCTTTAAATCTATTTAGAATCAAATCTATTTCTTCTTTTGTGTATAGATGTTTATCTTCTTTTTTCTCAACATCCATTTTAGGCATTCTAATTATTAATGCTGGATTATATTTAATAAATCCATATAAATTACATGCATCTCTAAATGATCCTTTAATAATCTTTAACATATTTCTAAAGTAATCTCTCGAAAAATCATATCTATTAACTAAATCAGTAATAAAAGAATTTAAAGTTAAACTTGTTATATTACACATTCTATAATGTCCTATATAAGGTTTAATATATTTTTTTGATAATGTTGTATATGTTTGAATGGTATTGTATTTTAAATTGTTTTTACAATAATTATCAATCCAATAATCTAAATAATCACTATATGACATTTTGCATTCTTTGAATGGTTTACCTGCATTTATATATTCATTGAATGCAATTGTTCCAGCTTCTAAAGCTTCGGCTTTGGTTTTAAATCCACTTTTATTAATATATTTTCTTTTACCATTTTCACTTGCTATTTCAAATCTATATTGGTAAACATCTTTTCTTTTTGTTATTCTTATACTACTCATTTTCTACCTCTACTTGAATAACTACTTTCCTAATATTATTAAGGTCAGATAGATCCTTTCCTTCATTTTGAATTAAGAATCTTTCTAAAGTGGTTTTTAGAACTTTTAAACTTCCTAGTTTAATGGCTGGTAAATAACCTTTTCTAATCAATTCATAAATATAATTCGGGCTAGAATGAAGAATACTAGCAACTTCCTGAACGGTGTATATTAATCTTTCTTCCATTATTTAAACTCCGCTAATAAAGCATCCATCTCAGCTTGTTCTTCTGGAGTACATGGAGTTGAAGTGCACATTTCAGGATGTTTCATCCATTCAGGTAAATTCTCTTCATTATTATTCTTTTTATTATATTTATTATTATATTTGACTGAATAGTCTAGGTTTTCTTGATTATTTGATTCATGATCTGATGACCATTTGCTCCATATATCATTGACTAAATGAATTATCCTTTTCTCTCTTTGATGATCTTTCTCATATTCACATTTAATTAATCCAATTTTTTCTAGTTTTTTAATATGTCTTGATGCTGTTTCAAGTCGTATATTATACATTTCTGATAGTTTTCTATTTGTTATCCAACAATATCCTTCCTTTCTGCATAATGCTATGATTCGCTCAGCAATCAGTTTTTCTTCTGGTGTAAGTTGTTTTGTTTCATAGATATATTTTGGTACTACCGCATATATCATTAAGTAATCGTTTTCCATAATCTTTCTCCTTTTCTAAATTACTGAACTTCGGCCTCTGTTCACTTCCATTATCTAGGAGATTGATTATATAAACCATGCGAAAAAACTCTACAAATTGTCTTGTAGAGTTCTATATTTACTCCGAAAAAACTCCGGATTAATTTTCGATTGTTACAATGTTCTTACTAATGTATTTTTTTAGTTCTGATACTAAAATAGTATCCATTTTTATTTCATCCATAAGTCCTAATTGCAAAGCCATTTTTATATAAGCACTTTTCTTTGATCTATAGTATTTATCTTTATGTATTTTAGTTTCAAATATTATTATTTCATCTGTTAGTGGTTTTGGTTTATCATATTCAAAGTTTTTGATAACGTATTTTTCTATCTCATCTAAATTATAAAATGAATCTCTTACTCTCATTAATAAATGTTCGCATAAGTCTATAGATTTTTTATAGTCTTTTTTAGTAAATCTTTTAAAAGAGATTTCACTTCCTAATTTAAGATTATTTTCGTTGATATTTTTAATTTTCAACGAAGGATCTTCAACTATAACAAACTCCAAATCTTCTGTAATTGTATATTTCAAATATTCTTGGTATACTGCTTGTTCAAAAAAATTATCTTGTAATTGCACAAATATGTTGTGAATGTCTTTCATTACCTCTTTATGATCATACTCTTTTATTATTGCTTCTGATAATGGTCTTTGTACTTCTAATAAGGTTATATCTAATTTTCCTTCTTCATCTCTCGCAATCATTCAAAACCTCCTAACAAAAAAGAGAGAAAAAGACATTATAGTCAATTTCTCTCATTGAATCCATTAATTAATAAACTAAATTGTTTTCGTGTATAAATTAAAAGTGCTTTATTTCTCATTAGACATCAGCTCCAATTAATTAATTGTCTTTTATAATAACACTTTTTTCTTAAAAATCAAGGCTTTTAGTCTTTAAAAGGGATTTCTTTTGTATCTGGTATATCTAAAGTATTAGTATAATCTTCAAATCTATCTACTGTATCAGTTTCCATTTTATCAGTTACTCTTACATAGATGTTATATGTAGTCATAATAGAAGAATGTCCTAATCTTTTTGAAACAGCTTTTATATCTGCTCCTTGTTCTATCAGTCTTGTGGCATGTGTATCTCTAAAGTCATGGAATCTGCATGGTATTTTTAATTCATAATTTATTACTTTAAAAGCATGCCTTGTAGTTTCGGTACCTCTATATTGTCCATTAGGCTTAACAAATATTAATTTTGCCTCTGGTAAATTTAGTTCTAGTTCTGCAGGTGCATCAACAATCTTGATTTCTTTCCTTTCTGTATGTGGATTAATTACTTCTTTTTCGTAATGCTTTAAATAAGCATCCCCATAGAACTTAATATATTCTTCTTGCTCTTTTTTATATTCTTTTAATGCTTTAATTAATGTGTCTCCTATACCTATAGTTCTATTTGATTGAGGATTCTTACATGTTCCATAATACCATTCTTCTACTGAATGTCCTTTTGTTATTACATATTTTTTAGGTAATTGATGTTGATTCTTTTTTATAATATTTTTGTTTACTGTTAGTGTTTTCTTTTCAAAGTCTATATTATCCCATGTTAAAGCATAACATTCTGATACTCGGAGTCCAGTATAATATGCAGTTAAGAATGAATAATAGATATATGGTACATCTTTAAATCTTTCTAGTATTATTTCAAACTCTTCTTGAGTAAAAATATGTGCTGGATCTCCAGTAACAACATCATATTTTGGGATATGTACTCTTTCAGCTGGATTATCATTTATAAAATTAACTGTATAACAGGCATATTTAAGTGATCCTTTTATTAATTTTAGTATTCCTTTTAAATAATGTTTAGAATAATGCTTCTCTTTATATAGTTTATTAATATAGTTTTGTATTGTATAAGAATCAAGTTGAGTTAACTTATACATTCCTAATTCTGGTTTTAAATGATTTTTAATAATATTTAAATATGATGCTATCGTTGCATATTTAACATTAAAGTAGCAATAATTAGTCATCCAGTAGTCTAAATAGTCTTCATATGACATATCCTTAATCTTTTGTTTTCTTCCAGTTCTAAAATATTCATTATAAGCAATTGCTCCTGCTTCTTGAGCTTCTTTTCTCGATTCAAAGCCACTCTTATTAATATACCTTCTTACACCTCCTCTTGAAGCAATTTCAAATCGATATTGATAAACCTTTCCCCTTTTCATAATTCTAATCTCTGACATAATGTTCCCTGTCCTTTCTTATTGAACAAAGAAAAACTAGCAATTAATATGCTAGTTTCATTATTCCACTAAAATGTGCACATTATATAATCCCTTTATTTATAAGGTATTTAAGAGATTATTTTGAATATTTTATACTTTTATGTGCACAAAATGTGCACATTTGAGAAAATTGGTGCTTTTTTTGTGCACATAAATTTTCTCAAAGCCTTATTTTACGGCTATTTTCCATGACATTGTTTGTACTTCTTACCTGAGCCACATGGACATGGATCATTACGACCTACTTTTTTATCTTTTTTGATAGGTTGTCCTTTTTGTTTAATGTGGGTATCATGAACTATTTTATTTGAAGTTTGTTCTTTTCTTTCTGTATTTTGTCTAACTTCGGCTTTTAATAAGTAGATAGAAATGTTAGATGAAATACCAGCTAGTAAATCATCAAATAATTCATATCCTTCTAATGTATAAGCTTGTAATGGATTTGTTTGAGCATAACCACGAAGTCCAATACCTTCTCTTAAGTGTTCCATTGCACCGATATGATCTATCCAAGCTTCATCAATAACTCTTAAAGCTATTGCTTTTTCAAATTCATTAATTACTTCTTCAGGTATTTCTTTTACTTTTTCATTGTAATCTTCTTTTACTTTTTCAGTTAGGAAATCAATTACTTCTCCTTCAGTCTTCATATCTAATATATCTTTAACATCTAACTTAGTAGTTTTAATTAAGTTAGTATTTAGATATTCAATTATTTCACTCTTATCATCTTCAGTTAAGTAACCTTCCGGTTCGATATGACTATTAACTAAATAAGTAATGTTTGTTAAGAAAGTTTCTTGTGTTCTTTCTTTAATAGATTCTTGATCTAATATTTCATTACGTCTTGAATAGATAATTTCTCTTTGTTCATTCATTACATTATCATAATCAAGTAATGACTTACGAGTATCATAGTTATTTCCTTCAACTTTCTTTTGAGCTTGTTCAATACTCTTAGTAAATGTTTTAGATCTAATTGCTTGTTCATCTGAGAAACCAACATTTATTAACATTTGTTTAATCTTATCAGTACCAAATCTTCTCATTAAATCATCATCAAATGATACGAAGAATTGTGACATACCTGGATCTCCTTGACGACCAGAACGTCCGCGTAACTGATTATCAATACGACGAGATTCATGTCTTTCAGTACCTATTACACATAAACCTCCAAGTTCTTTAACACCTTCACCAAGTTTGATATCGGTACCACGACCAGCCATGTTAGTAGCTATTGTAATAGCTCCTTTTTCTCCGGCTTTAGCAATTATTTCAGCTTCTCTTTCGTTGTTCTTAGCATTTAATACTTCATGTTTTAATTTTTCTTTTTTAAGCATTTCACTAAGTTTTTCGTTATTTTCAACTGATATTGTACCAACTAGAATTGGTTGTCCAGTTTCATGTATTTCTTTAATCTTTTTTACAATTGCTTTAAATTTACCAGTTTCTGTAGCATAAACTAAATCTGGATAATCTTCTCTTATAACAGGTTTATTAGTTGGAATTTGGATAACATACATGTTGTAGATATCTCTAAATTCTTCTTCTTCTGTTTTAGCAGTACCTGTCATACCTGACAATTTATTATACATTCTAAATAAGTTCTGGAACGTAATAGTTGCCATGGTCTTTGTTTCTTCATTAATCTTAACGCCTTCTTTAGCTTCAATAGCTTGATGTAGACCATCACTATATTGACGACCATGCATTAAACGTCCAGTAAATTGATCAACGATGACTACTTCACCATTTTCAACTACATAGTCAACGTCGATATGAAATCCATAATTAGCTTTTAATGATTGATTTAAATGATGTACTAATGCTGCATTTTCTAAATCAAATAGATTTTTTAAATGGAATATTTTTTCTATCTTTTCAACTCCAGAATCAGTTAAAGATACACTCTTTGTTTTTTCATCAACTGTATAATCTTCTTCTTCTAATCTCTTAACAGCGCTATCAGCAGATTCATATAGATTTTTTGAATCCATTTTTCCGCCTGAAATAATCAATGGGGTACGTGCTTCATCGATAAGAATTGAGTCTACTTCGTCGACAATACAGAAATTTAATGGTCTTTGAACTCTATCTTGAGCTCTAACTACCATATTATCTCTTAAGTAATCGAAACCAATTTCATTATTTGTTGAATATAAAACATCACAATTGTAAGCATCTCTTTTTTGTTGCGGAGACATTTCACGCATATTTAATCCTACTGTTAATCCTAAGAATCTAAATATATTTCCCATCCATTCAGAGTCACGTTTAGCCAAGAATTCGTTAACTGTTACAATGTGTACTCCTTTACCTGTTAAAGCATTTAAATAAGTAGGCATTGTTTCTGTTAAAGTTTTACCTTCACCAGTTTTCATCTCTGCTATATTACCATAGTGAATAGCTAAACCACCTAATATCTGAACAAAGTAAGGTTTTTCTCCAATTATTCTGTATGCTGCTTCTCTAACTGTTGCAAAAGCAGGAATAAGAATATCTTCAAGTGTTTTACCTTCATCTAAGGCTTTTTTAAATTCATCGGTTTTAGCAGCTAATTCTTCATCGCTTAAAGCTGCCATCTCATCACTTAAGGCATCTATTTGTTTTGCTTGTTTTTCAAATTTCTTTAATTCTTTATATTCTGAATCTATCAAAGATCTTAATAGTCCCATAGTTCATCCTCCATGTCTTTTATATAAATCAGGGCATAGTTACCCCTTTCTCTACGTATTCTATATTTTAAGCTATATTGTCAATAAATTCAAGTTTTATATAGCTCTTTTTAATTTTTTTCATTTATATTTTACTATTTAATATTAGATATTTATATAAAATATTATTTTGCTGTTTATATTCACAAATAAAAAGATGGTTTCCCATCTTATTTCATGTTGATTATTCCGTAATTTCCATCTTTTCTTAGATATAGAACTGAAACACATTCTTCATCTATATTCTTAAATACAAAGAAATCATGATTTAATAATTCAATTTGAAGAATTGCTTCTTCTTCATCCATTGGTTTCATGGAAATATTTTTTCTTTTTACTATTTTAGAAGTATTTTCTTCTTCTTTTTCTTCCTCTTCATAGTTAAAATTAAATTCTAACGACTCAGCATTTTTATATTTTCTAGATAATCTATCTTTATTCTTTCTAATTTGTCTTTCTAGTTTGTTAATAACTAGATCTACTGCAGCATAGAAATCTTCATTTGATTCTTCTGCTCTAATAGTGAATTTTTTTGTTGGAACTGTAACTTCTATTGTTTGATCCAAATCCTTTACTTTAACTAGTACATTTGCTGTGATATCTCCTGGTTCTTCGAAATACTTATCCATCTTTGATAGCTTTTCTTCTATGTAAGATTTCATAGCTCCTGTTACTGTTATTTTATCTCCTCTGATGTTATATTTCATATAATCATCTTCCTCCTTGCATTAATTATAACATCTTTTTAATATAAATTTAATACTTAACAACATTAATGATAAAGTGGTATAATATTAATGGTTGGATGTTATTTTATAATAGAGCTAACATTCAAGAAATCTGTTATAAAATTAGTTATTAGATATCCTAAGGATAAACTTAGTAATACTACTAAAACACGAGCTTCTAAAGCTTTATTTTTTTTGATAAAATTATCGAAGTTTACTCCTGATAAAGCATAGGCACTCATTAAAACACTTATAACGTATATATAGGCTTTATAATTCATTTAAGTTTACCCTCTTCTATATCTTTTATTTTTTGGACACGGCGATGATGTCTTTCTTCTTTGCTATGTTCCGTATTCATAAACATATTAATCATCTGGATTAGTTCAGAAATATCTTGTTTGTAACTAAGACAAATAATATTAGCATCATTATCTACTCTAGTTAATCTTGCTTGTTCTACGTTAGAACAATGAGCTGCTCTTATTCCTTTTACTTTATTAGCTGCAATAGACATACCTATTCCTGTACCACACATAAGAATACCAAAGTCGGCTTCTTTGCTTAGTACAGATTTAGCTACTGCTAAAGCAAAATCAGGAAAGTCATCTGTTGCATAGTTATTAACACTTTTATCGATAAACTCATATTTATTTTCTAATTTCTTCATTAGTTCTTTTTTTTCTTCTACACCATGATGATCAGTTGCTATCGCTATTTTCATTTTCTAAATCTCCTTCCATAGCTTTTTTAAATAATGGTAACATACCTATATTATCTGTTCTATGTGGTGGTAATTGATAGATATCATGGCCTGGAAATTCATTTCCCTCTATCAAACAAGGTCCGTTTTCTCCAACACAAACATCCCATCCTACATAGCCCATTTCTGGTATTTTCTTAGAACATTCTTCTATATATCTTTTAATTCTATTCCATTTAGGTATTTGAAACCATACTATAGATACATTAGTATCTGGATGTTTTTCGTATACGTGATCATGTTTATCAATAGCTGGGTAGTCAATTATACCGGTTGCAATATTTACTGGTGCTGTTATTCCTCCGTGATTAAAATTATCTACTACATTTTTCCCGGTACCTATACGAAGATATGCTGCTACTAAATGATTATTTAAAGTAACCATTCTGATTGTATTTATTGAGCCAGGATGAAGAGAGGATAATTCTTTACATTGTTTAGCAACCTCTTCAACTAAGTTTCTTTTAGTTTTTAAAATATTATCATATGTTTTTTTAACGTTTTTATCATTTATCTCAATGATTTCTATGCCTTTTCCACAACTCTCATCTATTGGTTTAACAACAATTTTTTTGTGTTTATTAGTAAATTGTTTAAATTCTTCATAATTATCTTCTGTTACTTCTATCCAGTCTCTATTTAGATATTTATTAAACTTTTTATTAAAATCTATTTTATCTCTGAAAAAATGGATATACTTAGGATCATTGTACTTTGTTACTATTTCATTATTAATACCTCTGGTGATGAAAGTATTTCTGTTCTTTTCTGGTATTCTGTACATTTCTAATAATTTGTAGTCCATATATCCTGCTTGGTATTTTAAGCCACAATGAATAATATCAAAGAATAATGATATTTTATTCTTTTTGCTTTTTTTATGAACTTCATCAATCGTATTAAAGAACCCTTTGTAGTTCATCCCTTTTATTCTTTTGAACAAATAACCTATTTTCCCCATATATATCACCAATTTAAGTATATCACGTATATATGGGAACTTAAAGTAAAGTAAAAAAAGAATTTACTATTTATTGTATATTTTGACAAATAAAAAAGAAGCTATTAAGCAGCTTCATCTGTAATTCCATATTTACGGTTGAATTTTTCAATGTTTCCAGCTTTTTTGCTTTTTCCTTGTTTTCCAGTATAGAATGGATGACATTCATTACATACTTCAATATAGATTTCATCTTTAGTTGATTTAGTCATAAATGTTGCTCCACAACTGCAAGTTACCTTACAATCTTTTTGTTCTGGATGTATTCCCTTTTTCATAATTACACTCCTTCCGCCATGTTTAATACTCTAAACATAGTATTTCTGCGTCTAATGTATTATACCATAATAATTAAACTAATCAAGTATTAAATATTTATTATTTAAATATACTTATTATTTTCCCAACATTATATACTATAGTATCGGCTTTTTTTGTTGCTATTGTTTTAAATATCGCTTTTCCACCTACTGTTAAAGCAGAAATAATAGCCGTTATGATTGTAGTTATTAATACTACGTTATAGTTAAAATAAGTAGCGATATTTATTGTAAGCACAGCTCCTAAACTACCACTTACAATACCACATACGTCACCAACTACATCGTTACAAATTGAGGCAACTCGTGGGGCATTTTTTAACATAGATATAGCTTCTTTAGCACCTTTTAGTTTCTTTGAAGCCTTAGCATGAAGACTAGATTCATTGCTAGTTAATACTGCTACTCCTATCATATCAAATACTATTCCAATAATGATTACAAAAACAATTATTATTCCTAGTATTATAGAATTAGCACGATTAGCTATGAATGAAGAACCACTACTAAACACTATTGAAAGAATAAAAGATAATAAAAAAACTTTATATATCCAGTTAACATTTTCTTTCATATTAACTCTCCTTATAAAGCATTTATAAAAAAACAGTTTATGGTAATATCATAAATTAATTTTACGGCTTTGGTCGAGTTGAATTTCTCTATTTTCCACCATCGATTACTCTTTGGCGATTTCTCTTTAAGGAAAATAATCGAACGTTCCCATTACGATTACTCGATTACCACTTAGTCCGCACTTCAAACTTTATAATACATACACCCTAGAGAATTTCTCAAACACAACTTGACTATCCTTATTCGCTTTTGCAATTAAGATTTCAAATAATATCCCTCTTAACCACTCACGACATGATCAGTAAAGATTTAATGACTTGAAAAAAGGAGGCGAAATATATGCCATTATATTATCTCCTTGATTCTAAAATCATATATCCACCCGAATCTGGGCGAAACAAGCAGATATACAAAGTGTCTATTGATCAATTGATAGATTTTTAGCCCTACCTTCAGATAATATTTGTGACTAGGATAATGCACCATAACACGTTCTAATATTACCAAATTTTTAAGTTTGTGTCAAATTTAGTGTATACCATAAAAAAAGTGAAACAAGTTTAATTTCACTCTTTAATTCTTATATCTGCACCTGCATTTTGTAGCTTTTCAACGATATTTTCATATCCTCTAAGAATATGATCTATTTCATTTATAATTGTAGTTCCTTTAGCTGTTAGCCCGGCTAAAACCATACAAGCTCCGGCTCTTAAATCAGTAGCAACTACTTCTTCACCTTTAAGAGGTGTTGGTCCCATAAATATTGCTGTTCTATCGTTAACTCTTATGTTAGCTCCCATTTTTTGAAGATATTTTATATGTCCCATTCTGTTTTCGTATATTGTCTCTTCAAAAATAGACACACCATCTGCTTGAGTTAATAATACACTTACTGGTTGCCCTAGATCTGTTGGAAAGCCAGGGAATACTAAAGTTTTAATATTAATTGGTTTGTATTTTTTTGGTTTATTAATTATTAAAGATTTCTTTTCTTTTTTTATTTCTACTCCCATTTCTTTTAGTTTAGATAGTAGAGCCTCAATATGTTCTTCAATAACTCCTGATATTTTTAAATCTTTTCCCATTAAAGCTCCAGCTATTACATATGTACCTGCTTCAATTCTATCAGGAATTACATCTATTACTCCTTTTTTTAAGTGTTTAACACCTTCTATTTTTATCTCGCTGGTTCCTGCACCAGTTATTTTTGCTCCCATACTATTTAAGAAACTTGCAACATTTACGATTTCTGGTTCTTTTGCAGCGTTTGATATAGTTGTTTTTCCTTCGGCTTTTACCGCAGCAAGCATTATATTTATTGTAGCTCCTACTGATGCAAAGTCTAAGTAAATATCCGCTCCTTTAAGTTTTTTTGTTTTAAAAACATATTTGTTTCCATCTATTTCTACTTCTGCTCCAAGTTTTTTAAATCCATTAATATGGTAATCTATTGGTCGTGAACCAATATTACATCCTCCAGGGAAATAAATTTCTACATAGTTAAATTTTGCTAATAATGCTCCCATAAAATAGTATGATGCTCTTAATCTCTTTGCTAATTCTTCTTTTATTACTTTATTTTCTAATTGTTTTGTATCTATTTTTAATACTTCGTCTTTATACTCAACATTACAATTCAATAAATCTAATATATCTAATAGTGATTTGGTGTCTGATATGTTGGGCACGTTATATAAAGTTACCCCTTCATCTGAAAGAATTGCCGCTGGTATTAAAGCTACCACACCATTTTTTGCTCCACTAATTTTAATTTCGCCACTTAATTGTTTGTTTCCGTTAATTATCAGCTGTTTCATAAGATCACTCTCTTTTGCTTCTTATAATTTAATATTATATTTTATATATACTTTTGTCAAATGAATTAGGGGCATTTGACTATTTTTAAGTAAATAAAAAAGTAGCTTTTACTACTTATTTATTATAAAAATAAATCTATCAAATTTTCTTAAATCTTTAGAAGCTATTATCGTAGAATCTGGATAATGCTGTTTAGCCATTTCTATTATAGCTTTTTTTTGATTTTCCCCTATTTCAAAAGCTATTATAAATCTATCTTTCAAATATTTTTTAGCTTCTTTTATTATTTTTTTATAAAAATACAAACCATCATCTTTAGCGTATAAAGCTATTTCTGGTTCATTGTTTTTAACAATATCCATTACATAGTCGTTTTCAGTTAGATATGGAGGATTTGATATTATACAATCATATTTACCTTTTACATTAGAAAATACGTCACTTTTGATAAATTCTATGTCTGTATGATTAATGTTAGCATTCTCCTTGGCTATTGTTAAAGCTTCTTTAGAAATATCTACTCCTTTTATAATCGCTTTAGGAAATATCTTTTTTAAAGATATGGGTATACAACCGCTTCCTGTACCTATATCTAATATATCTATATCATTAGAAAAGTATTCTTTTAAATATTCAACTGTTTTTTCTACTAATTCTTCGGTTTCTGGACGAGGAATTAAAACATTTTTATTAACTTTTATTATGTTTCCATAAAAGTTAACATCTCCAACTATATATTGAATTGGTTCCCCTTTTTCGAGTCTTTTTATTGCTTCATCTATATTATCTTCAGGATGTAAATACTTTTTTAGATATTCTATTTCTTCTTTCATTCTCCTCTAAGTTTACGAGCCATATCTTCTGTAATTAGAGCATCTATTATGTCATCTAGAGCTCCGTCCATAACTCTATCCAAGTTGTTAGTTGTATAACCAATACGATGGTCAGTTACTCTGTTTTGAGGATAGTTGTATGTTCTTATTTTTTCTGCTCTATCTCCTGTACCTATTTTACTTCTTCTTTCATTGCCAACTTTAGCGTCTTGTTCTTCCTGAGCCATTTGATATAGTCTTGATTTTAATACTTGCATTGCTTCTTGTTTATTCTGTAATTGACTTCTTTCATTTTGACAAGTTACTACTGTATTGGTTGGAAGGTGAGTAATTCTTACTGCGGATGGAGTTGTGTTTACTCCTTGTCCTCCATGACCTGTAGCACAATATACATCTATTCTTAAATCATTTGGATTGATTTCTATATCTACATCTTCTACTTCTGGCATTATAAGAACTGTAGCTGTAGAAGTTTGAATTCTACCATTAGATTCTGTTACTGGAATCCTTTGAACTCTGTGTGAGCCTGATTCATATTTTAATTTAGAATATACTTTATCACCTTTTATAATTGCTTCAATTTGAGAAAATCCTCCAGCAGTTCCTGGTTCTTCATTTATTATTTCTATTTTCCAATTGTTTTTATCAGCATAATGTTGATACATTCTAAATAAATCCCCAGCAAATATATTTGCCTCATCTCCGCCTGCTGCTCCTCTTATTTCCATAATAATATTTTTATCATCATTTTCATCTTTAGGAATTAATAAGAATTCTAACTCTTGAGTTATTTTTTCTTTCTTTTCGTTTAATTCTTCTAATTCTTGAGCAGCTATTTCTCCCATTTCTGGATCATTTAATAATTCTTTTGTTTCTTCTATATCGTTTATTGTTTTTTTATATTCTTGATATTTATTGTATTGTTCTTCTAAATCTTTTTGCTCTTTTGATAGTTTTTTTAGTTCATTATAATCAGCCAACACCTCTGGAGAAGCTAGTTGTCTTGTTAATTCTTGATATTTTTCTGATATTGCTTCTAATCTTTCTATCATAGTATCACGCCTTTCTTTGGTATTATATCATCTTGGGTAAAAAAAACAAACGGTTATTATCCATTTGTTTCTTCATCTTCTTCAATAATTACTAGATCTTTTAAATCGTCGTCTGCTGGATCATCATCAGATGTTTCTTCATCATAGAATATATCTTCTTGTTCTTCTTCAGGTTCATCTTCCTCTTCTTCAAGAATGATATCTTCTTCATCTTCTTCGTTATCGATTACAATCTTTGTTGAATGTCTAGTTCTAATGTCCCATGAGCCATCTTCTAACATTATAAAACGATGGTCAGTACTTAAAACATCGAAAAATGCTGGTAATTTATTAACATACTCGTCATCACTAAGTTTTAATAAATCACATACTTTCTTGAACAAATCATTAATTTTCATTGTCTTTTTTGATTCGTTTAAAATAATTGCTGCTATATCATCATATGACATAGCTTCTAACTCTTCTAGAGTTAATTTTTTTGAACTCATTAGCATTTCCTCCATAACTACTAGACACCATTATACATATTTTTTTTGATATGACAATACTATTTTTTACTTTTTTGTATTTTACATTCTATCTGGTACATCTATACCCAAAATATTGAGTAATTTATAGTTATTTTCGTAAACTATTTTTGTTATAGTTAACCAAGTTTCTCTTTTATCTATATCTTCTTCTGTCAATATTCTGTTTTGATAGTAAAAATTGTTGTAAATATTAGTTATTTTATATAGGTGTTCACATATATCATTTAGGGATCTAGATTCAAAAGATTTAACCAACACGTTGTTGATATTTAACAAACTAACCATTATATTTCTTTGGTATTCATCTGATATAACTTTAACATCTTTATAAGTTATATTTTCTTGATCTGCTTTATTAAGTAGAGATTTCATTCTTATAGTAGAATACAAAAGGTAAGGTCCTGTTTTTCCTTGAAGGTCACTAAATTTTACTGGATCAAAAATATAGTCAGTTAGTCGATATGGAAGTAAATCTGCGTATTTAACAGCTGAAATTGAAACTTTATGAGCAACTTCTTCTCTTTCTTTTCCAGTTATATTTGGAAGTATCTTTTTTTCACACTCTACTGCTGCTAAATCTAAAAGATCATCTAGTTTCATTGTTCCACCATCTCTTGTTTTAAATGGTTTTCCGTCTGTCCCATTCATTGTTCCAAATGGGATAAACTCTAATACTGTATCTTCTTTTACTATTTTTGCCTTTCTAGCTGCTCTAAATACTTGTTCAAAATGAAGAGCTTGTCTAGAATCCGTTAAATACCATATTTCATCCGGACTCCATTTATGCATTCTCTCCCAAATACAAGCTAAGTCTGTAGTTTCATACGAATGAGAACCATTAGATTTTACTAATAATAAAGGAGGAACTTCGTGATCATCGTTATCTTCTTTTATTTCAATTATTCTAGCTCCCTGACTATCTTCTACAAGATTTTTTTCTTCTAAATATTCTATCATTTCTGGAATATATTTATCGCAATCACTTTCACCTTCCCATACTTCAAAAGTTGTATTTAGGCGATCGTAAGTGCTTTTAATATCTTTTTTTGAAACGTCCATTATATGATTCCATAATGCCATTAAGCCTTTGTCTCCATTTTGGAATTTGGCAGTTATTTCTCTTGCTTCTTCCATATATTGTTCGTCTTCTTTTGCTTTTGAAGAAGCTACTGGATACATTTCCATTAAATCTTCATTTGTTACAGGAGATTCTTTAGGATATTCTCCACTATAATTAGAATCGAAATAAGGTAAATCAGGATATTTGTTCTTTATTTCTAACATTACTAACCCTATTGGTCTTCCCCAATCTCCTAAGTGGGCATCGGCTATAGCTTTATTTCCCAAAGATGATGCTAACCTTTTTAAAGCTTCTCCTATGTTTGCACTTCTTAAATGTCCAACATGTAGAGCCTTAGCAACATTAGCTCCTCCATAGTCTAAAAATATTGTACGAGGATTATTAATTTTATAGTTTATTTCTATATTGTTATTTAATTCATTAACATGTTTAATTAATTCTTCATCAGAAAAAGTAATATTAATGAATCCTGGCCCAGCCATATTAATATCTTTGTACTTATTTTCTTTTTTTATTAAATCTACTAATTCTTGGCCTATGTCTCGTGGATTTTTTTGATATTTTTTCCCTAACCCCATAATTCCATTAAACTGGTAGTCACCTAGTTCTGGACGTGAAGATACATTTAATACAACTTCTTCAATTTCATATCCTAATTCTAGTAATTTTTCCTTAATATATTTTTCTTGTTCTTTAATAAATGGTTGCATGTAATCACACACTTTCTACAATTATAATTTTAATTAAATCTTCGTCAGTTTCTATTTTATATTTAATTTCTATTTCTTTTTCTTTTTTTGTGTATTTAGCATCTAATACTTTTATATCATAAGATAAATTATGCTCTTTTAAATGAATAATACTTTTATTATTGTCAAAATCTATAGAAAATTTATATTCATCATTTTCTCTTATAAATTCTTTTTCATTTACTATTGTTTTTGTATCATCTAGTTTTAGTATTATTCTTTTTTTATCGCTTAAACCGTTAATACTATTATATTCTTTTTCTAATTTATCATTTTTGTATAGTTTAATATCATATACTTTAATCATAATTAAACCCCTTTGTTTAGAGATTATAACATATTATTATTTAAAAACAACTAATATCAATTAGTTGTCTTTTGGTATCTTTACTGTTATTTGGTAGAAATCAGGGAAGTCAATCTCTTCAACTTCTGCATAAACTCCTCTATTTCCCAAATCTTCAAGACTCTTTCTTATTATATTTATTGTGTCTTTTAAAGATAATTCTCCTTCTGGAACATAGTCTTCGCTTTTTTGTTCTTTTAATTCTCTAACTCTGTCCATTGGATTTTCTACTTTTTTCTCCTCAACTACTTGTACACTCTGTCTTTCGTTTAATGTTGGAGTAAAGAATTTGTTGTTTGAACTAATATTAAATTCTGTATTAATACTATTATCTTCTTCCATATTAATAGCTTGAGGTTGTTCTTTTTCTGCTGCTTGGAAAGGATTCTCAAGTGCAACAGATTCTTCTTGCTTTGGTTCACTGCTTTGGTTAAAGTCAACTATTTCAAAAGTATTATCATTGCCTTCTGTAACTGGTTCCATTTCTGGTTCTGTACTTTCTATAGTATATGCTGGTTCTTCATCACTATTATATGTAAAGAATTTGTTTTCTTCTTTTGGTTTATCTAATTCCAAGAATGAACTATTTTCTATGTTATCTGTTGATTGTGGTGTTTCAATAACTGGTTCATCAATACTAACAAAGCTATCTTGAGGTTTTTCATTGATATTGCTTGGTTCTTCTAAATCAAGAGTTTCTATTTCTTCATTTACCACTTCTGTAGGTTTTATCATTTCTTCCACAGAATCTTTGTTATCTTTTCCAAATATATCAACCGAATTTGCTTTCATTTCTTCTATTGATGGTTTTGTTCCAACTATTGGAACTCCTCCATCTGTATCATCATCATCTTCTTCTATAATTGTTGGATCTATTTTAGTATTTGATTTTTTTAATTCTGTATCCAATTGTCTTACTGTTAATCTTTCATTGATAATTCTATGTAACCATTCTTTTTGAGTTTCTTTATCCGGAATAGTTAATAAAGTTCTAGCATGTCTTTCAGATATTTTCTCATCTAATAAAGCTTGTTGAACTTCGTCATCTAGGTTTAGTAATCTTAATTTATTAGCTATTGCTGGTTGTGATAATCCCATCTTTTTAGCTAATCCTTCTTGTGTTAAATATCCTTTATCAAGAAGATTTTTATATGAACGAGCTTCTTCAATAGCAGTTAAATTCTTTCTTTGAACATTCTCTACTATTGCTACTTCAGCAGCTCTATTATCATCTATGTTAGATATAACTGCTGGTACAGTTGATAAACCAGCCATTGTAGCAGCTTTATATCTTCTTTCTCCTGCTATTATTTCATATTTATCTCCAAGTTTTCTTAGTACTAAAGGCTGTATTATGCCATGTTCTTTGATTGATTCAGCTAGTTCTTGTAATGCTTTCTCATCAAAATTTAATCTTGGTTGAAATCTATTAGGTATAATATCTTCTATATGTACTTGTACTACTGTTTGATCTAAGTTCATATCATCATCCCCTTGAGATTATTCCTATTCTATATTTTATCATATCTTATTTTTCCTCTTTTTTCAATGGATTTTTAATTATTTTATTATATTGACGAGGGTATAAAACTGGTGTTTTTCTTTCTTTTTTTATTAATAAGATTGTTCTATTACTTTCCTCGACAGGTAATGTATAATTATACTCTTTTTCTGTTTTACCTCCTAGTATGGAAATAGCATATTGAGCAGACTCAATTTCTTCTCTATTTCCTCCTTTTAAAGGTATAAAATATCCCCCAATTTTTACAAATGGTAGTGATATTTCACTAAGAGTTGTTAAATTACTAACTGCTCTTGATGTAACTATATCGAATTTTTCTCTATTATTCTTACAATAATCTTCTGCTCTTTCACAGATTATTTCCACATCTTTTATATTTAATTTATTACATAGTTCTTCAATAAACCTTATTTTTTTATTATTTGAATCTAGAAGTGTAATTTTAATATTTGGAAAAAATATTTTGAGTACCATTCCAGGAAAGCCTGCTCCTGTGCCTATATCTAATATTTTTTCATTTTTGATAGAAAAGTATTTAGATATAATTATTGAATCATAAAAGTGTTTTAAATATATATCTTTTTCATCTTTTATAGCTGTTAAGTTAGTGTGTTTGTTATATTCGATTAAGAAATCTTTATAAATCATTAATTGTTGTAAAATTTGCTCAGTTACCTCTATGTTCTCTTCTTTAAGTTTTTTTATAAATTCTTCTTTATTCATACTTGTTATATTCCTTTTTTAGATATACTGATAAAACTGAAATATCGGATGGATTAACACCACTAATTCTTATTGCTTGTGCTATTGTTTTTGGTTTTACTTCTTTTAATTTTTGGCGTGCTTCTGAAGCAATATTTTTAACTTTATCATAATCAATATCGTCAGGTATTTGTTTTTTTTCTAACTTTAACATTTTTTCTGCTTCAATTATTGATTTTTTTATATATCCCTCATATTTATAATTAATTTCTACTTGCTCTTTTATCTCATTATTAAATGGTATTTCTATCAATTTTTCTAAAAAACTCATGGTTATTTGAGGTCTTTTGATTAGTTGTTCTAAAGATAATGTAGCTGTTGGAATATCAATATTATGATTTTGAAATATTTTTTGTGTTTCATCTGTTATTTTTATTTTATTATTGCGCATGAAATCCTTTAATTGCTCAATATTATGTTCTTTTTCTTTTAGTTTATTCATTTGTTCATCTGATATTAATCCTACATCATAGCCATACTTTCTTAGTCTCAAATCCGCATTATCACTTCTTAATATTAATCTAAACTCTGCCCTACTTGATAATAGACGATATGGATCTCTAATTCCTTTTGTTATTAAATCATCTATTAAAACTCCAATGTATGCATCATTTCTTTTTAACACTAGTGGCTCTTTTCCTTCTATATCTAATGAAGCATTAATACCCGCCATTAATCCTTGACATGCCGCTTCTTCATATCCACTAGTACCATTTATTTGCCCAGCTGTATATAGATTTTTTAATACTTTAGTTTCTAATGAATAGTTTAATTGAGTAGGATATATTGCGTCGTACTCTATGGCATATCCGTATTTTAAAATTTTGGCATTTTCTAGTCCTGGTAATGAATGGACCATCTTTTCTTGTACTTCAGGTGGCATTGAGGTTGAAAAACCTTGAACGTATATATCATCATAGTATCTGCTTTCTGGTTCTAAGAATAGTTGATGTCTTTCTTTATCACTAAATCTAACAACTTTATCTTCTATAGATGGACAATATCTTGGACCAATACCTTCTATATCATCTAATCCTCCGTACATACTAGATTTGTTTAAATTATCTCTAATTATTTTATGGGTTTCTTTTGTAGTATAGGTTAAGTAACAAGGTACTTGATCTTCAATTTTATAGGAAGGTTCTAAATCAAAACTAAATGTTAATAATTTATCGTCTCCAGGTTCCAATTTTGTTTTAGAAAAGTCAATTGTGCTTCTATCTATTCTTTGTGGAGTTCCTGTTTTTAATCTAATAATATTAAAACCATACTCTTTTAATTTTGTACTTAGAAAATTTGAAGGCTTTTCTCCGTGTGGACCTTGTCTAGTTCTAGTACTACCTACCAAGATGTCTGCTCTTAAGTATGTCCCTGTAGTTAAAATTACCTTTTGGGAAACAATTTTTTCACCATTATCTAGTATTATTCCTTTAACAGTATTATTTTCGACAATTAAATCTTCTACCATTCCTTCTTTTATAGTTAAATCTTTTAATTTATTTAAGGTATTAATCATTTCTTTAGGATAAGCTATTTTATCTCCCTGTGCTCTTAAAGCTTGAACAGCTGGTCCTTTAGCACTATTTAACATTTTTATTTGTAAATGAGTCTTATCTGCTACTTTTCCCATTATTCCTCCAAGTGCATCTATTTCTCTTACTACAATTCCTTTAGCGCTTCCACCAATATGAGGATTACATGGCATATCAGCAATATTTTTCATATTACTTGTAATAAGTAAGGTTTTATGTCTTTTTTTTGCTGAAGCATAGGCTGCTTCACAACCAGCATGGCCTGCACCTACTACTATTATTTCATATTCCATATTATCACCTCTTTAATAATTGTTTATTTCATCTATTATACTAGCAATTCTATTAATAAATTCTTTTTTATAATCTTTCTTGTTTAGTTGTGTAAGAACTATTAAATAATATGGTTTATTATTATCAACGTATCCTGTTTCATGATAGGCAATATCATATTCTCCATATTTTCTAACATAATTATCTAGATTAATATATTTAACAGATGGATTCAATAAATATTCTTTATATTTTTTTCCATTTTCGTTTCCTTCTATATATTTTATTATTTCTTTCCAATATATTAGCATGTCTGTACAATTGGTAATTCCATAAGAATCTTTTCCTTCAAGTGTATGAATTGCTCCTAATGATTTTCCAAATTCTATTACTTTATCTTTTCCTATCATTCTTATTAATTTTATATATGCAGTGTTATCACTTTCTTTTATACATAATTCAATTAGTTTATCAATTGTATAAAACGTATCTTCTTTTTGATTCTTTATTATTCCACTACCAGTTATAATATCTTCATTCGTTATTAGAATCTTTTTATTTAAATCAATTTTTTTATCATCAGCTAATTTAAATACTAATAAACATGTTAGTATTTTAATGGTACTTGCTGCATAAAAGCAGATATCTTCATTGTAAGAAATTATGTTATTATTTAAATCTTCATAGTAAAAAGCAACTTTATTTCCCTTTAAGGATTCTTCTAAACAAATATTATATACTTCTTTAATTCTATTTTTTATTTCCATATTTTCTATTTTTTCGTAGTGTTTTGTATTTAATTTAAATTCCATTTTCATTCTTCCTTTACTAAAAATTATTTCTCGGGAAATAATTTATTTTCCCAAACAGAATCTACTAAACATTTCATCTAATAGTTCTTCATCATAATATTTCCCATTTATTTTTCCTAATTCTTCCCATATGTTTTTTATATCTATTTCTAACATATCTATAGGAATGTCATTATCTAAACTAGTTTCTATATCTTCAATACTCTTTAAACAATTTTTTAATATAGCAATACTTCTTGTATTACTCAAATATGTTGGATCCTCGGTTTCAATTTGGGACAAATTAAACAAATCAACAATTTGTTGTTTTAATAGTTCCAAACCTTCTTTATTTCTTAGAGACATTCTAATTATTTTCTCTTTTGGGAAATAATCTAAATCTAGTTTATTTTCTAAATCTGTTTTATTTACTATTATTATGTGTGTTTTATTTTTTATCTTATTATATATATTTTTTATTTCTTCATTTAATGGTTCATTATTATTTAGTACTAGTAATATTAAATCTGATTTATTAAGCATTTCTTTACTCTTTTCAACGCCGATTAATTCAATTATGTTATCAGTTTCTCTAATACCTGCTGTATCTACTATATTTAAAGGTATACCATTTATGTTTATATTTCCTTCTACTATATCTCTTGTAGTTCCAGCAATATCTGTAACTATAGCTTTTTCTTCATCCAACAGAGCATTAAGCAAGCTACTTTTTCCAACATTTGGTTCCCCTATTATACTTGTAGTTATACCATTTTTTATTATTTCCCCATTTTTGCTTTCTTTAATTATTTTTTCTATTTTCTTTTTTAATTTTGTAATTTTAGGTATTAATATATCGTTTGTTATTATATCTACGTCATCATATTCAGGAAAATCAATATTAACATTTATATTTGATATTATTTGAACCATATCATTTCTTAGGTCATCAATCATTTTTGATACTTTCCCTTTTAATTGATTGTTAGCTAGTTGATTTTGTTTTTCTGTTTGAGCGTTTATTTTATCCATAACAGCTTCTGCTTCTAGTAAATCTATTCTTCCATTTAAAAAAGCTCTTTTAGTGAATTCTCCTGGTTCCGCTAAACGACATCCATTAGTTAACAACAATTCTAGTACTTCATTAGTTGGTGCTATACCTCCATGGGTATTGATTTCAACTGTGTCTTCTGTTGTAAATGTTTTTGGAGATTTCATTACTGATACTAAAACTTCATCTATTACTTTATTATTTTTATCCACTATATATCCATAGTTAATTGTGTGAGATTTAACTTTTTTTAAATCTTTACCTTTAAATATTTTATTAACTATTTCTATTGAATTTGGACCACTTATTCTTATAATTGCAATGGCTCCAACCCCTTGACTAGTTGAGATTGCACATATTGTATCATTCATATAATTCGTCTCCTTTCGGTGGTATTATAGCATAAAATTATTTCCCGGGAAATAATTTTTATATGTTTAAAAATTAATTTTATTGCAAAAAAAATTATTTCCCGGGAAATAATTTTTTATTCTTCTTCTTTCTTTTCTTTTTCTTCAACATACTTAATAACTACGTGTCTATTAGGTTCTTCGCCTTCACTAATAGTTGTTACATGTTTGTAGTTAGTAAGAACATTATGAACAATTCTTCTTTCATATGAGTTCATATTATCTAAAGATGCATCAACTTTTGTCTTTGATACTTCTCTAGCAACTCTTTTTGCTAATCTTTCTATATTAGTTATTTTCTTTTCTTTATAATTTTCTACATCTAGAAGTATATATGGGTATTTTCCTAATTTATTATATATTATTTGTTTTAATATATTTGTAATTGCTACTAATGTCTGACCATTTTTACCAATTAGTATGTTGTTGGCATCTGAGTACATTTTTAAATTAATTTGTTCTTCTCTGATACTAACTTCAATGTTTACTTCAATACCCATATTAGTTATTAATTCTTTTAATTCTTCTTTTAAGTAGTCTGCAATATCTTTAATAGTTGCCACTGTAACTATGCAAGATCCTGCTTTAAATAACTTTCCTTTTTTTTCTTCTGATTTATATATAATGTCTTTTTCACTTAGATTTAATTCATCTAAAGCTTTATTTAATGCTTCTTCTTTTGTTTTAGCTTCGTATTCTGTTAATTTTAAACTCATATTAATCCTTCTTTCCTATGTTTTTTTGAACAATTACGCTTTGAATAATTGCAAATCCATTAGTTGCTATCCAGTATAAAGCGATTGCTGTTGGTAAACTCAATGATGCAAATGATATCATAACAATCATAAATACAAACATCATTTTCATTTGTTGTTGTGTTTCAGGGGATTGTCCATTTTGAGAAGACATTGTCTTTTTAAATGATAAGTAAGTGGTTAATATAATTAATACTACTAATATAATATAAATATACTTTTTTTGTGCTATTCCTGTTGAAGGAGTCATTCCTAAATTCATTCCTAAGAAAGAACCTTCAAATATAGCTGGTACTCTATTAATTGCTTCTAAGAAAGCAAAGAATAAAGGTAATTGAATAAACGCTAATAAACAGCCTGATAATGGATTTATTCCATATTTTTTATATAACATCATTGTTTCTTGACTTTTAGCCATTAATGCTTCATTATCATCTCTGTTTGCATATTTCTTTTCTATTTTCATTAATTCTGGTTGAGCTTTTTTCATATTTTCGGATTGTTTAATGCTTTTGTTTTGTACTGGTATTAATATTATTCTTATTAATAAACCAATAGCCATTACAGATATTGCCATACTATCTATTAAATATCCAAATTTTAATATTAAATATCCTAAAGGCTTAACAAATAAGCTTTCCCATAAACTCTTATATTTAAGCTTATTAGGAGTAAATTTCTTACAAGTTGGTAAATCACCCATTTTTACTTGTAAGTGCTTATCATATTTAATATAAAGCTCTTTTAGTTCCTCTTCTTCTGGTTGACATAATATATTAGATGTTAATGTCTGTCCTGTTTTGTCGTATTTAATTATTTTATCTTTAACTTTTAAAGTTTTAGTACATCCTGTTAATAAAATAATAGATATCAACAAGATAAATATTTTTGTTCCTCGTTTCATAATTCACCTAATTCTTTCATTACTGCTACAAATGAATCGTTTAATTCATTATATGTCCTATTATCGCAGTCCTTCCTAACCATTATAATATAATTGAACCCTTTTTGAAACATATTTCTATTATTATCAATTATATTTCTAACTTTTCTTTTAATGTTGTTTCTTTTAACTGCTTTTCCGTATTTTTTACTTATAGCAATACCAAAATTAGTTTTATCATTATTATTAGAACTATAATAAATTACAAAATATTTATTCTTTTTATACTTTCCTTTATTTATTAGTTTGTTAAAGATATTTTGATCTTTTATCATCTCATATCTTTTCAATTCTTTTAACCTGCCTTTTTATTTTAATACATAAAAAACCACTGTTGAGTGGTTTATTTAACAACTATTTTCTTACGTCCTTTTCTTCTTCTTGAATTTAGTACGTTAGTTTCTTTTCTAGCAAAAAAACCATGCTTTTTTGCTCTTTTTCTATTATTTGGTTGATAAGTTCTTTTCATATAATACACCTCCACATCTCATAAAGCTTCCTTATTATAATATTAGTTAAAAAGAAAAGTCAAGAAATATCTATTTTCTTGAAGTTATCTACAATTTTTGTTGATAAGTTAATAACTATTATTTTATGTTTATATAAATTTTGTTGATAATGTGAATAACTTCCTTCTTTATCTATTTTTATTGCTATAATCTGTTAATAGAAAAGTGGATAACTTGTTTATAATTTTTTGTTAAATAAATATATCTTTTATTTTTCCACAGGATGAGTTAAAATAGTTTTACTAAATGTCAAAGGTGGGTGATGGTATTGAACAAAGAGGAAATATGGTCAGACTTTTTGGATATTATGCATAATAATTTTCAAGAAGTAACCTTTAACTTATGGTTTGGAAAAACCAGTTTATACGATATCACCGATGACAAAATAACTTTATTAGTACCTATGCCGTTACATAAGAAGATGCTTTTATCTAATTATTATGGAACAATATCTGATGCTTTTGCTAAGATAACTGGGATAAATAGGGAAATAGATTGTATTCTAGAAGACGAAGTAAAAGAAGAAAAAATAGAAAATAATATTGAAAATGATATTGTTAATAACTTTGATGATATCAACAGCCTAATTTTATTTGAATCAAATTTAAATGAAAATCTAAAATTTGATAATTTCGTAGTAGGGGATACAAATAAGTTTGCTAATACTGCAGCATTGGCTGTGGCTAAAAATCCTGGTCTTCAATATAATCCATTATTTATTTATGGAAAAAGTGGTTTAGGAAAGACACATTTAATGCATGCTATAGGTAATTATATAGTAGATAATAATCCAAAATTAAAGGTATTATATACTACTAGTGATGATTTTAGAAAAGATTATTTTAATTTAGTAAGTAGTAATAATAAAGCTGATAATGCTAATATATTTAAAAATAAATATAGAAATATAGATGTATTAATAATTGATGATATTCAATTCCTAGTAGGAGCAGAAAAAACTCAAGAAGAGTTCTTTCATATATTTAATGACTTACATGGAAAGAATAAACAAATTATTATAAGTTCTGATAGGTCACCTGAAGATTTAAAACTACTAGAAGAAAGGCTTAGAAGCAGATTTGCTTGGGGATTACCGGTAGATATTTATCCTCCAGACTTTGAATTAAGATGTCGTATAGTAAAAGAGAAAATACATAATTTATCAATTAATGATAAAATGACTGATGAAGGTATTGAATTTATTGCAAATAATTTTGATTCTGATGTTAGAAGTTTAGAGGGAGCAGTTAATAGATTAGTAGCTTATACAGCTATGTGTGTACCTGAAAAAATTGACTTAAAGTTTGCTAATGAAGCTTTAAAGGATTATATAACTAGGGATCCTTATAATAAAAGTGATATTTCAAACATTCAAAAAGTAGTAGCTGATTATTACAAATTAACAGTAGAAGTTTTAAAAGGAAAAAAGAGAAGTGCTAATATAGCTTATCCAAGAATGGTTGCTATGTATTTATGTAGAATGTTAACTGATGAATCTTTCCCAAGAATAGGAATGGAATTTGGAGGAAGAGACCATTCTACAGTTATACACGCATGTGATAAAATAGAAGAAGATATAAAGATTAATTCAGAAATGAAAGATATTATAAATGAAATAAGATCTAAGTTATAGTAAGTTGATAACTTGTTAATAATTCACAGGTTATACACATCATAAAAATACTAAAAAAACTACAATTATGTGGATAAAAACAAAGTTATTAACATTATTAACTTCATAATATTAATAATAATATTAAAAATATAAAAAAAGAAAGAGGAGATATAATGAAATTTACAATAGAAAAGAGTATTATATTAGAAAATTTAGGGAATGTAGTAAAAGCCATATCTGCTAAAAATATCATACCAATATTAAATGGTATTAAATTTGAACTAGATAAAGATGGATTATATTTAACTGCTAGTGATTCAGAATTAACAATAAGAAGTTTTATTCCTAAAGAATCAATTAAGAATATAGAAAATAATGGATCTATTATTATTCAAAGTAAATTTATATTAGATATTATAAGAAAGTTACCATCAGATTTAGTTAATTTTGAATTAATGGATGGTTTAAAAATAAGGATATCTTCTGATAATAGTCAATATGATTTAAATTGTTTAGATCCTAAAGAATATCCAAGTTTAAAACTTGAAGAAAAAGATAATCCTATTATTATAAAAGGAGAATTATTTAAGAGTATAATAAATCAAACATCATTTGCAATATCAACTCAAGAATTAAGACCATTATTAACAGGTTTGAATTTTAAGATAGTAGGGGATATATTTGAGTGTATAGCTACAGATTCTTATAGATTAGCAAAGAAGATTATTACTCTAGATAGTCCTTCAGATGAAGATATTAATATAGTTATACCTGGAAAGAATATAATAGAATTAGATAAGATAATTGTTGATGATGAAGATGTAGAAATGCATGTATTTAGTAATAAGATATTATTTAAATATAAAAACTATATATTTCAAAGTAATTTATTATCAGGAACTTATCCTAATACAACTAATTTAATACCTACTGATTTTTCAATTATTATTAATACTAAACTTGGAGATTATTATAGTGCAATAGATAGAGCAGCTTTATTAACACAGGGTAAAGATAAAAATATTGTAAAAATGAAAGTTAAAGATAATGAAATGATTATTAATTCTTATGCTTCTGAAATAGGTAAGGTAGAAGAAAAATTAACTATAGAAACTAGCAATGATGCTAATATAGATATTTCATTTAGTGCTAAGTATATGTTAGATGCCTTAAAGACTATGAAAGATGAAGATATATTAATATTATTGAATGGAGAAGTAAAACCGATAGTTATTAAATCAGTAACTGATGAATCTTTAATTCAATTAATATTGCCTATTAAAACTTATTAATTGTTAATAAAAAACGACTTATAAACAGTTGTTTTTTTATTTTGTATAAAAAATCGACAAAAAGGAACAATAATGAGTGATATAAGGTTGGTAAATTTAAAGAGGGGAGGTTTTGGTATTGGAATCTTATGAGATTAACAAAGATACTATAGCTTTAGTTCCAAAAGAAGATGGGAAAACTATTGTATATGAAACTGAAGAATCTTTTATAGTAGATCAAACACCTTTAAAGATAATGGAAGAGAGCTGTGAGTATTTTGGTAGTTCATTTGAAGGTAGACAAAATGGGACATCAAAATTAGTAGGTTATACACATAAAGTACCTATAATAGTTGAAGAATCTAGAGATATTATCTTTTTTCCTACTTTATCACCAAAAAACGATAAATGTAGTTGGTTATCTTATAAACATATATATCGTCCTGATAAGTTTAAAGATAAGAGTATAATTGAGTTTAAAAATGGTAAAAAAGTAGTAATAAATGCTTCTACAGCCATAATTGATAATCAATTATATAGGTGTTCTAGATTAAAAGATACTTTAGACGTTAGAAAAAGTGCTCAAAAATAGAATAAAAAGGTAAAAAAGCTATTAAAATAGCTTTTTTTGTGATATAATTGTTTATAGGTATGGGAGTACTGCTAGATACTTTTTTTTAAAATATGAGTTAAAAAAGAGGTAATTTATGAAAATACATCATTTGAAATTATTAAATTTTAGAAATTATGAAAGATTAGAAATTGATTTTGAAAATTATAATATCATATTTGGTAATAATGGAGAAGGAAAGACTAATCTTATAGAGAGTATTTATGTCCTTGCTTTAACTAAATCTTTTAGAGGATCTGTTGATAAAGTATTAATTATGAACAATAAAGATTTTACTAGAATAGAAGGTAAGGTAGAAAATAATTCTTTAGATGATTATAAAATTATAATAAAAGATAATGGTAAAAAAGTAATGATTAATAATAATAGTATTGATAAATTAAGTGATTATATTTCAAAAATAAGTATTGTTTTATTTAATCCAGATGATTTAAAGATTATTAAAGATACTCCTAATACAAGAAGAAAAAATCTAAATTTAGATATTTCTCAAATTAATAATTCTTATTTAAAAAATCTTAATAATTATAATAAGGTTTTAAAACAAAGAAATATGTATTTAAAATCGATGTATTATAATTCTAATAAATCTAGTGATTATCTAGATATTCTTACTAATAATTTGATTGAGTATGGAATTAAAATTTTTGATTCCAGAAAAAAATTTATCTCTTTAATTAATGAAAAGATTATAGATATTTATAGAGATATTACTGGCCTTGAAGGGTTAAATGTAATATATAAAAGTGATTTTGATAATTTAAATAAGGATGAAATTACTAATGTATATCAAAGTATTAAAGAAAAAGATATTACATTTGGTAAAACTACAGTGGGTATACATCATGATGATATCATTTTTAGACTAGGTGATAGTAATATTAGGGATTATGGCTCAGAAGGGCAACAAAAGAATGCAGTTATTGCATATAAATTTGCTGTTTTAAGCATTTTTAAGGAATTAAAAGGAACTTATCCTATATTTATATTAGATGATCTATTTAGTGAGCTAGATAAGTCTAAAATTGATAATATTTTAAATATTATTAGTGATGATGTACAAACTTTTATTACAACAACTGAGATTAACAAAGTTAATCAACAGATTGTTGATAAAAGTAAATTGATTGAAGTATCTAATGATACTATAAAGGAGGTTAATTATAGTGAAAGAAGAGTATAGTGATAGTGATATACAAGTATTAGAAGGATTAGAAGCTGTTAGAAAAAGACCTGGTATGTATATAGGAACTACTTCTGAAAGAGGATTACATCATCTTGTTTGGGAAATAGTTGATAATTCAGTTGATGAAGCTTTAGCAGGATATTGTGATGACATAGAAGTAATAATAGAAAAAAACAATGTTATTACAGTAAAAGATGATGGTAGAGGTATGCCAACTGGAATTAATCAAAAAACAGGGTTATCAACAATTGAAACTATTTTTACAGTATTACATGCAGGTGGTAAATTTGGTGGAGGAGGATACAAGGTATCCGGTGGATTACATGGAGTTGGTGCTTCTGTAGTTAATGCTTTATCAAGTTGGTTGGAAGTTCGTGTTTATAGAGAAGGACATGTATACTTTCAGAGATTTGAAAATGGTGGACATCCAGTAGGTAAACTAGAAATAATAGATGATTGTTCTCCAGATAGAACTGGTACTACTGTAACTTTTAAAGCAGATCCTGAAATATTTAAAGAAACTACTGTATATAGTTATGATATATTAGCTAATAGGCTAGAGGAATTGGCTTTTCTTAATAAAGGATTAAAGATTACTTTAACTGATTTAAGAGAAAACGAAAAAAAGAGTGAATTCCTATATAATGGTGGAATTATTGAGTTTGTTCATAAACTTAATAAAAATAAAAACCCACTACATAGTGATGTAGTATATGTAGAAGGTCAGGAAAATGGTATATCATTAGAAGTAGCATTTCAATATAGCACTGAATATAATAGTCAATTGTATTCTTTTACCAATAACATTAGTACTTATGAAGGTGGTACTCATGAAGATGGGGTTAAAAGAGCATTAACTAGAATTATAAATAACTATGCTAGAAATAATAAATTATTAAAAGAAAAAGATGACCCTCTAACTGGTGATGATGTTCGTGAAGGTCTTACAATGATTATTAGTTGTAAACATCCTGATCCACAATTTGAAGGTCAAACTAAGACAAAGTTGGGAAATGCAGAAGTTAGAAAGATAGCTGATGATGTGTTTAGTGAAGGATTAGAAAGATTTTTAATGGAAAATCCTCAAGAAGCTAAAATAATTATTGAAAAGACTGTTCAGGCTTCATATGCTAGATTAGCAGCTAAGAAAGCTAGAGAAACTGTTAGAAAAAAAGACTTAGATGTATGGAATTCATATGGAAAACTAACAGATTGTTCTTCAAAAGATCCTTCTGAATGTGAAATATTTATAGTCGAGGGAGATTCAGCTGGAGGTTCAGCTAAAAAAGGTCGTAATTCAGTTACTCAAGCAATATTACCTTTAAGAGGAAAAATATTAAATGTTGAAAAAGCTAGATTAGATAGAGCTTTGGGAAATGAGGAAATCAAGTCAATTATTACGGCTTTTGGGACTGGTATTGGTGATGAATTTAACTTGGATAAACTTAGATATGACAAAATAATAATTATGACCGATGCAGATGTTGATGGTTCTCATATTAGAGTATTGTTATTAACATTGTTCTATAGATTCTTTAGACCAATTGTTGAAGCAGGACATGTTTATGCTGCGCAACCACCATTATTTAGAATAACTCATGGTAAAAACAGAAAATATGTTTTAACTGAAGAAGAAAGAGACGAATATATAGCAAAATTAACTGAAAATAATACAAAATTTGAGATTGCTCGTATGAAAGGTCTTGGAGAAATGGATGCTGAAGAATTAAATGAAACAACAATGGATATAGAAAAAAGAGTATTAAAGAATATAACTGTAGAAGATGCAAGATTGGCAGATCAAGTATTCTCAGAATTAATGGGAGATAATGTTGAAGATAGAAGAAAATTTATTGAAAATAATGCCCAATTTGCGAATTTAGATATTTAGGGGGTGAAATATATGGATAGAGTAGAACATAATAATATTGTAGAGGAAATACGTACTTCATTTTTAGATTACTCAATGAGTGTTATAACATCTCGTGCTTTACCAGATCTAAGAGATGGTTTAAAACCAGTTCATAGAAGAATTTTATGGTCAATGTACACTTCATCATTTACTCCAGATAAACCTCATGTTAAATCGGCGAAAATAGTCGGTGATGTTATGGGTAAATTCCATCCACATGGCGATTCATCTATATATGAAGCTATGGTTAGAATGGCTCAAGATTTCTCATATAGATACATGTTAGTTGATGGACATGGTAATTTTGGTAATATTGATGGTGATGGAGCTGCAGCTATGCGTTATACTGAGTCAAGATTATCTAAGATATCACTAGAATTACTAAGAGATATTCGTAAAGAAACAGTTGATATGATTGATAACTTTGATGCAACTGAAAAAGAACCAACTGTTTTGCCATCTAGATTCCCTAATATTTTAGTTAATGGAACTATGGGAATAGCTGTTGGTATGGCTACAAATATACCTCCTCATAATTTAGGAGAGGTAATTGATGGTTGTGTAGCAGTTATCGACAACCCAGATATAACATTGGATGAATTAATGAAAATTATACCTGGTCCAGATTTCCCAACTGGAGCATTAATCTTGGGAAATAGCGGTATTAAGAAGGCTTACGAGACTGGACGTGGTTCAATTACTATTAGAAGTAAAGCTACTATAGAAGAAAGAAATGGAAGACATTATATAGTAATTGACGAGGTTCCATATGGAGTTAATACATTAGATTTAAAAAATAAAGTAGCTGATTTAGTACATAATAAAGTAATCGAAGGAATTTCTGATTATCATTCAGATATGAAAAATGGGATAAAGATTACTATTACTTTAAAGAAAGATGCTAATGCACAGGTAGTTTTAAATAAACTTTATAAACATACAGATTTTCAAACTAATTATGGAATTATCTTATTGATGTTAGACCAAGGAGTTCCTAAAACTCTTGGTTTAAAGGATATATTAATTAAATATGTTGAACATCAAAGAGAAGTAATTATTCGTAGAACAAGATATGATCTAGCTGAAGCAGAAAAACAAGCTCATATTTATGAGGGATTAAAGATAGCGCTAGATAATATTGATGAAATAATTAAATTAATTAGAGGATCTAAAACAGATGCTGAAGCTAAACAACAGTTAATGGAAAGATTTGGCTTAGATGATATTCAATCTCAAGCGATACTTGATATGAGATTAAGAAGATTAACAGGTTTAGCAAGAGATGAAGTAGAAAGTACTCTAGATCAATTACATCAAACTATTGATGAATTAAGAGGAATATTGGCAAGTAACGAAAAAATTATGAATATAATCAAGGAAGAAATGTTAGAAATCAAACGTAAGTTCGCCGATGAAAGACGTACACATATCGACATGACAGCAATTGATTATATAGAAGATGAATCATTAATACCTAATGAAGACGTTATTATAGCTTTAACTAATAAAGGTTATATTAAGAGAACTACTTCTGATACGTTTAAAGCCCAAAATAGGGGTGGAGTAGGTATTAAAGGTATGACTACTAATGATGAAGACTTCGTTGAACAAATGATTAATATTGAAACTCACGATGACGTTTTGTTCTTTACTAACAAAGGTAAAGTATATAGACTAAGAGGATACGAAATACCTGAGTATAGTAGACAATCTAAAGGTTTACCAATTATTAACCTATTGCAGATTGAAAAGGATGAAATGGTTAATTCTATTATTAAAGTTCATAAGGATAGTGTAAACGAAGATTATAATCTTATATTTGTCACAAAATCAGGATTAGTTAAGAGAACATCTATTGAAGAATTTAAAAATATAAGACAAAGTGGTAAGATATGTATTACACTAAGAGAAAATGATGAATTAATAGCTGTAAAAATGACTCGAGGAAATGATCTTGTACTATTAGGTTCTTCAAACGGAAGAATGTGTAAGTTCAATGAAAAAGAAGTAAGAGTTATGGGTAGAACAGCAGCAGGCGTTAAAGGAATTGAACTGGTAGATGCAACATGTATTGGAGCAGAAATAGCTAAAGAAGACAGCGACATAATAATGGTTACTAAGAATGGTTATGGTAAGAAAACTTCTGTTAGTGAATATAGAGAAACTAAGAGAGGTAGTAAAGGTGTTAAAGCCATGAGTATTAGCGATAAAAATGGGGATATTGCATCATTTAAGATTTATCGCCCTGATACTGACTTAGTTTTAATTACTGACGCTGGAATGGTTATGAGAATGTCTACTGATCAAATATCAACTTTAGGAAGAGTAACACAAGGAACTAGATTAATGAAATTGAAGGATAATAGTGTTATTGCAACAGTTAGTTTAGTAGATAAAGAAAAAGAAGATAGTGAAGAAGTTGTTGAACAAGAAGTTAAAAATGAACCAGAAGAAAGTTCAACTGTTGAAATTGATACTGCTGAAGAAAATGTAATAATGGAAGAAGAATAATAATAAAGGCTTATAAAAGCCTTTATTTTATTGGTGTTTATAGAGAATGTTCCACGTGGAACATTGTTAATAAGTTGTTAATAATTGTGAATGTTCCACGTGGAACATATAAAATATTTGACTATAAAAAGGATGTTTGATATTATTTAACCGTGCAACAGAAATATTGTAACCTGGTCAGGACCGGAAGGTAGCAGCCACATCAATCCCTGTCTGTGTGCACATTTTTTTTGGAGTTGAATATGAATGGATGAATTATTGATAGAAAAATTAGATAATTGTGTGTTGGAATCGCTAAAAAATGATGAGATTCCAGTTGGAGCAGTAATTTTTGATGAAAATAATAAAATAATTTCATTTGGAATAAATAATAGACAAAAGGAAAATAATATACTGGGACACGCAGAAATAAATGCTATATTAATGGCTGAAAAAGAAATAAATGATTGGCGCTTAGATGGATATAGTATGTTAGTTAATTTAGAACCATGTAATATGTGTAGTATTATTATAAAAGAATCCAGGTTAGATAAGATTTATTATTTTTTACCAAATAAAAATGATATAGTTACAACGAAGTTAAATAAGGAACAATTAACAGGTGAAGAACACACGAAAAGATCAGAAAAATATAAAGATATTTTATCCACATATTTTAAGAATAAAAGGTGAAAACCTTTTTTTTTATGGTATAATATGACGTGGTAGGTGATTACTGTGTCTTACATGGTTTTATATAGAAAGTATAGACCTATGGATTTTGATAATGTAGTAGGTCAGGAATATACAATACAAATGTTAAAAAACGCGATAATAAACGGAAAAACATCTCATGCTTATATATTCACAGGTCCAAGAGGAACTGGTAAGACAAGTACAGCAAAGATCTTTGCTAAGGCTTTAAATTGTGAAAATAATCATGATGGAAGTCCTTGTAATGAGTGTGATTCATGTAAATCTTTTAATGAGAGTCCAGATATTATTGAATTGGATGCTGCTTCAAATAATAGTGTAGAAGACATTAGGGAAATAATTAATAATGTTAAGTTAGTTCCTACTAGTTTGAAGTATAAAATTTATATAATAGATGAGGTCCATATGTTATCATCAGGTGCCTTTAATGCTTTGTTATTAACATTAGAGGAACCGCCAAGCCATGTAGTGTTTATTTTGGCTACTACTGAGATACAAAAGGTCCCAATTACAATATTATCAAGGTGTCAAAGATTTGATTTTAAACCAATTACAAGTAAAGCTATAGTAGATAGATTAAAGTATATTAGTAAGGAAGAGAAGATTAATATAACTGATGATGCTTTATCAGAAATTGCTTTAATATCTGCAGGGGGAATGCGTGATGCATTAGGAATCTTAGATCAATTATCTTCGGGAAATAAAAAAATAACTGCTGATATAGTAACATCTAACTTTGGTAGTGTATCAACATCTAGAATTGAAGAGATAGTTAGAAATGTTGTTTTGGGAAATACTGAAAATGTAGTTGCTGCACTAGAGGAAATACAGAATCAGGGAACTAATTATAACGTTTTTATTGAAAAGTTAATATTAGAGTTGAGAAAATTGGCAATTAGTATAAAGTTGGGAAATAATGACTATGACTACGATTATTCTGATATATATAATATGATTGTAGATTTAAACGATTTGTTGGGAAAATTAAACATAAATGTTAATCCATATGTATTAATTGAAATTACGTTATTGAAATATGTAAAAAAAGAAGACTTATCAACAGTAAAAGAAGTAGAAATAAATAAAAATTATTTCCCGGGAAATAATTTGGATAGTAAAGTTGTTGAGAAAAAGAGTACTTTAAATACTGATTTAGTCACTGACGAAGTAGCGGGAAATACCAATAAGGCCGAGGTTTCTTCGGTTAGCGATGAGTCGGTTGATAGTGAATCAGAAAAGAAAAATTCTAATAAAGTTAGTATAGATGTAGAGGTTAGAATTAATAATTGTTTTGTCGATGCAACAAAGGATGAGAAGAATAAGTTGTCTTCTCGTTGGTTCGATTTTATGAATTATTTAATGGATGTAGACAGAAATATGGTTTCTTTATTGGCTGATTCTTCTGTTCTTGCATCTTCTGGGAAATACTCTTTGATACAGAGTAAAAATGATAGTACTAATGATTTAATTAATATGGAAATAGACAAGTTGGAAAAGTACTTTAGTGATTTTTCTGGAGCAAATAATCGTTTTGCGGCAGTTAATAAGGATTTGTGGAAAAAAGAGGTCGAAAAGTATAGAATTAATTTAAAAAATAAAATAAAATATAATTATATTGAAGAGAAAGTTTTAAGTACTGATTTTGAATCTACTGAGGATTTGCCGGATGTAGATGATATAGAAAAAGTAGCTAGTGAAATTTTTGATTCATATGAAGTGATATAGAAAGAGGGAATAAATATATGAATATGCAGGCTTTAATGCAACAAGCACAAAAAATGGAAAGAGAAATTAAGCAAAAGAAGGAAGAATTAGACAAGAAAACTTTTACTGGAACTAGTGAATTAGTTGATGTAGTTATTACTGGTGGAAGAAAAGTTGTAAGTGTAGATATAAAGAATAAAGATTCTATTTCAGTTGATGATTTAGAAGTTCTTCAAGATATGATTGTTATTGCTGTAAACAGCGCTTTAAAACAAGCTGATGATGCGAATGATAAAATACTTGGAGCTTATGGAAGTCAATTTGGTGGATTGTTCTAATGATTTATCCATCTAGTTTATCCAATCTTATTAATTATTTTAGAAAATTACCTGGTATAGGTGAAAAAAGTGCTGAAAGACTTGCTCTTTCAGTTCTTAGTATGTCTTCAGATGATGTTAATGGTTTTTCTGCTTCTATGATTGATTCAAGGGAAAACTTACATCAATGTTCAATTTGTGGTCATATTACTGATAAAGAAATCTGTGATATATGTTCTGATAGCAATAGGAATAAGAACGTAATATGTGTTTTGGAAGATTATAAAAGTGTATTTGCTTTTGAAAAAGCAGGTAATTATGATGGAGTTTATCATGTGTTAAATGGTTTAATATCACCAATAGATGATGTTAATCCTGAGGATATAAATATATCTTCTTTAATGAAGAGGGTAGAGGAGTTGGATAATCCTGAAGTTATAATTGCTCTAAAATCTACTGTTGAAGGAGAAACAACAACTCTTTATTTACAAAAATTATTAGAGAATAAAAAGGTGAGTATATCAAGATTGTCTTATGGAATACCAATGGGAGCTGAAATTGATTTCTTAGATGAAATAACTTTAGAAAGGGCATTGAGTGATCGTAAGAAGATAACGGAGTAAGTGGGTGATATCTTGTTTGAAAACGATGTTTTTAATATTTTATTACAAAGATACCGTGAGAATAAACTAGCTCATGCTTTTTTGCTTGAAACTAATAGTCTGGATAGTTGTTATAAAGATTTAATTAAGTTTGTTAAATATTTATCTTGCCCTTATGAGTATAATGATAATTGTGATAATGATAATTGTCATAATTGTGAGCTGCTAGATAGTGGTAATCTTCCTAGTTTTATTAAGGTTGATCCTGATGGAACTCTGATTAAGAAAGGACAAATTCAAGAGATTATTAATAGATTTCAGTCTATACCAATATTTTCAAATTATAATATTTATGTAGTTAATGAGTGTGATAAATTAAATTCTTCTAGTGCTAACTCTCTATTAAAGTTTTTAGAGGAACCAGAAGATAATATTTTAGGTTTTTATATAACTACTAACAAAATGAATGTTATATCTACTGTTAGGAGTAGATGTCAGGAATTAAATGTTTATTATGATTTAGCAAAAACAGATTATAAGTATTCTTCTGTTGTTGCTGAATATTTAAATAGTGTATATAAAAATGAAGATGCAATATTATATAATAAAGTAGAAGCATTAAATTTGCTTTCTGATAGGTCTGAATGGATAGATTTCTTTAAAGAAATGTTATATATTTTGTATTCTTATTTAAAAAATAAATCAAATGAGTTTAATATAAGATTATTGAATGAAATGTCTGATAAGGAAATAGTTAAAATTGAGGATTTAATCAAATCTGTTTTGAAATATTTACAAAGTAATGGTAACATAGAGTTGATTTTAGATAAGTTTGTATTAGAAATGAGGGATTTGCATGCATAATATATACGGAGTAGTACTTAGAGAAGAAGGGAAAGTATATTATTTTGATGGTCTAGATTTAGAAATAGAAATGAATAAATATGTAGTAGTTAATACTGATAAAGGAATTCAATTAGGAAAAGTAATTAGACGTATTGATGAAGATAAAGTAAAAATAGCTTTAGAAGATTTAAAGACTATTGATAGGATTGCTACTGATGAAGATTATGATATTTATTTAAAAAATCTTTCATTATCTGAAAAAGCTTTAGTAAAATCTAGGGAAATAGTTAAGGAACTTGGCATAGATATGAATATTATCGATGTTTCTTATACTTTGGATAAAAAACAAATGTTGTTTAATTTCGTAGCAGATGAAAGAGTAGATTTTAGAGAATTAGCTAAAAAGTTAGCTGGAATATATAAAACCAGAATAGAATTGAGACAAATAGGAGCTAGAGATAAAGCACGTATGGTCTGTGGTTTAGGACAGTGTGGAAGAACTTTGTGTTGCTCTACATTCTTAAGTCATATAGACTCTGTTACTATGAATATGGCTAAGAATCAAAATATAGCATTGAATCCTACTAAAATTAATGGTCTATGTGGTAGATTGTTATGTTGTTTAACATATGAAGATGAAGAATATACTAGGTGTCAGTATGGGATGCCTTCTGTTGGTCAAAGTATAAATTCGGAATATGGGTATGGAAAAGTAGTTTCCGTAGATATATTAAAAAGAAAGTATAAGATTGATGTAGATGGTGTTTTAAGAGAGATTGTGTTGGATAATGACAGTAGTAAAAAATGATTTATATGATTATTATGGTTTGTCTATTTATCAAGATGAAGATAATTTTAAGTTTTCATTAGATTCTATTTTATTAGCTGAGTTTGTTGATATTGATAGAAAAATAGATAAAATAGTAGATTTTTGTACAGGTAATGCACCTGTACCTTTAATTCTGTCTACAAAAACAGATAATACTATTTATGGGATAGAATTACAGGAATCAATTGCTAATTTAGCCGAATTAAGTGTTAAAGAGAATAATGTAGAAAAGCAAATTAAGATTATCAAAGATAATATTAAGAATGTGGATAAACATTTTTCAGCAGAGAGTATTGATGTAATTACTTGTAATCCACCATATTTTAAAGTAAATAATGATAATTCTTTGACAAATGAAAATAGAGTAAAAGCTATTGCAAGACATGAATTAGAAATGGACATGGAAGATATTATGAAATCTTCTAGATATTTATTAAAGAATAAAGGTTCATTATATATTGTACATAGGTGTGATCGTCTAGAAGAGTTATTTGTTTTACTTAATAGGTACAAATTTGGTGTTAAGAAAGTACAATTTGTTTATTCTGATATTAATAAAGAAGCAATAATGGTACTAATTAAAGCTATTAAGAATGCTAATATTGGTAGTCTTAAAGTTTGTGCACCATTAGATATTTCAAATTTAGAATCTTATAAAGGTATACTAAACGAGGTGAAAAAATGAAAATAATTGTTGGGTTAGGAAATCCCGGGAAAAATTATAGTGATACTAGACACAATGTTGGATATCTTGTGCTGGATAATTTTTTAGGTGACGTAAAGTGGAAAAGTAAGTTTAATGCCGAGTATTATGAAGATAATATTAATGGCGAAAAGGTTTTATTTGTCAAACCATTAACGTATATGAATTTGTCTGGTGATGCTGTAGTACAATTTGTTAAGTATTACGATATAGATCTAAGTGATATTCTGGTAATTCAGGATGATTTGGACTTAGAATTTGGTACTTATAAGATTAAAACTAATAGTAGTGATGGTGGACATAATGGAATAAAATCTATTATTAATAGATTAGGTTCAAAAGATTTTGCCAGATTAAAAGTTGGAATATCTAATAATAAAGAAATTGATACTAAGGATTATGTATTAGGTAGTTTTTCTAAAGGCGATTTAGATAAGTTTAAGAATATGCAAGAAACGTTTAATAAAATAATAAAGTGCTTTGTTAAAGATGGTATAGATAGGACTATGAATATATATAATACTAAGAAATAAGGGGATAGTATGGACTTTTTCAATGATTTTTTTAAATATGAAAATGGTTTAACAGTTACTGGTTTAACGAAAGAGTTAAATATATATTATGTTATTAATAAGTTTAGACAGAGCAATAAGAACATTCTGTTATTAACTAATACTTTATATGAAGCTAATACTTATTATGAACAAATAAAGACATACATGAATGAAGTATGTCTCTTTCCTATGGATGATTTTTTAACAAGTGTGGCAGTAGCTATTTCTCCGGATCTAAAAAATAAAAGACTTGAAACTTTAAATGCTATTAATGAGGGAAATAAATATATTGTTGTTACTAATTTAATGGGATTTTTAAGATATTTACCAGATAAAAATAATAATACTGATTTGAGGTATAAAATCAGTAAGAATAAGCAGATTAATAGGGATGAAATACTAAGTATTTTAGATAAATATGGATACAATAGAGAAAGTTTGGTAACTACTACTGGAGAATATGCGGTAAGAGGATATATTATTGATATATTTATAATTGAAGAAGAACATCCTATTAGAATTGAATTTTTTGGAGATGAAATAGATTCTATTAGATATTTTGATGAAAATACACAGTTATCTATTAAGGAAATAGATGAAATAGAATTAAAACCATATATAGAAGTAATTGGGGATAACAATAGTAGTTTGTGTGATTACATGAATGATCCATTGTTATTTATTATGAATAAAGATCAAATAGATATTTCTTATGAAAAATTATTAAGTGATATTAATGAATATAATATTGCTAATAGTTTAAATAAAAAATATATGTATGAGTGGGAAGAAATAGATTATAACTATGTTATTTATTTAAATACTTTAAATGATGATAGTAATGGAAAATCTTTAAGATTCAAATCACAAGAAATAGATAATTTTAATAGTGATTTTGAGTTATTAGGAAAATACTGTGGAAAAAATATTATTGCTGGTAAAACTATTATTATATGTTTAAATAATGAGAGACAGTTAAAGAGTTTGATACCATTTTTACCTAGTTATCATGTTGTTAAAAAGAATAATTTGATAGATAAGGAAATTAATATAGTTTTTCAACAGATTAATAGGGGATTTATTTTTGATAAGTATGTAGTAATAGGGGCAAATGATATCGAAAAGACTCGTAATGCTGTTATTAATTATAAAAATTCCTATAAAGTTGGAAAAAAGATTAAGGATTTTGGACAATTAAATGTGGGAGATTATGTAGTACATAGTCAGCATGGTATAGGTATTTATAATGGGGTTATAACTTTATCTAAAAATGGATTAAAGAAGGATTATTTACAAATTAATTATGCTGGAAATGATAAGGTTTATATACCAGTTGAAAAAATAAATACTATTTTAAAGTATGCAGGTAAAGAGGGAGCTATACCTAAGTTGGATAGGTTAAATAGTACTAGTTGGATTAGGAAAAAGAGAGAACTTAGAAATAGGATAAAAGACATTAGTGAAGAGTTAATTAAATTATATGCTGCTCGTAGTAATGTCCAAGGTACTCCTTTTAGAGATTATGCAGAAGAAGCTGTTTTTGGTTCGGAATTTATTTATGATGAAACGGCAGATCAATTAAAAGCGATAGAAGATATTAATAAGGATTTAGAATCAGCTGTTCCTATGGATAGGTTGTTATGTGGAGATGTTGGGTTTGGAAAGACAGAAGTAGCTTTTAGAGCTATGTTTAAGACTATTGTTAATAATAAACAAGTATTCTATTTATGTCCTACGACAATATTATCTAAACAACAATATGAAAATGCTTTAGAAAGATTTAAGAATTATCCAATAGAAATAGCACTACTTAATAGATTTACTTCTAGCAAAGAAACTAAAAGAATATTAGAAGGATTGGAAAAAGGAACTATAGATTTAGTATTTGGAACACATAGATTATTATCAGATGATGTAAAATTTAGTAAGTTAGGTTTATTAATTGTTGATGAAGAACAGAGATTTGGTGTTTCTCATAAAGAAAAGATTAAACAGTATAAAAATGATGTTAATGTTTTAACTCTTAGTGCTACACCTATACCAAGAACATTAAAAATGGCTTTGTCTGGATTAAGGGATTTATCAATAATTGATACTCCTCCAACAAATAGATATCCTGTTCAAACCTATGTAATTCAGGAAAATGATTTAATAGTTAAAGACGCTATATATAAAGAATTATCTAGAAATGGACAAATATTTATTCTTTATAATAAAGTAGCTTCTATAGAGTCTAAAATGGCTCAAATACATGAATTAGTACCGGAAGCTAAAATAACTTATGCTCATGGACAAATGAATAAACAAGAATTAGAAAAAGTAATGGAATCGTTTGTTAATCAAGAATACGATATTTTACTTTGTACTACTATAATAGAAACAGGTATAGATATTAGTAATGTTAATACATTAATTATTTATGATGCTGATAATTTCGGATTATCACAGTTGTATCAAATAAGAGGAAGAGTTGGTCGTAGTAACAGAATTGCTTATGCTTATTTGATGTATGATAAAACTAAAATGTTAAATGAAGTAGCTGTTAAGAGGTTACAAGCTATTAAAGAATTTACTGAGTTAGGTAGTGGCTATAGAATAGCTATGCGTGATTTAAGCATAAGAGGTGCTGGGGATTTACTTGGTTCTGAGCAAGCTGGATTTGTTGATACTGTAGGTATAGAGATGTATATGCAAATGATAGAAGAAGAAATGCGTAGAATGAAAGGTGAAGAAATACCTGAAGATGAAGAGCAACCTAATAAGTCTTTAATAGAGGTAGAAACTCATATTAGTGATAATTATGTTTCAGATGAAGATATTAAGATAGAGATACACCAGAAGATTAATGAAATTGATGGTTATGAAAAGTTAAAAGAAGTAAAAAAGGAATTAGAAGATAGATTTGGTAAGATTAGTAAAGAGATAGAAATCTATATGTATGAAGAATGGTTTGAAAAGCAGGCGCAAGAGTTAGGAATAGATACTGTTAGACAGTCTGAGAGGGAAATAGAGATAGAATTGCCATCTAATGTGTCAAAAAAGTTAAATGGAGAGGAATTTTTCATAAAATCCTATGGAATTAATCCGAGATTTAGGTTAAAATATATAAATGAGAGGGTGATTATTGCTCTAACGTTACTCAATCAAAAAGAACATTTCTTATATTACTTAGTTCCTCTGTTGGAAGAAGTAAAAAATGAAATAGAAGGAAAGGAAGATGAAAATGAAGAAGAATAAAGGTTTGTTGGTAGTTGTATTATTATTGTTATTTCTTTGTACTGCTTGTGGAAATACAACCAGTGATGACAAAAGTAATAGCGGTGTAAAAACTAATGAAAAAGAGAATAAAGAAAAGGAAGTTAAGAAGTTATCTTTTACTTGTGAAAACAATTATGTTAAGATTGAAACTCCTGATACTTGGGCTCAGTATCCAGGAAAAGATAAACTTAATAAAGATTCTTGCTTAGAATTAGTAGGTCTTAATAATAAGGAAGATAAATATTTATTAATAATAAGTGAAGATAAAAACCAATTTAAAAGCTATAATGCTTGGTTTGATATAGTATATGGTACTGCTAAAAATTCTTATGAATTAGACGATAGTCAATTAAGAAGATCAGATGAAAACGGACTAAATACTAGATTTATAGAAAAAGACTTGGAAATTCAAGGAGAAAAGGTATATCTTCAATTATATTTCTTAGAAACTAATAAATACTATACTCAAGTATTAATGTGGACTGATAATAGTAATAAAGCTACATTAAGTACTGAGTTTAGAGATATAGCTTATTCATTAAAAGAAGTAGAATAGTAAATAATTACTATTCTTTTTTTTATGATATACTTATTGTAGGTGTGGAGGTAGTTATGAGAAAATTTGAAAAGATATCTTATGAGCAATTTAAGAAAGATATTAAAGAAGATAAAGAATTATATGAAGAATATAGATTACCAGCTAGAAAAACAAAATATAGTGCAGGTTATGATTTTTTTGCTATTGAAGATTTTACTATTAAACCTGGTGAGATTAAAAAGATTCCTACAGGTATAAAATCCATATATCCAGAAGATGAGGTGTTAATGTTATTTGTTAGAAGTAGTATGGGTTTTAAATGGAATGTTCGTTTATGTAATCAAGTAGGAGTAATAGATAGTGATTTTTATAATAATCCTGATAATGAAGGACATATGTGGTTTGCTTTTCAGAATGAAGGAGATAAAGATTTTGTAATGAAAAAAGGTGAAGCGTTTGGACAAGGATTGTTTATGAAGTATTATACGGTAGATAATGAGGAGAAAATAGAAAAAGAAAGAACGGGCTGGACTGGTAAACCAAGAAAAAAAGAAGAATAGTTGTATTTTTTCTTTTCTTTTTGTAAAATAAATGACATTGTGGGGGAGAGGAAAAAGGGAAAAAATAATAAAGAAATATTTTCAGAAATAGATTTTCTTTTTGGATTAAAGCAATCTAAAGAAGAACCTGATAAATTAGTTAACCTAAGTGAAGAAGAAAGAGTAGATGTGGATGGTATTGTTGAATCTGTATACGAAAAGATTAAAGCAAAAATATCAGCTAAAAAAGCATTGGAAGTGAAATTAAAAGGAAATATTTAATATTTCTTTTTTTTTTTGTATAATTATCTCGGTGATTAAGATGTTTACTGATACTCATTGTCATTTGTTTGAAGAATATTATGAAGATATTGAGAAAATATATGATGAAATGAAAAAAAATAAGATATATAGAATTATAAATAACGGAACAGATGATAAGTCTAATAAAGAAGTGTTAAAAAAGATTAATGAATATGAATGGATGTATGGTGCTATTGGTATTCATCCTGAAGTAGTGGAAGAATATGATGAAGAAGATTTAACTTTTATTGAAAAAAATATAAAAAACAAAAAAATTGTGGCCATAGGTGAGATAGGTTTAGATTATCATTATAGTAAAGAGAATAAAGATAAGCAAAAGAAATTGTTTGAAAAGCAATTACAGTTAGCAGAAAAGTATAATATGCCTGTTATTGTTCATAGTAGAGATGCTACTCTTGATACTATTGAATGTATAAAAAAGTATAAAGTAAAGGGCGTAATTCATAGTTTTACTGGTAGTTATGAAACAGCTAATATCTACATTAAAATGGGATTTTTATTAGGTGTTAATGGGGTAGTTACATTTAAAAATTGTAGTTTTATTGATGTTCTTAAAAAGATAGGAATTGATAATATTATATTAGAAACTGATAGTCCTTATTTAACTCCTGTACCTTTTCGAGGTATGAAAAATGATCCTTCACATATAATAGATATCGCCATCTTTTTAGAAAAGGAATTAGGGATAAAAAGAGAAGAAATAGCAAGAATAACAGAGGATAATATTAAGGGGTGTTTTGACATTTAGTACTTAAAATGCTATCATATATGTCATATTTCAGAGGTGTTTTGGGATGAAATTTAAATTGAGACCAAGTATAAAAAGGGGTCTTGAAGGATTATTTATGTTGATATTTATATTCTTTTTAAATACTTCTAATGAGTTTAAATCTAAAGCTTTTGATTTTGATTCATTTAATAAAGAAGTTGGTTTTGTAGCTTTAGCTGTTAAGAGCGAAGAAAAGAAGCCTAAACCAGTTGAAAAGAATGTTGTGATAAAGAAGAAAGAGGAAGTAACTACTAAGTCTTATGAAACTAATAGTAAAGTTAGTGTTCCAAATGATGGTTTAATACATGGTTCATTAACAGGATATGCTGCTGATTGCCCTCTTTGTGGTGGACATCTGGCGTGTACTAATTATAATGTTTATAAAAATGGAGTGGTTACATTCCCTGATGCTACATATGGTAGTGTTAGAATTGTAGCTTCATCAAGGAATCTACCATGTGGTTCCATAATAGCTATTAACAGTTCATTAACTGCAGAACCGATGGTGGCAATAGTACTTGATCGTGGAGTAAGAGGAAATAATTTAGACTTATTGGTAGCTACGGAAGCGGAAGCTTATAGGAATATAGGAAGAAAAAGTGTGTCATATAGTGTATTAAGAAGTGGTTGGTAATATGGGTGATTATAAACATAAGAAGAAATTTGGGCAAAATTTTCTAAAGAATAAAAAAGTGTTAATTAGTATTATCGATAGTATTGATGTTAAAGAAGATGATTTGGTAATTGAAATAGGTCCTGGACAGGGAGATTTAACTAAATACTTGAAATTGTATAATTGTAATTTATTATGTTATGAAATTGATACGGATTTAAAAAAATATTTAGATAGTTTTGAAGATGATAAGACAAGAATTATATATAAGAATTTTTTAGATTCAAATATTAAAGAAGATATAAAGGATATAAAGTATAACAATTTGTATATAATTGCTAATTTACCATATTATATAACTACACCTATAGTAGAAAAGATAATAAAGGATAATATTGAAGTAAAAGAAATGGCTTTAATGGTTCAAAAAGAAGTAGCTTATAGGTTTAGTGCTAATCCGGGGACAAGAGATTATGGATCAATTACGGTTTATTTAAATTCTTATTTTGATATAGAAATGTTGTTTATAGTTAATAGAAAAGATTTTGATCCTGTTCCTAATGTTGATAGTGCGGTAATAAAGCTTATTAGAAATAATAAACAGGAGGAAATAAAGAATAAAGATGTATTTAATAAACTAGTTAAAGATGCCTTCTTTATGAAAAGAAAAAACATAAAAAATAACCTACATAATTATGATACAAATGTATTAAAAAAAATACTGTTAAAGTACGATTTATCAGTAACTGATAGAGCTGAGCAAGTTCCTATAGAAGCTTTTATTGATATTGCTAATACAATATCATAAAAATTTATTGCTTTTATTGATTTTTTGTTCTAAAATTATATTAGTTGATAAACTTGAAGGGAGTGTTATTATGAAAATTACAAAAGTTGTACTTCGTAATAAAGAAAAAGAAGATTCTCGTATGAAAGCTATTGCAACTGTTACGTTGGATGAAGCTTTTGTTATTACAGGAATCAGACTAATTCAAGGTGACGATAAGATGTTTATCGCAATGCCTAGTAGAAAAATTAGTGAGGGCGTATATGATGATATAGCTCATCCTGTAAATCAAGAAACACGTAAGATGTTTGAAGATGCAATCTTTGGTGCTTATGAAGAGATGAAAAAAACTGGTGAAGAACTAGTAAAAATAGAATTATAAGATTAAAGGTCGGGTATGAACCCGATTTTTTTATTGTAATAAAATAATTATAGTTATATTTGACAAATAGAACTATTAAATAATAAAATAGTATTATTCAAATGAGGGGAGTTTATTATGGAAAAAGTAATAAATAAAAATAGTACGGGTGCTACTGTAATAAGTATTTACGAAGCACATGAAGAACTAAAAAAATTGATTAAAGAAAAAAGCGCACTACAAGCATCTAATAAACCTGAGTTTAGTGAAACGCTTGCAACAGAAATAAGTGGGTTCATAACTACTCTATTTCACGAAATAGCACAATTAGAAAACGAGGAAGTTGGGTATTATAATAAGGTTCCAGTGTTAGTTTCAAGGTTAGGTAATTGGTTTGATTTGCCAAAAGAAATATTACAAAGAGCTATACTACCCGGATCAGGAAGATCTTACAATTTCTTTGCTAGAGAAATTATGCAATCTATGTCGAAAAGGAATGATAGATTACAGGATAATGAGCGTGATAGAATAGAAGCACAAGAGACTGGTAAGGAGTATATTTATAGATCACTTCCAGAACTCGAGAGATATATTAACCAATATCAAATGACAACTCATGATATTACACATGTTTTTACTGCTAATCTTGAATTTGATGGTCCACCATCAGATAGTTTAGAGAAGGAGCGTTTACAATATCATACACTTGGTAATGGATGTGTAAAAAGCTTGGTACAGAGTATGTTAGAAACTAAAGGTATTAGTTATGGAATTGAATATCTTAAAGCAGGAGATAACAAGTTTAGAAATGTCTTAACTTTAACAACACCAATTAAACATATGCTAGAGGGAGATTATGAAGTGTTTAAAGGAAAAGTAGCATCGCTAGTAAGTGTGTCAGCTGAAGAAGATTCAGCAACTAAGTTGTTTAGCGAAGTTATAAATGCTGTAAGAGCTATTACTTCAACTACGTCAGAGTATGAATATCTATGGTCAGAAAAAGGGGTTGTTACTGGTCGTGTTGGGCTAATATGTCCAGGATTGGATATGCTCAAATATGCATATTACGATTATGATGTATGTAATGATTTAATAACTATTGGTAAAACATATAATCAAAGCACAAAAGGAAAAGAATTATCTGAATTATTAAAAAGTGACGTTTATGAGGAAATGGGAGTAATCTCAAATTGTTCTGAATGGTCAGGTGGTTGTCATTATAGATGTTGTTTACAAATTACTGTCGATCTTAAAAAAGTTTATAAATTAGATGGGGTATCATATACTTTATCATCTAAATAATAATATAAAAGAAACTCAAGATAATCTTGAGTTTTTATATGTAAATTTTTGTTAAATAAGGCAGTAATTATAAATAAATAAAAAGGTGGTATGGTATAATTGAAGTGATAATAGGAGGGATGTATCTTGAAAAAAAGAAAAAAGAATTCTAATAGATATAGATATTTGATTCCAATTTTTTCTTGTTTTATCTTGGTTATTGCTCTTATTAGTACAATTATAAATGATTGGATACAAGTTGTTAGAAATAGAGATGAAATAAAAGAAGTAAATGTTAAATATGAAGAATTAAAAGAAGAAGAAGCATCTTTGATTGTAGAAGTATCAAAATTAAAAGATCCTGATTATATAGCTCGTTATGCAAGAGAAAAGTATATGTATTCTAAAAATGGGGAAATAATATTAAGAATGATAGATCCTGAAAAAGATAAAAAAGATACAGTAGAAGAATAGAATAATATTTTAAAAAATAGTATAAGTACTGGAAAATTCAGTACTTTTTTTATATAATTATTATAGGTAAAGAGGTAAAAAATATGAAGGTAGAGAATGTTAGGTTAGCTATCCCTGATATCCAGGTTGATAGCATAGTTGATGGAGAAGGAATCAGAAGTGTTATATGGTTTCAAGGATGTGGACATAAATGTTTTAATTGTCAAAATCCTGAAACGTGGGACTTTGAGGGAGGAACAGTAGTACCTATAGATACAATTAAAGAAAAAATAAGGAATTTGGAATTCCAACAAGGAGTTACTTTTTCGGGGGGAGATCCTCTCTATCAATTAGACGCTTTTATAGAGTTAGCTAAAGAAGTACATAATTGTAAAATGAACGTTTGGGTATATACTGGTTATACTTATGAAGAACTAATAAAACTTAGTGAAAAAGATCATAAATATATTGAGGCATTAAAACAGATTGATGTGTTAGTAGATGGTCCATTTATAGATAAATTAAAAAGTTTTGAAGTTAAATTTAGAGGTTCATCTAATCAGAGAATTATAGATGTACCTGCTAGTTTAAAAGAAAATAAAGTAATATTAATAGAAAAGTACAAATAAGTCTTTTCTTTTTTTTTTTTTTAGGTATAATAAGTACCCAAGTGGGGCGATAATATGAGCAATATTCGTATTAGCGAACTAGGTTATTCTTATTTTGACACAGGGGTATTTTCTAGTTTAAACTTTACTTTAAGAAAAGATAAGACTCTAAGTATTATTGGTCCCTCGGGTAGTGGGAAGACGACGTTACTTCGTATATTAAACGGAGAATTATCATATGATGGAAGTGTTCTTATATCTGATGTAGAAGTTAACGAAAATAATTTTGAAGAATTAAGAAGTAAAATAGCAGTTGTTTATGATACAAACGAATTTTTTAATGAATTAGTTAAAGATGAATTAAGGTTTTCTTTAGAAAATCTTGGTATAAACCCCAAAGAGATTAAAAATAGAATTGAAGAATTAGATGAATTCTTTGGCATTAAGAAGATTTTTAATAAACCAATAGAAATACTATCTACTAATGATAAAACGTTGGTTAAAATATTGTCTTATGCTATATATTTTCCAGAATATATAGCTTTGGATGATCTTTTGATTTTTTTAAATGAGAGAACAAAAATACTATTACTCAATTATTTAAATTATAAAAATATTAAATTAATTAATGTTACTTCGAATATAGAAGATACTTTATATACTGACTATACTTTAGTTCTATATAATAAAATTAACGCAATTGATGGAAAAACTTTAGATGTATTAAAGGAAGAGAAAATATTAAAAAGAATGGGTCTTGATTTACCTTTCTATTTAGATTTGTCTATTCAACTTAAATTATATGGTTTAATTAATAGAACTTATTTAAATAAAGAAGATTTGGTGAAGCGCTTATGGAAATAATATTTAATAAACTTACTTATATAGAAAACAAGAAATCAGCAAGAGAAAAAAGATATTTAGACGATATTAATCTAGTTATTGATGAAGGAAGTATTGTTGGTTTCGTAGGGGATAAATTAGGTATAATTGGCAAATTATTATTAGTTTTAAAAAGACCAAGTAGTGGGGAAATAAGACTAGGTAAAGTAGTTATTAAGAGAAGTAGTCATGTAGATAATATAAATGTTTTAAGAAGAAAAATAGGTTTTGTTTATAATGATTATAGTAAATTGTTTTTAGAACCTAGTGTTTTGAAAGAAGTAAGTACAACTATGAAAAATTATAATTATAAAACTGAGAATGTAGTTAAACATGTAGTTCAATCATTAAAAATAGTAGGGTTAGATGAAACATATTTAGATAAAGATCCTAACGAGTTATCTAAGGTAGAAAAGAAAAAAGTAGAATTGGCTACAATTATTAGTTATAATCCAGAAGTAATTATTCTTGATAATTTTGATAGGGGTTTATCTTTTAGAGATAGAGAATATTTTAGAAAATTGTTTTTAAGGTTAAAGAATAAATATAATAAAACTGTTATATTAATAACCAATAACGTTCAATTTTTATTTGATATAGTAGATAATGTTCATGTTATCTACAAAAGTAAGTTAGTGCTTAGTGAGGGAAGGGATATATTCTATAATAGTAACTTATATAGATATACTGATATTCCAAAGATAATTGAGTTTACTAAATATGTAGAATCAAAAGGTTATGACATAAAGAAATGTACAGATATAAAAGAATTAATAAAGGAGTTATATAGAAATGTTGGATAAATATATGGTTTCATATAATTATGAAGAATCAATTCTCCATAATTTGAATCCAGTTATAAAATTCATATCGTTTATCTTGTTTGTGATATCATGTTTTTTTAAGTTTAATGTTACGTTGTTTTTCTTAGATATGATATGGATATTTGTTTTAATGTTATTAAGTAATATTAGCTTATTAAAATATTTAACAGTAATATGGAATTATAAATATTTTTTGATTTTTATTTATATATTTTTGTTTTCAAAGAATATGGAGATTATTTATATAAATGTTGTTATTTTTAAAGTAATTGCTTGCTTGTTATACTTTTACTTAATATTATTTACAACTACTAAAAAGGATTTTACAAAGGGGTTAGGAATTATATTTGGTTTTAGTAATATAAAAAAGGTAGCTAACTTCTTTAATAAAATTTATATGTTTTTTGTTAATTTTGTTGTATTAAATAATGAGAAACAAGAATTATATTCAATAAAAGGTAATGATAGAACTTTTATTAGCTTTTTAAATAGGGTTTATTTATTCATTAAGTATTTAAAAGTTAATATTAAAGATAGTGTTAATAAAGTTAAACACGATAATGATAATATGAGATATCTATTGTATAATGATAAATATATTAGTAGGTATAAATATAGAAGTAGATTAAATGTATTTGATTATATATTTTTACTGTTTTTTATAATTACTTATGTGTTTTATATTGTTAAGGTGAGATAGATGTATTATTTAATTAGAATAGCTTATGACGGAAGTAAGTTTTACGGATTTCAAAGGCTTAATAAAAAGATAAGTGTTCAAAAGGTTATTGAAGAGGCTTTAACTATTATTAATAAAAAGAAGGTAGTAGTTAAAGGTGCTGGAAGAACAGATAGAGGGGTACATGCATTAGATCAATGTGTGTCTTTTAAACTTGATGTTTCTTTAACAAAAGAGGGATTAAAAAAAGCTTTAAATTCTCTTGTAGAACCATATATTTATGTTAAAGAAGTTATTGAAGTGGACGAATCGTTTCACGCGAGATTTAATGTTGTTAAAAAACAGTATTTATACAAAATAAATCTTGGAGAATATAATCCTTTGTTAAGCGACTATGTTTATCAAAGTAAATATAAGTTAGATATAGAAAAAATGAAAGAAGTAGCTAAGTTATATATAGGGGTTCATGATTTTACTAATTTTGTATCAGGAGAAAGAGATAATTATGATTGTATAATATATGATATTAATTTTGATAAAAAAGATGATTTATTAGAAATAAGATTTATTGGAAAAAGTTTTTATAGATATATGGTAAGAAATCTAGTGGGTATGATGATAGAAGTTGGTAGAGGAAAAGATAACATATCAAAGGTTAAGGAAATGCTAGAAAATAAGAAAATTAACCCTGGTTATACAGCACCTGCTAGTGGATTATACCTAGAAAAGATAGAATATTAGTTAAATATGGATAAATATTACTAAAAACATAAGATTTTATTTGACAAATCTTGGTGTTTCTCATATAATTTTAATCGGTACATTTTATTTATTCGAGTTTGTTAGCCCTGGGAAAGCGAAGCAGATAAGATTAGTGAAAGGGAATTTTTATGAAGACATTCATGGAGAAAAAAGAAAACGTTGATCGTAAGTGGTATGTAATCGACGCTGAAGGTGTTACTCTAGGTAGATTAGCAACAAAAGTTGCTACAATACTAAAAGGTAAACATAAGACAACTTATACACCTCATGTTGATTGTGGAGACTATGTAATCGTAATTAATGCTGAAAAAGTAAATTTAACTGGTAATAAGTTAAATGACAAGATGTATTATAATCATAGCGGTTATGTTGGTGGATTAAGAGAAAGAAATGCAAAAACTATGATTGAAAAATATCCAGAAGAGATGATTGAAAGAGCAGTTAAAGGTATGTTACCAAAGAATAGTTTAGGAGCTCAAATGTATAGAAAATTATTTGTATATGCTGGTCCTGAACATAATCAACAAGCTCAAAAACCAATCGAATTAAAGGTAGACTAAGGAGGTTTTAAACTATGGCAAAAAAAGATGTTTGGACTGCTACAGGTAGAAGAAAACGTTCTGTAGCTCAAGTTAGAATGACTGCTGGTAAAGGTAAAATAACAGTTAATGGAAAAGATGTTAATGATTATATGCCTTTTGCAGTATTAGTAATGGATTTAAAACAACCTTTAGAAGCAACTGGTAACGCTGATAAATTTGATATTGATGTTACTGTTAGAGGTGGCGGATTCTCTGGTCAAACTGGAGCTATTCGTTTAGGTATAACAAGAGCATTACTTGCATTTGATGCAGATGCTGATCAATCAAGAGAAGATGCATATAGAAAGGTTCTTAAAACTAGAGGTCTAGTTACTAGAGATTCTAGAACTAAAGAACGTAAAAAACCAGGTCTTAAGAAAGCTCGTAGAGCACCACAATTTAGTAAGAGATAGAAATTACTTATTTCAATGTTTCAAAAAGTCCGTATTCGCGGACTTTTTTTGATGTCTAAATATAGAAAATATGCGCTTTTTAGAGGTCGTAGGTTACAAGTAGGCTACAAAGTCTCCGCAAAACCTTTATATATCTTATGCTAGTAGAACAAGCTAGGTGAACAAAATATAAATTGTGTGATATAATTATATTGGTGGAGATGTAATGAAACAAGAGTTAGTTAGAATCAATTCAATTGATAATATAGAACAACCGGGCATTTTATATAGTCCTAATAATGACACTAATAAGATAGTTATTCATGTTCATGGGCTGAATGGTAATTTTTATGAAAATAGGTTTTTAGATACAATTGCAAAATCATATACAGATAATAATTATGCATTTTTAACATTTAACAATAGAGGTAGAGATTATATAACAGAATTACTTAAAGGTGATGATTTTACTATTATTGGCGGAAGTCTAGAAAGATTTAAAGATTGTATACTAGATATAGATGGAATAGTAAATTGGGTAAAAAATAAAGGATACAATGAGATAATTCTAGAAGGTCATAGTTATGGTTGTAATAAAGTTTTATATTACTATAATCATAAAAAAAGTGACAATATTAAAAAAATAGTTTTGCTTGCACCTTGCGACGTTCCATCGGAAGGAAAAAAGTTTTTAAGTAAAGAAGAATATGATAAGGCAAAAAATGATTCGACAAGGTTAGTACAAGAAGGCAAAGAGAGTGATTTAATAGATTTTTCTGTTATGGCAAATGGAAAAATTGCAGCAGGAACATATTATTATGACTTTTTACCTGGTGGGGAAAATGATTTTATTAGATATGTTGATGGTGCGAATGGAAAAAGTGAAATTCTTAATAGTATAGATATCCCTACATTAATAATATTTGGAGATGTGGATGAATGTGTTTTAACACAGCCAATTGAAATAGTTATAGAGTATTTAACTAATAATATAAATGATTGTAATATTCAAATAATTGAAGGTGCTAATCATTCTTACGCCGGAAGATATGAAGATTTAGGTAAAGTGATTAAGGAAAATATGAAGTAATATAACGTAGGAAGAAAATTACTAAGATACTACTAAGCACGTATGTGACTTGTTATGCAGGCTACAGGTAGGCTACAAAATGCCCGTAAACCCGCATAAATAAAGGAAAGCTAATTTAGTAAGAGATAGAAAATACTTATTTCAATGTTTCAAAAGTCCGTATTCGCGGACTTTTTTTATGTAGATAGAATAATAATAGTACTTTAAAAGTCGCTATGTCTTTTTAATACATGTGATATAATCTATTTAGGAGTTGTTAAATATGATAAGAATATTGCCAAGTGAATTTAATAATTATGAAAAACTTGATGGTAAAAAGATTACTCGGCCTATGGATAATTCCAATGGAGTTGTAAATCAAAAAAATAATCTAAAAAATTATAAGATTGTTTATAAAAAAGAGGAGTTTATTTATGAGTGTTAATAAAAAATTGAAAAATTATATTGAAAAGGAAATAATGCCTTTTTATGATGATAATTATATTGGTGATGGAAGAGATAGAGTTAAATATGTTTTAGAAAGAAGCAAACATATTGTTAAGGAAAACAAATTAGAAGTTGATGATAATATATTATTTACTGTTATTAGTTATCATGATATAAGAAAGAATAATGTTGAAGTTGGTCATGAATTAACAAGTGCAGAAATCATGTATGAAGATAAATTTATTAAGGATTTTTTTTCAGAAGAAGAAAGAATAACTATGAAGGAAGCTATTGAAGATCAAAGAGCTAATAATAAAGATGAGCCAAGGAATATTTATGGAAAGATATTATCTTCTGCATCTCGCAATTCTTCTGTTGAACAATGTTTAAAAAGATCGTATTTATATGGAAAAAAGAAAGATCCTGTGGCATCTGATGAAGAATTATTTGAAAGGGCATATGAAGCTTTAAATAAAAAATTTGGTATAGATGGGTATGCTAAGTTTTATTTTAAAGATTCTGTTTATGAACAGTTTTTAGTAGATATTAGGGAGTTATTAAAAAATAAAGAAATATTTATAAAAACACAAAGAGAATACATAAATAAAATGAAGATATGTAATTGATATGAGTGAATATAATAGAAAGACTATTAATATGTATAATTCTGGTGGAGCATATTGAATATATAGAGAATAGTAAAGTTGATCCAGAAACAGAAAAAAGGGAAAGATTGTTTAATTATGTGCAAGAGCAATTATTATATGATAAAAAAAGAAAAATTATTGTATTCGGAAGTGGATGTGGAGAGTTAGCACTTAAACTTCAAGATTTTAAAAGATAAACAAACTAAAGAGAAAAGATTCTATGCTTATTATAGTAAATCTGATATTGATATTCTTAGAAGGAATTTGTTTGATATAGAAAAATATCATACTGAAGGTGGCCATGACCAAAATAATTGGCATGTTTTAACTTTAAAAAGAAAAAAAGAACAATAGATTTCTTATTTGGAGGTAATATACATATTTATTTTAGGGGGGAATTTGGATGGTTATATTAGATAGTTTTATTTGGAGAAAAGACCATTATGCTTATCATGTAACAAATGTTAATGCTATGAAATCTATATGTCAGTATGGATTAAAACCTTTATGTGGAGAGAGAAGCAGGTCTGTTGGAGATAGTATTAAAGGAATATATTTTACTGATTATTTTTATAGTGTTTTAGAATGGATAGATTTATTATATAAAGATGTAAGTGTATATGATTTAGAAGTCTTGAGATTTAATTTAAGAAATAGAAAATGGGAAATTAAAAACGAAAATGAATTTTATTTATTTAATAAAGTTAGTCCAATAGGTATTTCTTATTTAAGAATATGTGATAAAACGATTAATGAGTACTTGCCCTTAAACTGCTTGGAAAGGCTTGATAGTCAAAAGGAACTAATATGGAATGATTTAAATGAATATAGTCCGTTAGTAAAAAAACAATAGAATTTGGAGGAGCTTTTTTGGAAGTGATTTTTGGAACAACTAGCGATAGAAAAAAGAATGATTTACAGAATATAATTAATCAGCTTGGTTTAGAACTTCAAGTTTTAAGGTAGATGATATAGGTTGGAATAGAGGAGATATTATAGAAGATGGTTCGACTATAGAAGAAAATTCATTAATTAAAGCGAAGGCAATACATTCTTTTTGTAAAGATAATAATATCGATATTCCAATAATAACAGATGATGCCGGGTTGTTTGTTAAATCGCTAGATAATAAACCAGGAGTATTTACTTCAAGATATGGTGAAGATGAGTTGGCTTTAAATCCTCTATTACCTGAATATCAATGTGTTTTAAAACTACTTAGAGAACTTAAAGATATAAAAAATAGGGATGCTGTATATAGATGTTGTGTGACAATTATGTTACCAGATGGTTCATTTTATCAAAATTTTGGAGAAAGTAATGGTACTATAGCCGAAAATATTATAGGTGAATTAACTAAACCTTATTTTTATTCAGTGTTTATTTTACAAGGAACTAAGGTGGCTTTTAGTCAGTTAAAAGATGAAGAATTAAATAATACGTATAGATATCAAGCATTAAAAGAGTCTCTTCACTTATTAGTAATGAAATAGCTATTATATAATCTTTTTATTAATAGCTTTTTTCTTTCTTTTATTTAATGTAAAATATTTGTTTTTAAACAAATAAGTAGTTAATACTATTGATATATTTTTAATATTTTTTTATAATTAATTAAGATACTGGAGTGATTTTTAATGGAAAGATCAGTTATAAAAAAAGTAGCTAGTAAAAGAAAGTATATATTCTTTTTCCTGTTGTTTTTTGTTATAGGTATTGCTGGTGGAGCATTTGGAACTTCTAAAACATTGGGAATAAAGTTATTTGATAGAAAAGTAGAAGAACAGGAAGTAGTAGAAAAACCTACTGTGGAAGATATTACTAGAAATCCTGATTATACAGAACAAATAATTCAATTATATAGTTATTTATCTAAAGATACTGTGTTTTATAATTCTTTTGGAGTTAAGTTAGATTCTTTTAGTAATGAGGATAAGTTAAGAGTTACATATGAGTACATAGTTAATAATGCTTTATCTGAAATTGAAGCATTACAACCTGTGTATTTTGGGGCTTTAACTTGTAGTAATAACTTTGGATTAGACGTTATTGTTTCAAGCGAAGGTACTAGTAGTTATGGATCTGTATGTACTATTAATAAAATACCAGTTGAATTAATGGTTTCAACATATAATAAATTATTTAATAATGATGTAATAGATGTATCAGGTCCATTTAATCCTAAAGCTACTAAAACTTGTATACTAATTGATAATGTATATAATTGTGGAAATGCAGTTAATAGTAATGCTATTACAGGTAGTTTAAGTAGTAAATTTGAAATACTAAAAGTTATTAAGAATGAGAATAGTATTGTTATTTATGATAAAGGATACTTAGTAGATACTAGAAGTAATGTTGTTAACCCAGATGATGGACATGATAATTATTATCTTCATTCATCTGATAGTAATATTTATTACTATGAGTTGAAGAGCGCCGATAATTTAGTCTTTGCACATACATTTATTTTGAGTGAAGACGGCAATTACAGATATAATGGTACAGAGATTGTGACAGAATAGAGATTTTTTTAAAAATCTTTTTTTCTAGAATTGTATGGTGATAATATGAATAGTGAAAACCTAATGGATAAGTTAGTAGAATCCATTGATAAAGAAGCGGCTGATAAGTTAAATAGTTATGAGGAAAAAGAAGCTCTATGGAAAAGAGAGTTTGATAACAAGTCTGCTTTGAAATGGTCTGAAAAGACGATTGACTTAGAAAATCAGTATTTAAAGAGTTGTCTTATTATGAAAAAACTACTAAATTGTTATGAAGTATCTTCTTTGGCACCTGTAGATGATAAGTATAAAGACAAAATAATTATTTGGGATGATAATGTTAGTTCTATGGTTGTTGATGCATTAGTAATACCTGCATCTTATGATATTTCTGATTCAAAGGAAAGGAAACTTCATGATGTTTATTATTATAATGGTATAAGATTACGTAAGAAAATCATCTCTATTATGGATGGAGAAAAGTTAAATAAAAATGAAGTGTTAATTACAAGATCTTATGGAATATTAGCTGATTATATAATGCATGTTTATTATGAAAAAATTAGAGATAGTATAATCAATGTTATGGAATGTGCAAGGGTTAATATGGTTAAGACCTTAGTAATCTGTTTAGATAATGATTTAGAAGATGTTAAAACGGTATATTCTACTGTTATGGAATATCTTTCTAAGTATGATATTATGTTTGATAAAGTAATATTATCAATAGAAAAAGAGAAAGTTAGAAAAGAATTTATTGAATTTTTACAAAAATAATTATTAATAAAAAAGAGAAGTAAAAACTGAACTTGTCAATAAAAACTTCTCTTTTAAAATTCAAAAAATTGCATTTTTTTATTACTATTACTTTTACCTTTATCTATGCATAGCCCAGTAGAATATGAGATGTTAGGTATTAAATCGTATAAAGTTTCAAGATCTTTATTTTCATATAATACTTCATAAACGGCATTGATTATTTTGACACATTTATTTATACTTTGTTGAAATAAATCGTCAAAAGAATATGTATAGGTCTCTTCTTTGGTACAAGGGTGGTTCCATTCTTTATGTTCTTCATTTAAGAATGAAGTATCTCCTTCTGTACTTGTGGTATAGCATTGTAAGTAACCATATCTATTATGGGATATTTTATCAATAAAGGAATAGATTTTATTCTTTATACCATGTTTATCATTAATAAACAGTGTATAAACTAGTTTAGCATCTTTAATACCTTTTTTAATATATAATCCAACTTTTTTAACATTGTATGTTTCTTCATAGGCGATATTAATAAGAGTTAATAAATCGATTGATAATCTTGGATTTTTAATAATATCTTTAGAAACATTACAGGATTTATAATCTTTGTTATAGTATTTTTTATAATATATGGAATCAATATTTCTTTCCATTAGAGCATGCATGCCTTTATATTTAAGTGTTTCTTTGTTATTAGGGTCATATATACCAGTTTTGTAGAATATTAAAGGATGACACGTAGAATCTAAAACAAAATGAGTAATACATCCGAATAGATAAGCAACGTCTGGCTGATACTGTTCTAAGTGATACTTCTTTATTGTTTTAATAATATTTAAAAAATAAGCTTGCGTTTTTCTTCTATGACCAATTTTACCTAAAAAGTTTATTTTTCTAGTTTTTCTTAAATTTAATGATTTGTAATATAATAGGTAATCGTGACTTTGTGCAAAGGTTTGATATATTATCTTTTCTCTACTTATCTTGTCTTTTATTCTGTTATCTAATTTTTTATAGACTTCTTTAGCAAATATATCGTGAGTTATTAATGCCGGCATGTTTTCACCTACTTTTCACATTATTATAACATAACAGACATAATAAAAATATATTATTTAAATGAAATAGGAGATGTGGTATAATTGTATATGTTTAGGGTGATGTAAGTGTGATAAAGACATTTAAAACGATTGATGAACAGATCGATATTTTAAAAAGCAAAGGCCTAACAATAAGTGAATATAATTACACTAAGGATGTATTATTAAGAGAAAATTATTTCTTTATAAGTGGATATAGACATGTTTTCCTTAAATCACCCAAGGATAGAATGTATATCCCTGGAACTGATTTTAGGGAATTATATGCATTATTTAATTTTGATAGACAAATAAGAAATATTATTTTTAAAAACTTGTTGATAGTAGAGAACAACTTGAAGAGTATTCTTGCTTATCAAATATCTAAGAAGTATGGTATTAAAGAGAAAACATATTTGAATCCTTCAAATTTTGATAGATCAGGAGAAAAATCAAGACAAGTTAATGATTTGCTAAAGAAGATTAAAAGACAAATAAGAATTAATGGTGGTCAGCACTCTGCGACAGTTCACTATTTGGAAAATTATGGATATATTCCTTTTTGGGTAGTTGTAAAAGTACTATCTTTTGGACTAATTAGTGAGTTATATACTATTTTGAAATATGAAGATAAAAAAGAAATTGCTGATGAATATGATGTAGATATTGATGATTTGTTAACTTATTTTCCAATATTAGCAAATTGCCGTAATTTGTGTGCTCATGAAGATATATTATATGATCATAGGATGCAGAAGAAGATTAACGATACTCCATATCATGCATCTTTAGGTATACCAAAAGTAGATGATGAATATATTTATGGTAAAGATGATCTGTTCTCTTTGATTATCATACTTAAGAAATTACTTAGAGAAGAAGATTTTACTATGTTAATGAATGAATTATCTTATGAAATTGATATATTAGATGGAAAGATAAAAACTATAGGAATAGATAAGATATTACATAGGATTGGTTTTCCTATGAATTATAAAGAGATTGCGAGGTTAGATAGACGTGGAAATTAAAGAAGCTAATGTAATAAAGAATGAAGGAAAAAATAGTAATGTAGGTGTTTTAATAGTAGGAATGGTAATTGCTTTATTAGTTGGAGCATTATGTATGTATTTAGCTATTTTGTATATACCAGGATTTGCTGGAAAAACTATTACTAATGTAACTAAGACGGAAAAGGAAGTAACAGTTGTTGACAATGGCTTGGCTGATGCTGTAGATAAAGTATATGATTCAGTAGTTATTGTTGAAACTTTTGCTAAAGGAAGAGCTTTAGCGACTGGAACAGGTTTCATATATAAACATAATAATGATACGTATTATATATTAACTAATCATCACGTAATTGAAAATGGTGATCAAATTAAGATTGTTTTAACTAATGGCGATGAGGTAGAAGTTAAAAATGAAGGTGGAGATGAATTTGCAGATATAGCAGTTCTTTCTTATAAAACTAATAAAGAATTGAAAGTATCGAATATAGGAAGTAGTTCTAATGCTAGAGTAGGTGATACTGTATTTGCTATTGGGGCTCCACTAGATAGTAATGTTTATTCTTGGACAGTTACAAGAGGAGTATTATCTGGAAAAGATAGAGAGGTATCTGTTAGTGTTGGTGGAAGTCAAACTAGTGATTGGATAATGCAGGTATTACAAACTGATGCAGCTATAAATAGTGGTAATTCAGGTGGACCATTATGTAATAGTAATGGTGAAGTAATAGGAATTACTAATATGAAGTTGGTTACCAGTGGCGTTGAAGGTATGGGTTTTGCTATTCCTATTGAAGATGCTTCGTCATATGCAGATAAAATTATAAACGGGGAATCTGTTGAAAGACCTTACTTAGGAGTAGCTATGTATGATGTAGCAAATTCTTACTATGCTTATGCTTTCAGGAATTCTTCTACTAATTTAACTGATGGAGTAGGAATAAGTGAAGTTGTTAAAGATTCTCCAGCAGATAAAGCAGGATTAAGAGCAGGAGATACTATTATCGGAATAGATAATGATAATGTTAAAGATACTGCAACATTAAGATACAAATTATATAAACATAGTGCAGGAGATACTATAAAGATTACTTATGTAAGAAATAATAAAACAGAGACAACGAAAGTAACATTAACAAATAAAACTGAATCTAATTCTTAGATTCAGTTTTTATTTGTATTTATGTTATAATATTTGAAGCTTTGAAAGGGATGTAATTATGAAAGTAGCATTTATATCTTTAGGTTGTTCTAAGAATCTAGTAGTAACTGAAGAGATAATAGGTTTGTTTAAAAAGCACAATTATGAAATAGTAAATGATGCTAGTGAAGCTGAAATAATAATTATTAATACTTGTGGTTTTATAGATAGTGCTAAAAGTGAAGGTATAGATACAATACTGGAAATGAGTGATTATAAAAAAGATAATTGTAAATATCTAATTGTTACGGGTTGTTTAGTAGAAAGATATATTGAAGATTTAGAAAAAGAAATGCCGGAAGTAGATTTGTTTATACCTATTAGGGACTATGATAAATTGTGGGAACAAATTGATATTTTGGTTAATCAAAGAAATACAAAAGATCAACTTGATTTTCATAATAGGGTTTTATCTACTGGAGATAATATGGCTTATTTAAAAATTGCTGAGGGATGTAGTAATTATTGTACTTTTTGTGCAATTCCGTATATACAAGGAAAATATGTATCTAGAGATTATGATGATATATTGTTAGAAGCAAAAGAATTGGCTGATAAAGGTATTTCAGAATTAGTTGTAATTGCTCAGGATACTACGAAGTACGGTGTTGATTTGTATGGAAAACCAAGATTAGCAGAACTGTTAGAAGATATTTCTAAAATAGAAGGAATTAAATGGATTAGGTTTTTATATTCTTACCCTGAAACTATTACGGATGAGTTAATAGAAACTGTTAAAAATAATAAGAAGATTTGTAAATATTTTGATATACCTATTCAACATATTAATGATAGAGTTTTAAAATTAATGAATCGTAAGAGTGATGGAAAGAGTATAAGAAAAATCGTAGATAAAATAAGAAAAGAAATACCAGGGGTGATAGTTAGAACTACTTTGATAGTTGGGTTTCCTACGGAAAAAGAAGAAGAGTTTGAAGAATTATATGATTTTGTTAAAGAATATAAGTTTGATAGATTAGGGGCTTTTGCTTATTCATGTGAAGAAGGTACAGCAGCTAGTAAAATAAAAGAACAAATTGATGAAGATATTAAAGAGGATAGAAGAAATAGAATAATGTTATTACAACAGGGTATTTCAAAAGAAAAGATGCAAGAGAAGATTGGAAATAAATACACAGTTATAATAGAGAGTATGACAGAAGACGGTAAATACTTTGTTGGAAGAAGTTATATGGATGTTCCATCTGAAGACGGAGTTATATATGTTGACTATGATCCTAGTATTGTAATTAATGAGTATATTGATGTTTTAATATATGGAGGATCAGAATATGACTTATATGCGAAAATAGAAAAAAAATAATTTATATTATATTAAAATCATGATATAATATTCTATATTAGCATAGGAGAGTGTAGCTATGGCATCATTATTTGTTTATTTACCTAGAATTACTTTGGATTATCTTAAGAAGAGAATACCTAGTATTACTGATGAATCCAGAGGTGTAAATCAAGATGAATTAGATAATATTGAATATGTTAATCTTAATCATAATAGTGTAGATGTAATGTATCTACAGTATTTTAGAAATCTACATACTTTGGTAATTGATGGATTCCCAGGTACAGATGATAGAAATTTTGCTTATATAGCTAGAAATTGTCCTAAGTTAACTACATTAGTTATTAAGGGCCAACCAAAATTAACTAAGATAGATTTAACTAGATTTTCTAATTTGAAAAATATTTCGATTATTTCTAATGAGAATTTAGTTGAAGTAGTTGGTTTAGAAAAGGGCAGTCCATTTATTAATCAACTAGATAAGATAGAGTTCTATGATAATGTTAGTTATCATAAAGAAGATGATCTAGTTGAAAACTTAGGTAAAATGGACAAAAAGAGAACAGTAGAGTTAGATGCGTTATATTATATAGATGCTAATGAAGATATTAAAGGTTTTGGTGCAGAGGCAAATAATTATGATTGGCATGAAAAAATTGGCTTTGTTAATCAAGTAGATTTGAGTTATTCTTCTGGAGAAATGGAAGTAGCATATAACTATGCTAGATCTATTGTTGATACAATAACAAAACCAAGTGATACAGTAGAAATGAAAATATTTGTTATCTACACATGGATATTAAAAAATATTAGAATTCAAGATAAAAGAGAAAAGGATCTTAATGAAGGTATAGTAAATGTATTTAAATATAGAGTAGCAAGTGTTCCTACTATTGCTAAGTATTTTCAATTTTTGCTTAGAGTAGCTGGAATAGAATCATATGATATCAATGTTTTACCTAGAGTTAAGTTTAATACTACATCATTAGGTACATTTAAAATACCAAGTGAAGATTATGAAATTGTTAAAATTCCTATGGAAAGTGGTAATTATTACTTTGATATAGCATGGGATAATGATATTTATAAAAAGACTGGTAAAATTTCTACGGCATTTATGTTTAATGGATTAAGAGATACATTATATAATCACCAATTAATATTTGATTCTTTAGATAATCCAACAGATACTATGTCTCATGAAGAAAGAGAAGGTTATAGTAGAAAAGCTAGTAAAAGATTGCAAAATGTTAAAAATATTAGGATAGATGAAATTAGTTCTAAAGATGAAAACATTGTTGAAAAGATAATAGCTGGTTTTGATTTCATGCAAGCTAATATGAAAAGATATTTAGAATCTGTTTCTAGAATAAGAGATAAAAGAAAAAAATTAGAGGATAAGATTAAAAATGGAAAAGCCACTTTTAGAACTGAAGCTAATATTAAAAATTTAGATTTGATGATAAGTGCTATTGAATCTTCTAATACTGTTTTAAGAGAAAATATTTATAGATTAGAAAAGTTATTGTTTGAAAAATTAACAGAAGAGGATTTATCTTATATAGAAGTAAGGCTTGGTGATGTGTTATCGCCATTTAAGAGAGAAAGAATTGCTGATACAAATTATGTAAAAGTTACTAAAACTAAAGATGACTTACAAAGTGAATTAAGTAGAATACGTAGTGCATTAAACAGAGAAGTAAATAATAGGGAAATATCTATTTTAGAATATAGAACTATAATGGATAAAGTAACAAAAATATATACTTATTTGATTACATTCGCTTATGAAAAATCTATAATAATGGATTCTATGGCTGGGTAAGAACAAAGAAAGTAGCTTAATAAAAAGGAATACTTACAAGTATTCCTTTATTATTTCGTATAATTCTTTCTAAGAAGTAGTGTGTTTAATATTATCAGAGTTATACTCGTTGAATAATATGGCTTTTTTACCTATTTTTAAGACGTTCTCAATATGAACAATGCTATCGTCGATTAATAAGTCATAATCACTATTTTTTATAAAATCAGCCTTGTTTTTAACATTAGCTATGATTTCGTCTAGAAACATATTCTCCTTAGCTAACATTTCTTTTAAACGTGGTTCTAAGTTATAGTATCTTTCACTAGGTCTAGATGTTATTAAACCTATATAATGTCCTTCTTTTTGTAATTTGTTAACAATTTTTGGAAAAATCTTTTTTAAAGCTAGCGTAGAACAAATCTTCTCGATATAAACTCCAAAATCTTTCTATGTAATCAAAACCAAAGAAGTTAATATTATAGGGAGTTTCTTTCGTATAATCTTTATTTGGGTATTTATTATAATAGTCTTTCTAGTATATTTATATTTTTCCTTAGTGTTAATAAGTGTATCATCTAAGTCTAATCCTATTTTCATTATCTCACCACACTTAATTAGTATAATATAAAAAAGTTGAATTATACTGGTTTTATGGTATAATTAATTTGTTCTTTGGATTTAGAGGTATAGTTCAATGGTAGAATAACGGTCTCCAAAACCGCTGATGTGGGTTCAACTCCTGCTACC
>CAMZCT010000005.1 GCA_947305065.1 uncultured Mycoplasmatota bacterium | reverse complement strand
ACTCAATCGTACAATTTTTACTTATTTTATAAAATAAGTAAAAATTATTATACTAATAAATCAATGATTAGCAACTTCATCAATTTACTAGTCAGTATTATACGTGTTATAATTATTTAGAAGGTGAATAGTTATGAGTAATTTAGAATTTTTAAGTAAGTTTAAACCAGATATTAATACTATTAAAGAATTTGAACATTGGATAGTTTGTATTAGAGCTAAACAAGTTACCATAGGAGCGGCAATTATTGCTTTAAAAAGAGAGTGTCCTTCTATAGGAGAAATGACAGAGGAAGAAGCTTTAGAGTATCCTAAGGTAATAAAGTGGTATGAAGATTTATGTACAGACAAGTTTGGGGCTCTAAGTTTTAATTATATGGCGGTTATGATGAAAGATCGTATTGTTCATTATCATGCTTTTCCTAGGTACGATAAAGATATTGAAATGTTTGATTTAACTTGGAAAGATGCCGATTGGCCATATGTTGTTAATATAAGAGTTGGGGATCCGTATAATCAAGAAATACTTGATAAAGTAATTAAGTATATGCAAGAAGAAAAGTAGGTGTAAGTATGGAGAGAGTATTAATGTTAGGTACAGGTTGTGGTAAGGCAATAGAGTTATATAATACTTGTTTTGTTCTTCAAAATGAAATGGGTGATTTTCTTGTAGATGCTGGGGGAAGCATAGAAATCGAAAAAAGATTAAAAATTCTAAATGTAGATATCGGTAAACTAAGTCATATATTTATTTCTCATGCTCATACAGATCATATATTTGGTTTGATTTGGTTATATAGAAAGATATCTGGCATGGTAATAACTGGTAGATACAAAGAAAAAGTATCTATTTATTGTAGTGAATATGTTTATAAAGCAATTATAGGAATATCTAAATTGGTATTACCTATTGAACTATTAGATGCTTTAGATAAAGTAATTGAATATGTTGTTTTAAAAGATGGGGATATTCATAATATAAATGGCTTAGATTATACTTTCTTTGATACACATGCCAAAGGGGAAGAGCTTTATGGTTTTGAAACTATATTAAGTAGTGGTAAAAGGTTAGTCTTTTTAGGGGATGAGATATGTGATGAAAGCCAATATAAGAGAATAGAAAATGCAGATTATGTAATGCATGAAGCTTTTTGTTTAGATAGTGAAGAAGGTATACCTAGGATAGTTAAAGAACATCATTCAACAGTTAAATCGGTTTGTGAAAAGATGGAACCTTTAAATATTAAGAATTTAATACTATATCATACAGAGGAATCCCATAAAGATAGAAAAGAATTGTATACTAAGGAAGCTAAAGATTACTTTAGTAATAATGTAATTGTACCTGATGATTTAGAGATAATAGAGATAAAATAAAAAGCTTTGACAAACAGATGATTTTGTAGTTTAATTGTTATTAGAAAAACGAGGAACAAGAGAGTAAAATAGTTAGTAGCTATTAGAGATGAGAGGTCAGCGGGTGAAAGCCTTTCTTAGTGAAGAGTATTTGAACATGGCTTGGGAGTTTTATATCTGAAGTAGTAGTAAGATATAATGTTTATCGCATTAAGATATTAAGAAGTAATTAAGGTGGTACCACGAGCAATTCGTCCTTTGGGATGGATTGCTTTTTCTTTTTTGGAACTCGTTGTAAAGGAAGGATGATTTTTATGAGTAAAGATATTTTTATAGGAGGAGCATGGCCTTATTCCAACTATTTTTTACATGTTGGTCATTTAGCTGCTTTGCTTCCTGGGGATATTTTAGCTAAATATTATAGAGGAAAGGGAGATAATGTAATTTATGTATCAGGATCTGACTGTCATGGTACACCAATTACTGAAAGAGCAAGAAAAGAAAATACTACTCCTGAAAAGATAGCAAATTATTATCATGAAGAATTTGTTAAATCATTTAATAATTTAGGATTTGAGTATGATTTATATACAAATACTATGACAGATTATCATAGCAATTATGTTCAAAAACAATTCTTAAGATTAAAAGAGAATGGTTGGATTTATGAAAAAATGGAACCAGCTGTATTTTGTGAAAAATGTAATAAATTTTTATCAGATAGAGAAATTGTTGGGAAATGCCCAAATTGTGGTGGAGTAAGTACAGGAGATCAATGTGAGGAGTGTTTAACTTCTTTAGATAGTGAAGAGGTATTAGATAAACATTGTAAAATATGTGGTTCTGAAACTGTAACAAAAGATAATAAGCATTTATATTTTAAATTAACTGCTTTTGAAAGTGTTTTACAAGATTTAATAAAGAATAATAGTAGCTTATGGAGAAAAAATGCTATTGGTGAAGCGCAAAAATATATAGATACAGGACTTAGAGATAGAGCAGCTACTAGACAATTGGATTGGGGAATACCAGTTCCAGTAGAAGGATTTGAAGATAAAAGAATTTATGTATGGATAGAAGCTGTAATGGGGTATTTATCAGCTGGACAAAAAGTAGCTGATGAACGTGGATTAGATTTTGATAAGTTCTTATCTAATGATAATAAGAATTTAAGAACTTACTATGTACATGGTAAGGATAATATACCTTTTCATACGACAATATTCCCAGCTTTAGTATCTGGATTAGAGTATAATTATCGTTTACCTGATTATATAGTTTCATCTGCTTATGTTAATTTAAATGATCAAAAGATGAGTAAGAGTAAAGGTAATTTCTTTACGGTAAATGAATTATTAGAGAGATTCCCTAAGGATACTTTAAGATTTTATTTTACTTATTTTGGTCCAGAAACTCATGATACTAATTGCTCTATTGAAGAATTAGTACAATGCCATAATAAATATTTAGTAGGTCAATTAGGTAATTTCGTTAATAGAAATTTAGGATTTATTAATAAAAAGTTTGATGGAGTTATTACTGAAGGGGAAATAGACAAAGACGTTAAAAAAGCTACTAAAGCAGCTTATAAGAGTGTTGGAGAAGCTATTGAAAAGGGAGAATTTAGAAATGCTATTTCACAAATATTAGAATATATTTCTAACGCTAATAAGTATTATGATTCTAATGAACCGTGGGTAAAAGTTAAAAATGAAGATTTAACGGAGTTTAATAATATTACTTATACTTGTGTATATATGATGGCTAATATTGCTAATCTTATTAAACCATTTATGATTGATGCCTCAGAGAAGATTAAAGATATGTTGTCTTTAAAAGAATATAAATGGGAAGAAGAAGTAATTAAAGGTGATATTAAAGTTAATAATTATGGTATTTTATACGATCGTATTGATGAATAGTAATGCATAGTTAATATTAATTGGGTGAGTGATTTATGGAAAAAGTAGTTAGCACAAAAGAGGCGGATTTAAATACTTCTAAAAGACGTAAATATGCATTAAAAGGATTAACCGTGTTATTATTAGGTGTATCTGCGATGTTAACTAGTTGTGGTATTAATAAAAAAATTGTTAGTGAACAACAATTTGCTTATGAGGATTCAAAACATGACGATGAGGTTACTATAAGGGTAGATAATATAAATTTGTTATTAGCTAAACCTGTCGAAGAAGTTGTAGATGGTGTTACTGTTTTAGAACCTCCTGGGGGTTATACAATGGGGCCTAATAATATTTGTTATAAACTTACTGTTGATGATGGCAATTTGCCAAGAGGATATACACTTAGTACAGATGGAAAAGCTATTTATCAAATAGATACAGTTATTGACTTTTATGCACCAGATGGATATATACTTGTTGGTAATAAAATAGTAAGTGTTAATCTAGTAGAGAATTATGATGCAGAAGAACTTATTGATGCTAAAATATATGGCGATTATGTTATTTCAATAGAACCAGCACCATTAAAAAAAATTATTAAAGTATAAAAAAAATAAACAAAGCAATTTGTTTATTTTTCTTCCTCAGAATTTTTCTTCTTTGGCTTTAAAGATTCATTTATTTCATTGATTCTTTTATACATCATTAAGAATAGTATAGCACCTTCTGAAACTAGTCTTACAACTATATTTCCTACAACTAGTGTTACTAAGAATAATAGGAAATTTTGAGATATTAATCCAAATGATGAAATAGTTACAAAAATGGCAAAGAATAGATAAATAATCTTTATAAAGAATTCTAAAGTCATTGTTTTAAATGATAAGAAATTATATAGTTTTTTTGTAAAGCCATTATAACCATCTTCTTTTTTTGGATCCAAGAATAAGAAATAAACTAAGAATGCACCTATTATTCCTAAAACAAGAGCTACAATTGCAATCGTAGGGTCGCCAATACCAACTGTTGTAGTACTTGGATAAACAAGACCATTATACATATAAACTCGCTAACTCCTTTCTGCTTTTATTATAGCATGTTTTCTAAAAAAATATAGACTAGTTTGGTAATTTGTTTCCACATTTAACGCAATATCCACCTGTCGTAGATGGCGTTCCGCAACTTGGGCAATAAACCATGGTAGATGGGATTTGATTCTCTGTTGTTTCGTAGAATGGTTTGTTTTGAGTTGCAACTTTATTTATTATTTTCATACAATAAACAACTAAGATTATATAACTTATAATCCAGATGCCAATTAGTTCAGTAAAAAGAAAATAATCATAAAGTGTATGGATTAAAACCGGTAGTAGTAAACTTAAATAATTATATTTTTTATAAGATTTATTATTTCTAATTTCGTGAAATTTTGTATAACACAAGTAATAGCCCATTATGATTCCGAAACAAGTGTGTCCAGGAACTGATGTAACAGCTCTTAAAATACCAGTTCCAATGCCATTTGAGATAACGTAACTGATGTTTTCTAAACAAGCAAAACCAAGAGAAACGAAGGTACAATATACGATAGAATCATAATATTCATCAAATCTAAAGGTATTATAAACAGATAGTTTTATAATTATCCATTTTGCAAATTCTTCTATTAAAGCAATACCTATAAAGACATAGATAAATAGTGTTATATAATTCTTTTTATCAAGATGGATTATTAATTCAAATATTATTTCCAGTAAACCGACAGGTATCGTGCTTACAAATCCAAATACGAAAATCTTGATTAAATTCCCAAATGTCTCTTTGTGAGGATCTTTTTTATATACGTAATATAACAATAGCAAAACCGGTAGTATTGCTATTATCATAAGAATATTACTCGAATTCATATTATCACCTAAAATAATTGTATAATTTGCATGGTTTATAGTCAATTTATATATATTATAATTTACACTTTACGGTTATATAAGGCAATTTTTTGGAATAATTATAAATTTGTGTTATAATATGATACGATTTAAAAGGGGCATAAATAATAATATGGAAACTAAAAAATTTATTGATCATCATCCTGGTTCGAAGGCTGTATTAGACATAGAAGGTAGGTTGATGTTTGTTGTAGATGATGCTAAAAAGTGGCATAAAGATAATATTCTCCTAAATGCTGATGAATATTATAAAAATAATGTTTTAGGAAAGATTAAAGATATACTTTATAGAAGGGATGATTTAACTGAATATGGAGTAATTTCTTTTAAAAATTTATCAAGGGCTTTGATTCATTGGGATAATTTAGCAGTATCATCATCTTTTCTTAAAGAACCAAGTAGTATTTATTATCCTGATTCTAGTTGGGATACTGGAGCACATGTAATAGATACATATCTTCTTCATAATAGAGAATACGCTGTTTTAACAAGTCTATTAGCTAGTGATATAGATAGTATTGAAGAACTATTGTGTAGTGTATTTAGTTATAGTACTAAAGACTTGAATGAAGCTAAAGAATATGTTAAGAAGAATTATGATAGATTAGTTAATTTATTTCAATTGGATTTTGATCATGAATGGTATTATGTTCAAGGTGATAGTATAAAGTTCTTTTATGATATACTTGTAAAATATTATAAAATGCTTTTACCAACTAGTCTTCTTAAATTCTTTGATGAAAAGAGTATCAATATAGCAAATAGAAAAGAAGTTTTATTAGCTACCAAAGATTATTTAGAGAGAAAAAAACGTAAAGATAAGAACTTATTAAATAGTAGTTATAATGAAGGTTTCATAAGAAATTCTAGTTTTACTTTAAAATAATTATTATATGTTTTATAATACTTCACTTAGAAAGTGAGGTTTTATTTTGGGTTATATGATTAGGGAGTTGCCTAAAGAAGAGCTTCCTAGAGAAAGATTAATGAAATACGGGGTTAAAGCATTAAGTAATGAAGAATTACTTAGTATTATTTTAAGAACAGGAACTAAGAGTAAGAGTGTAAAAGAATTAAGTGTTGATTTACTAAAAAAATATGATTTAAAAGAATTAAGTAATAATAATTATAATAGTATTGCTAATTTAAAAGGGATAGGTTCTGTTAAAGCTGTTACTTTATTAGCGGCTTTAGAATTAGGAAAAAGAGCTTATATGGATAATAGAGATAAAATACATATTAAGAATAGTGATGATATATATAATTATGTTAGGTATGAAATGGAAGACTCTTTACAAGAAAAGTTTATGATAGTTTGTTTAGATATAAGAAAGAAAGTAATATTAAGTAAGATTTTATTTGTAGGAACTGTAGATAGTTCTAATATATATGCTAGAGATATCTTTAGAGAAGCGGTTAAATGTAATGCTTCATGTATTATACTAGTTCATAATCATCCAGCAGGAAGTGTTAAACCTTCTAAAGAAGATGTTTATTTAACTAATAATCTAATAAGAATAGGGAAAATATTAGGAGTTAGGGTGATAGATCATCTTATTATTGGGAATAATAGTTATTATAGTTTTTTAGAAGATTATAAAGATTTGTTTTGATTAATAGATATTTAGTAGGTATAATATTTTCTTAGGAAGTTGGTGCTGGTATGAAAAATATAGAAGAGTTAGGCTTTAAAAAAAAGGTGTTTGATTTTTTTGAAATTGATGAACTTGAAGATTTAGAAGGATGTATTTCTGTTTTGTTATATTCTTCTATTAATAAAAAGCTTAGTGAGGATAAAGCAAGGTATGAAGAATTGATTAATATTGATATCATGTCTATAGTTAGTAAATATAATAAAGGAGATTTTAAAGCTTTAGATGATGAAGAAGTTGACATATTTTTGGAATTAATTCCTGGATTATTAGATGTAGCGAATATAGTTTTGAGTGTGAAGAGATTACAATTTTATGGAAAAAAACTTTTGGAGTTGATTAGTTATTGTAAGAGGAATGGTGTTAATGTTGATGATTATGTGCCGTTTGATTGTGTAAAGTTAGGCATGATAAAAGAAGCATATGCCATGGCATGTTATATGCATAATGATGGGTTAATATATAGATTATTTGATTATTCTTTAAAGTATTCATCATTAGTAAAACAAATAAAAGCTAGAAGAGAGCTTAGTAATATTTTAGAAAAAAATAGCGGCAATTCAGAGCAATTAAACGAATTATTAAATAAAAATGAACCATGGTCAAGAGGAGCTATAGAGATAAGAAAATATGATAAAGATCGTCTTTTTGACACAATAAGGAAAGAAGGCAGCGAAAAACTAGTAGCGTTAATAGATTCGCTGTATTCTTCTGGAGCTAATATAAATGGAGTAAGAGTAAGCGCTTCTTTTAATAAGCGTAGAGAAAAAGATTGTGTAGAGAATAATAGAGTTGTTAAAGAGAATGGGTTTGAATCATTTTTACTAAAAGCATTTGGAGAAGTCCCTATATTAGTACCAGGAATGGATCCGTATATAGTTGCGGCTAGAGGAGCAATAATGCCTTTAAATTGGTTTTATGATTTATATCAGCAAGGTTTTTTGTTGGGGCATGATAAAGCAATAATAATCACTAAAAATGAATTACTTGAGAGCGGTATTAATCCTGATGATGTACTTTGGGAACCTTTAAGTATTCAAAATAATGTAATTAATATTGATTTGGCACTTGGCTTAATAGGACCTGATAATGGAGTTACCTTTCTTGAAAAAAAGATTATTGCTTTTAATATTTATAAAGCAGTTATGAAAACTGAATTAGATAAAAGATTTGGAACTATGACCTTAAAACATAAATAGAATAATAAATATTATTGAAAAAGATGAAAGAGACTAGTTAGTAAAAAAAATAATAATACGAAAATGGTTGGCAACCATTTTTTCTTGTGGCAGATATTTAATATTGATTTTTCTTTCGTTTATGGTAATATAAAGAGCAATAAATTTTGTTAAGAGAAAGTGGGTATAATATGAGTGTTTATTGTGATAAAGAATGGATAATAGCTAGTTTAGCCGATGAAATTTTAAAATATGATGCTTGTAGTGAAAAATATCTTTCTTTACTAGATATTGATGTTGAGGGATTTGTAAAAAAATTTAATGAATTAAATGAAGGATTTGAAGATTTATTGTTTGATGAGAAGATGCAATGGTTTGCAAATAAACCTAAACTTCCTATAGAGTGGATTGTTCTCATTGCATGTGCAAAGAAGTTATTAAGATATAGGGATGATTTTTTTAACTTTGCTAAAGAAACAAGTTTTTCAGGACAAGAGTTGTTTTATAGCTATGAAGGGGTAAGGAGTGTAACGTTTGATGAGGTAGAAAGAGCTTTTGCTGTTGCTGAAAGAATTGTGAAGGGCGATGAAATTGGTAAATTGTGGAGATTTTCAACAAAATACTATGATTTAGCTCGACAAATAGAAAAAAGAAGAAGAGTGTTTGATACAATGAGAGATTATCCTGAAAATTGTTCTAAATTAGAATCATTGATTAATGCTGGGAATGTAAGCAAGGAAGTTGGAATGATTCTTTTTGAAGGAAATAAAGAATCAGATGCTATTCCAGGTACTAGACAAGAAATGGAAATATCTAACTTAATTGGTAAACCATTTACTTATATTATTAATAAGGTTAGTACTGATTCTAATCCTACTAAAACATTTTTTTCTTTTGATAGTCTAGATGAAGACAAGAAAAATCGTGTTAGACAGGAAATAGGAGCAAGAGAAGCTTTGAAAGCTGCTACAGGAGTTGAAAAAGTAGGATATGTTTCGGCTGGTAATTATGCGACACTTAGTTCAGCCTTAGCCTTACTTGATAATGGAATAAATCCTGTTAATCTTGGCTTTGAATGCATGAGTGTAAATGTCAAGCCTGTAACTGTATTTAGTTTGATAAAAAATGCTATTAAAGATGTTTCTAATGTTGAAGGTCTTTCCCCAGTTGCATGTTTAAAACTTATATAATAGCAGTTTTTGCTATTTTTTTGGTGGATAGTGTTTGACTTGCCTATAATTCTTTGTTATAATCTATGTTGTTTTAAAGAGCTACTCATTTAAAACCGCACTAAAAAGGTTAAAAGATTCTAAGGAACACCTCAAGGGCGCGTCTTAATTTTATAAGGAGGTATGAAAATGAAAGCTATATTTGTTACTGGCGGAAAACAGTATTATGTTTCTGAAGGCGATGTAATCTACGTTGAAAAATTAGATGCTGAAGAAGGTAAAGAAGTTACTTTTGATGAAGTATTATATGTAGATGGAGTTACTGGAACACCTACAGTTAAAGGTGCTAAGGTTGTTTGCTCAGTTGATAAACACGGAAAACAAAAGAAGGTTATTATATTTAAATATAGACCTAAGAAAAAATACCGTAAAACTCAAGGACATAGACAACCATATACTAAGTTAACTGTTAAGAAAATTGTTAAATAGTTATGATAAAGATTAAGATAAATAAAAATAAAGATATTATTGAAAGAGTATTAATTACTGGACATGCTAATTACGCTGATTATGGTAAAGATATAGTATGTGCAGCAGTTAGTTCGATTGCTCTTACTACTTGTAATGGTATATTGAGTTTAGAAGATAGTATCTTAGCTAAAGAAGAATCTGGTAAATTAGAAATCAAGATTCTTAATGATACTGATATTAATCAAAAGTTACTAGGAAATATGATTGTTATGTTTGAGGAACTTACTAGTCAGTATCCAAAAAATATTGAGATTAGAAATGAGGAATAGAATATGCAAAGATTAAGTTTAAATATCCAATTATTTGCGCACGTTAAAGCTCAAGGTTCTACTCAAAACGGTCGTGATTCAGCAGGTCGTAGATTAGGTGCTAAGGCTGCAGATGGACAAGTTGTTTCAGCTGGAAGCATTTTATATCGTCAAAGAGGAACTAAGATTTATCCAGGTACAAATGTTGGAATGGGAAAAGACCATACATTATTTGCTAAGATCTCAGGTGTAGTTAAATTTGAGAGATTAGGTAGAGATAAAAAGAAAGTTAGTGTTTACGAAGCTTAATTGAAGACCTATTTAATAGGTCTTTTATTTATGATATAATGCATTATGTTAGAAGGTGAATTAATATGTACGTAGATGAGGTAGTTATAGAGTTAATTGCTGGTAATGGTGGCGATGGTTGTACTTCGTTTAGAAGAGAAAAATTTATACCACTAGGAGGACCTAATGGAGGTAATGGTGGGAGAGGATCAGACATTATCTTTGAGGTTGATAAAGGGTTAAAAACTTTAATAGATTTAAAATATAAAAAACAGATTAAAGGTACTAAAGGAGTAAATGGTAAAGGATCAAATAAACACGGTGCTAATGCTAAAGATATAGTAGTTAAAGTTCCAGAAGGAACGACAGTAATAGATTATGATACTGGGTTGGTTATTTGTGATTTAGTTGAAGATAAAGAAAGATTTACTATTTGTCACGGTGGAAGAGGTGGACGCGGTAACAAAGCTTTTGCTACTCAAGAAGAACCTGCACCAAAAATGAGTGAGTATGGTGAACCTGGAGAGATTAAAAAAGTTAAGTGTGAAGTAAAGGTAATTGCTGATGCCGGCTTAATTGGAATGCCTTCTGTTGGAAAGAGCACAATATTATCGTTAATAAGTAATGCTTCACCTAAAATAGCAGCTTATCATTTTACTACTTTGGCTCCGAATTTAGGAGTAGTAAATCTTAAAGATGGTCGTAAATTTGTTATGGCGGATTTACCAGGTTTAATAGAAGGAGCTTCAGAAGGAGCTGGACTTGGAGAAAGATTCTTAAAACACGCTATGCGTACTAAAGTAGTTGTACATGTTTTAGATATGGGTTCTTTTGAAGGAAGAAATCCAATTGATGATTACAAACAAATAAGAAAAGAAATTGAAAAATACGATCCAAAACTTGCCCGTAAACCGGAAATAGTTGTTGCAAACAAAATGGATTTACCTGATGCTCTTAGTAATTTAAAAGCTTTTAAAAAGAAATATTCTAATTTAGAAATAGTTGAAATAAGTGCTTTAAATAATCAAGGATTAGATAATATGATGATTAAAATAGCAGATTTAATTGATAATTCAGAATTAGAACCATTATATGAAGAAACAAAGTACGAGAGTCATATAATATATAAATTTAAGAATGAAAAACCATATACTATTACTAGAGATTCTGAAGGCGTTTGGATTATTAAAGGTGCTGAAATTGAAAAGTTACTTAGAATGACTAAGTTTCAAGAAGACGAAAGTGCACTAAGATTTGCTCGTAAGTTAAGAGGTATGGGGGTTGAAGAAGAGTTGGAAAGACTAGGTGCTGAGCGTGGAGATGACGTTCAAATTCTAGATTATATGTTTACGTTTAAGGAATAATAGTGAGATTTAGGGAGTAGGTGTAATATGGCCTCTGCAATAGTAAGATTACAAGAGAAAGAAGTGTTCGCTAGAGATTTTTTAAAGGACCGAGTGGCTTTTCAATCTGTTGAAAGAAGAGAGTATCTTAGTCAAAGAAACTTTATTGTTAGAGATAGGGATTTTAGAAAAAGAAGAATAAGAAGATTTACAATGGGTGATAAAAAATTTCTTGCATTACATTTCGTTTCTGATTATAAAACAAGTGAAGAACCAATGGTAAAAAAATTGGTAATAAAGTAAATGAGGTAGGTATTTGCTTAAATATCTACTTTTTTTATGGTATACTAGAGTAGTGATGATTATGAGGAGAATAGCGAGTTTTATAGTTATAATAGTAACGATATTTACCGTAGAAGTTGACGCTCTTAATAAGAGTGTTGTTGATGTGACTAAATTAACTATGAGTGAGGCTATTGAATATTTAGATAAAAGTGTTATTACATCTGAAGAGTTAGTTAATTTGTACTTAGATAGAATTAATACTTATAATACTGAATTTAAAGCTATAATAAATGTTAATCCAAATATAATAGAAGAAGCAAAAGAATCGGACAGACTAAGAAAAGAAGGACAAAAAAGAGGAATATTAGAGGGGATTCCTGTTGTTGTAAAAGACAATATTGATGTTAAGGGGATGCCTACAACAGCTGGGGCTCATGCTTTAGCAGATAACTTCCCTAATGAAGATGCAGAAGTAATTAAACTTTTAAAGGAAGAGGGAGCATTAATAATAGCTAAAGCTAATATGAGTGAGTTTGCATTTTCTGCAAAAGACAGTTATAGTTCCTATGGATATGTAAGTAATGCTTATAGAATTGGCTATACTTCTTATGGAAGTAGTGGAGGTAGTGCTGTTTCAGTTGCTCTTAATTTTGGAGCAATTGCTTTAGGAACTGATACTAATTCTTCAGTAAGACTTCCAGCAGCTGGTGCTGGTTTGGTAGGAATAAGACCAACTACAGGAAAGTTATCTTCTAAAGGAGTTATTAATTATGATATTAATAGAGATACTGTTGGTATTATAAGTAAAAGTGTTTTAGATAATAAGATTTTATGGGGAATTCTTTCGGGAGAAAAATATGATTATATTGATGATAGTGAGAAAAAAATAAGGGTTGGAATACCTAGGAGTTTTTATGAAGGAGAAGAAAAAACAAGCTTAAAAGTTAACAAACCTGCTTTTGCTCCTATAAAAGAAATGTTAGATAATGAGATAGAAAGATTAAGAAATGATAATATAGAAATAGTTATTTTAGATGAAGCTTATAATAGTAGTATTGCCAGATATAATAATTTATCTATAGCAGGATATACTATGTGTAGGGCGTTTAATAATTATATAAACAATACTACTGGTACTATCAGAAGTTTTAGTCAACTAACTAAAACTGGGGGGAAGACAGCAGATTTATCAGGTTATAATAAAACATGTAATTATAGTGATAAAAACTATGAAAAAAGTATTAATTATTTAACGATAGCAAAACAATTAGTAACAAATATTTATGATCAAAATCAAATAGATTTCTTGATTTATCCCACTACTAAGAATGAAATATATCCTAAAGGCAATAATAGTTTATTAGTTAATTTAAGTGGTACTATGTCTTCTGTTTCAGGGTTACCAAGTATTACGTTGCCACTAGGTTATTACGATAATCTTCCTTATGGAATAGAAATAATGGGAAGAGAAAATAGTGAAAGTGCATTATATAATCTTGCTACTATAATAGAAAATCATAATAATTTAATTAACAGTCATGATACAGCAGCTGGTAGATTATATGAAGTTTCTGAAGAAGTGAATAATTTAGTAGGTTTATACGTAAATAATTATAACAGTGATGATGGTGAATGGTTTGGCTCAGTACAAGAGTATTTTAGAAATTATAATAATATAACTGATGAAAAGAATATTTCTGAAAAATATATAAATAATTGGAAAGAAAAACAGATTAAAAAAGAGGTAATTATTAAAAAGATAAAGAAAAGTGAAAAAGTAAATAAATTTATGCTATTTTTATTAGTATATTTCATTATATTAAGTATCTTATTAATGATTCCTAAAACGGTTATAAAAATATTTAGAAAAGAAATAAATAAATACTAGTAATAGTATTCTTTTTTATGTTTTAACTTAATAATTACTGTGTTATAATTATGTATAGTAGGAAGTGTGTACTAATGAGGATAAAAAGAGGTAAAAGTATTTGTTTGTTTTCTTCTAAAGGTGGGGTTGGGAAAACTTTTAATGCGATTAGTTTAGCTGGTATATTTGAATTGTTAACTAAAAGGGTTCTAATTATTGATTTTGATTTATATAGTGGAGATATTGCTACTTATTTAAATAAAAAGGTAAAGAAAGATATATATGATTTATCTTTAGATTTAGATGGAAGAGTAGCTGGTAATATTAGAGATTATGTAACTAAAATAGATGATTTTATAGATATCTTAGCTGCTCCTATTGATCCAAGATTAGCTAATAAAGTGAATGCTAATAACATTGCGGATATAATCAATAAAGGTACTTTAGAATATGATGTAGTATTAATTGATACTAATCATGCTTTAAACGAAATATCTTTATCTGTTTTACAAACTGTAGATAGAATACTACTACTTACTAAAAATGATCCTTTGGATGTTAAAAGTTTAAAGAATTTGATAACTATACTAGATGAATATGAATATACTAATTATGATATTGTTCTTAATAATAGTAGAGATCCTTTTAAACGTTACTTTACTTTCTTTGATTTAAAGAAATTAATATATCATCATATTAAGTATGTACTATCTGAAGAGTTATATCTAAGGGATATGGATAAGTATATTATGGATGGAATAATAGTTACTTTAGATAAAAAGTTCCCAGATTATTTCTTTGCTGATTATAAGACTTATCTAACTATTGCTTCTGATATATTGGGAGGTGAAAATAATGAGTAAGAGTTTGTTATCAGCTTTTAATATAGATGTAAGTAAGAATAAAGGTATTAATAAAAATGATTATGATGTATTTGAAAATAAGGACTTATTAGATAGATTTAGAGTACAAATATTAGAAAATTTAAGTGATAGAATCGATGTTAGTAAATTAGATAGAGATGCTATCGTTGAAGAAGTTAAAGTGGCTTTAGACGGATATGAAGTAAGTAATGAAGAAAGATTATATCTATATAATTTAATAGACAATGAAATAAATGGTTATGGACCATTAACCGAGTTATTAATAGCTAAAGATATAAATGAAATAATGGTTAATGGTTGTGATGAAGTTTACGTAGAAAGTAATGGTAAGTTAATAAGAGATGATAGTATATCTTTTATTAATGATAAACACATTATTAGAGTTGTACAAAGTTTAATCAGTGAAACTGGTAAAGTTATAGATGTTAATAATCCAATGGTAGATGCTATATTACCAGATGGTAGTAGAGTAAATGCAATTGTTCCACCTATATCTTTACATCCAACAATTACGATTAGAAAATTTAAACCAAGTATGATGGATATGGGAACTTTAGTTGGAAATGGAACATTGACTCCATATATGGCTGAATTCTTGTGTGCTGCTATGCAAGCTAAGTTAAATATAATTATTAGTGGAGGAACTTCTTCTGGTAAGACTTCTATTTTAAATACTTTAAGTAATTATATAAAAGAAGAGGATCGGACTATTACTATAGAAGATTCTCGTGAGTTAAATTTAAGAACTAAGCACGTTGTATCATTAGAAACTAAGATTGATGCATATGGGGATAATAATATAACTATTAGGGATTTAGTCCGTAATGCATTAAGAATGCGTCCTGATAGAATTATTATTGGAGAAATACGTGGTGAAGAAGCTTTTGATTTATTACAAGCAATGAATACTGGTTGTAATGGGTCAATGACAACAATGCATGCTAATTCTCCCAAGGATGCTTTAAATAGATTAGAAACAATGGTTTTAATGAGTGGAATAGATGTTCCAATTAAGAATCTTCGTGAATATATTGATAATGCGATTGATCTAATAGTTCATATGGAAAGAATGCCGGATGGTAAGAGAAAGATAATATCTATTTCTGAAGTAAATGGTATTAAAGATAATGAATTAATTATTAAAGATATATTTGATTTTAAAATAGATAAAGTATTAGAAGATGGTACTATTGAAGGTAAATTTACTTTGAATAAGGTTGTACCTAATGCTTTAAGAGAAATGAATAAGAAAGGTATTAATTCAGTAGATTATATGTTTAAGAAGAATAAGTAGGTGAGGAAATGGAAGAGTATAAAATGATTTTTCAAATAATTGCTTTTATATTTATCATTGTACTTGTTTACTATTTATATAGATATATAATCTTATTTTATAGATCTAATAGATTAGATTCTTATGTAATTAAAGGTAAGAAGAAAGATAGAATATTTAGATTTATAGATAATGTTTCTAAAAGATTTGCTAATTTAGAATTTTATAAAAAGAGAATACCTAAGTATGAAAAATATTTTTATAAGAAGAATAAATATAATGAATCTCATATTATTACTTTGAAACTTATGACAGGGATAATCTTAGCTTTAGTATATATTTTTGAATGTATGCTTTATAAGTTAAATCTTAATTTATTAATTCTAATTGTTATGTATATAATAGGTTATTTTATTATCGATATTATTCTTAGTATTGAATATAATTCTAGAGTAATTAAAATGGATAATAATTTAACGAGAGTTATGATTATAATGAATAATAATTATAGTGTTAATAGAAATCATAAAGAAGTAATAGATAGTGTTATAGAAGAAATTGGAGAACCGTTAAAAAGTGAGTTTTTGTTAGTAAAAAATGATTTGGATAAAGGTTTAGATATAAGTAGTGCACTACATAGAATGTATGAAAGAACTAATTTAGAGAAGGTACTATATATGTCAGAGTTATTAGGTCTTAATGTTAGATATGGTATATCAATTACTGAAATATGTAATAAGTTAGAGAAAGATATTACTAGCAGAGAAAAAAGAGATTTTTATCTATTAAGATTAAGAAATACGAATAAATTGGTTGTATTATTGTTAGCTATTATTCCTTTATTTGTTATTGGTTTATTAATGATTATGAATTATGATTTTATAATGTTATTGAAATTTGATAATAAGATATTCCTTATTCTGGGAGAGTTAATGGTATATATAATTTATTTGTTTATAATGCTTACTATGATAAGAGGTGAGCTATGAAAAAGTTAGAGAAAAAAATAAAGTTATTAGGTATAGATTATGATGCTAAAATTTTTAATAATTTAAGAACTATATTTGCTTTACTTCTATTTTTATATTTAATATTTACTGTTAAAACTGGTTATATTATAGCTCCAATTATTGCCATAATATTTTATATATTATGTGAAGTAATAGTAATTGATGTTCCTTTAAGAAAAAAGAATTTAGAAGTTGAAAGAGAAGGAATAGATTATATTTCTGCACTATTATTAAATTTGAAGAGTGGAAAAAATATAAAAACTAGTATTAAGAATAGTTCTAGAGTAATAAAAGGGGACTTAAGTAAAAATTTTTTAAAAGTATTAGATGATATAAAAATAGGTTTAACTATGGAAGAAGCATTAGATGATTTGGGACAAAGAATTCCTAGTATATACTTACAGAATATTATTATAGATTTAAAAGAAAATACTAAGTATGGAACAAAGATAGTTGATAGTATCGAATGGCAATTAGATGCTATGGAAGAACATTATGAAGATATTATAATTGGTAAAAAGAAGATGTTACCTATTAAACTCTGTTTAAATACTATTTTGTGCTTAGCTGTAATGATAGTATTGTTGTTATACTATATAAAATAATCTTATTTATTAAGATTATTTTTAATTAATGATAAATTTTTAATTATCAATATTATTTGTTATAATTAAGATATGAAAAAGGGATTGTTATGAAAGAAAAAAAATTATATTTTTATGAACTTTTTTATATATTTTTAATAGGGTGCTTATTTGGATATGTAGTAGAAGTTATTTGGTCTTTTTATAGACATCATATATTTATTAATCATTCAGCGTTAGTTATCGGTCCTTTTAATATAGTATATGGTATTTCGGCAATGGTATTTAGTGTATTATTATATAGGCATAAAGATAGTAATATTTTTAAGCTATTTGGTATGTCTTTTGTAATAGGTACTGTTATGGAGTATATACTATCATTTGCTATGGAAAAAATGGGTGGCTTTGTTGCTTGGGATTATAGTAAATACTTTTTAAATATCAATGGAAGGGTTTGCCTTAGATATTCAATATTCTGGGGACTGTTAGGAGTATTATGGATTAAACTACTTTATCCATATGTTAAAAAGTTTATTGATAGATTTAATGTAAGTTTTGCGAAGTATACAATGTATTTTTTGATAGTTTTCTTGTTGTTTGATACATTTTTAACTTTTCAAGCGATAGATAGAGCTAAAGCCTACGAAAAGGGAATACCTCCTCAGAATAAATATGAAGAGTTCTTAGATAAACACTATGGATCAGATTTTTTAGATAATATGTATAATTATAGATGGGGTAAAAGAAAAACCTAATTATTAGGTTTTTTAATTTACTCTAATAATATATTTTGATATTATTATACAGTAGGTGATTATAGTGTATCATAATAAAGATATTAATATTGTATTTGAAGAATTAGAGACAAGTATAGATGGTCTTACTATAGTAGAAGCTAATAAGAGATTAAAAAAATACGGACTTAATTCTTTGCCGGTTAGAAGAAGAAAAAGTATTTTTAAGATATTATTTGAAGAACTATGCAATCCTATTGAAGTGATATTATTAATTACATTATTATTATCTTTTGTTGTACAAGAATATATAGATTGTATAGCTTTACTTGTTATTATTTTAGTAGATGTTATTATGGGAGTTTATCAAGAATGGAAAGCTTTAAAAGATGCTGAAAGCTTGTTAAGTATGATTAAATCGACTGTGTTTGTGGTTAGAAATGGAACGGAATATGAAATCGATTCATCAGAAATAGTAATTGGCGATATTATATTGGTTGAAAGTGGAACGAGGATTGCAGCTGATGCGAGAATAATTGAATGCAGTAATTTACAGATTGATGAATCTACTTTAACGGGAGAGAGTTTGCCGGTTTTTAAGAACAATAAGAAACTTAGTGAAAATATAGTTCTAGCTGAAAGAAAAAATATGATGTATGCTGGTACTTCTGTAAATACTGGACGTGGTAAAGCTGTAGTTTGTGGAACGGGAATGGATACAGAAATAGGTAAGATAGCTAAAAAAGTAACAGAGACAGAGGAAGAAAAATCTCCTTTGACTATTAGAATAGAAAAATTTTCTAAACAAATTACGGGTATTATTATTTTTATTGCTATTATAACTACTATCGTTTTATTAATGAGAGGATATAAGGGAAGCGCTATCTTTTTAAGTGTTATAGCTTTATCTGTTTCAGCTATGCCTGAGGGATTACCTCTTGCTCTTACAATGGCTTTAACTATCGCTTCTAAAAGAATGGCTAAAGAAAATGTTATTGTTAAGAATTTAAATTCTGTAGAAGCTTTAGGAAGTTGTACAGTCATAGCAACTGATAAAACCGGGACTTTAACAGTAAATGAACAAACTGCTAAGAAGATAATATTACCTAGTGGAGAGACTTTTGATATAACGGGGACAGGTTATAACGGAGACGGGAAGATTATTGGCGAGAAAAATATTAATAAGGTGAAAGAAATTGCCTGGTTGTGTGCTATGAATAATGAAGCACATTTGGAATTGGATGACGGCGAGTGGGTATCATGGGGAGATTCTGTTGATATAGCTTTTTTAAGTTTGGCTTTAAAAGCTAAGTGTGAAGAATTGGTTCCAAAAGTGGAAATTATTCCTTATGAATCAGAAAATCGTTATTCAGCTGTTTATTACAAAAAGAATAATAAACTATACTGTACTGTTAAGGGATCGTTAGAAAAAGTAATGAGTTTTTCTTCAAAAAAGGATGAATATATCAATTATAATGAATCTTTAACTAAAGAGGGATATAGAGTTATTGGCGTATGTGCTGGTGAAGTTAAAAGTACTAATTCTAAAGATTTGAAAGACTTGGAATTTAAAGGTTTAGTTGGTTTTATAGATCCAGTAAGAGATGATGTTAAATTATCTTTAAAAGAATGCTATAAAGCAGGAATAAAGGTAATTATGGTAACAGGAGATCACCCTTTAACAGCTTTTGCTATAGCTAAAGAATTAGGTTTATGTGAAAACTATGAAGAGGTTGCTACAGGAGAAGATATTTCTAAGTACAGAGCGTTAGGTGAAAAAGAGTTTGACCAATATGTTAGTAATATAAGAGTTTTTTCAAGAGTAACACCAATGGATAAATTAGATATAGTTAATTCTTTAAAGAGAATGGGAGAATTTGTAGCAGTTACTGGGGATGGGGTAAATGATGCTCCAGCAATAAAAAGTGCTAATATCGGAATTGCTATGGGCAGTGGAACGGATGTAGCTAAAGAAACGGCTTCTATGATTATTACTAACGATAATTTTACTTCTATTGTTAAAGGGATTAAAGAAGGTCGTGTAGCGTATGCTAACATTAGAAAAATCACATTGTTTTTGATTAGTTGTGGTTTTGCAGAAGTGGCTTTCTTTGTGCTATCAATATTATTTGGTTATGAAATTCCATTAGTGGCAATACAATTATTGTGGTTAAATATGGTAACTGATGGTTTACAAGATATTTCTTTATCTTTTGAAACTGCTGAAGATAATATAATGTCAGAAAAGCCTAGAAGTACTAAGGAATCATTATTTACTAAGGATTTAACTAGAGAAGTAGTAATACTTGGTTTAGCAATTACTTTTATTGTATTTGGAACTTGGAAGTATTTAATGGATAGAAATGTAGATCTTTTATTGGCGAGATCAATTATTATGATGTTAATGGTATTTATTCAGAATATAAATGTTTTAAATTGTCGCAGTGAGAATAGAACGGTATTTAAAGAAAGAATTTCTGATAATCCTTTGCTATTATGTACAATATTGGGTTCAATGTTTTTACAAGTGTTTTTAGGGGGAATACCAGAGACAGCAAGATTTCTTAAAGTTATTCCTTTAGATTCGGGATTGGTACTTAATATATTTGCTTTATCGTTTTTAATAATTATTATATTTGAAATATATAAATTATTTTATTATCGATTAAGTTCTAAAAGAAGATGATATCTTCTTTTATTTTGACATATTTTTTTATATAATAGTATTGGTGGTTAAAATGAGTAAAAAGATTAAACTATTAATAATAGTATTATCTATGTTTTTTATTACAGCATGTAATAATCCCGTAGATAAATTTGTTAAAGATGTAAAAAAAGAGGTTACAAGTAGTATTAAAAGTACCAGTAAGGAAAGCGTTAAAGAAAGTATAAAGTATATACATGATAATTATGAAAAGAAGATAAGCAAAAAGTTTGTGTATCATACTTTAGTTTTAAGAAAACTATGTGATAATAGTTATTTTGCTGATAATAAGATTAAGAGATTAGCTGATGCATCTTATGAATATATGTTTAGACAAAGTAAGGGAAATAAGAAGGAATTAGAAGATAGTTTGGATGAAGTATATGAGAATTTAGATGACGAAGTGGAAGAATTCTATAATTTATATCAAAGATTAGCTATTGTAGAAGGATACTTGGCTAAAGCTAAAACCAAATTAATTATTGAGAGTGAAGAAAAAGACTTTATTACTAATAAAAAAGTAGTTAAAGCAATAGATTATACTCGTGATTATTATAATGAGGCTTTTAAGAATAATGAGATTATCGAAAGATTAAGTTATTATTCAATGTATTTAGAAACAGTTGGAAGGAAAGTAAATAATAATAACAGCGTTGTTAAGCTAGGCAATGAAATGAAAAAGTATTTACAAGAGGGAACTGAGAGTAGAATAGAAAAAATAGAGAAACTATTGGAAGAAATAGAGAATAATAAAGATGCTTTAATAGGAGAGTTTATTAAAAATAACTAATGGTGCTTATGGAAGAAATTGAGATATTAAAAAGGAGATTAAAGGGAAGTATTATATTAATATTTATTATAATTATATTTTGTTTTACAGTCTTGATAATTCTAAATAAGTTTATATTAGTTAAAGAGTACTATAAAGCAAGTGATTTTAAGATTAAAACTATTTATAGTAAAACAGATTATAATAAAAATGATATTGACGATTATTCTGATTTTTTACTAGGAGCTAAGAAAAGGATAAACAAGAATGACTCATATGAAGATTTAATTATTAAGTCTTTTAAGTATGCAGGATATAATTTAGATAAGATGGTTGATAATTATTTTTCTGATAGTGTTACTGATAATAAGGATAGAATGAGTTTGTATAAGTCTTTTATTAATGACAATGCTACCAAAATAACTTTAGAGCTTAAAAAAATAAAAGAATTTCAGCAAGGGGATTTTATATTTTTTCATGATGGAATAGGAATTCTAAGTGATAAAAGGAATAGAGAGGGCTTATGTTTTGTTATATTTGTTGAGGATGGTAAAGTAGTTGAAAAGGATGTTTTGAAGGATAGTAAGATTTCTGGACATTATCGATTTGATGCCTCTTTGATAAGTGATGAAATATTGAAAAAATAATAGAATTTAAATTGACTTACGAACAATCGTATGGTAATGTATGGATAAGGGTGATACAATGTACAATTATATTAAAGGTATTATTACTGGTTATGGGCCTAATTATGTAGTATTAGATAATAATGGTATTGGGTATATGATATTTGTACCTAATCCATATGTATATAAAGAAAATGAAGAGTATAAAATCTTTATTTATAATCATGTTCGTGAAGAAGAATTTTCACTATATGGTTTTAAAAATGAACAAGAAAAAGATTTGTTTTTAAGACTGATAAATGTTAAGGGTGTAGGCCCTAAGATAGCTTTACCTATTATAGCGGGATCAGTAGATGCTGTTTGTGATGCTATTGAAAGAGAAAACATTTTGTATTTAACTAAATTTCCTAAAGTTGGAGATAAAATGGCTAGACAAATGATTTTAGATTTAAAAGGTAAATTAGTAAAAAATAATGATTTGTTTACTAATGATGGTCTAGATGAGTTAATGTCGGTTTTAGAAAGTTTAGGTTATAAGAAAGTTGATATAAAGAAAATACTTCCTCAAGTAGATGCTTCTAATCCAGTTGAGCAACAAGTAAAAGATGCTCTTAAGTTATTGATGAGGTAAATATGAGGATTGGTATAGATATTGATGATACTGTTTCTAATTCTAATAAGATGATAATTGAAGAAGCTTTAAAATATGATGAAGAATTCTTGAATGGTAGAGGTTTTAAAGATAAAAACGGGGTTTCCTTTATGGAAAAATTTTATTGGAATGTTTATAATGTCGATGATTTTTTTAATAGGATAAGAAAAGGATATTTCTTTTTGAATTTAGAAGTAAAGGGAGAAGCTGACAAATATATTTCTAAACTATATAATGATGGACATGAGATATATTTTATTACTAGAAGAAGAAATAAATTTATTGTTAGACGAAAAACTAAAAAATGGTTAAAGAACAAAGGAATTAAATATCATAAAATCGCTTTTGGAATAGTGGAAAAGGGACAATATTGTAAAGATAATAAAGTAGATTTATTTATAGATAATGATTATAAAAATATCGAGAGCGCTACTAATTTAGGAGTTAGATCTTTATTGATGGCAGATGAATATAACAAAGATATAGACAAGTATGACATGGTTTATAATTGGAAAGATATATATGATATCGTAAACGGGGTGAAGTAAGATGAAGAGATTGGTTGATAGTGAGAAAAGAGAAGATTTAGATACTTTTGATCAAACTATTAGACCACAGACTTTGGAGGAATATGTAGGACAAACTGAAATTAAAGATAATATTAAAGTATTTATTAAAGCTTGTAAGATGCGTAATGAGGTACTAGATCATGTTTTGTTATATGGGCCTCCAGGGTTAGGTAAAACAACTTTAGCTCATATTATTGCTAATGAAATGGGGGCTAATATTAGGACGGCTACAGGCCCTTCTATTGAAAAAAGTGGGGATTTAGCAGCGATATTATCTACATTAGAACCAGGGGATGTTTTGTTTATAGATGAGATACATAGGATTCCTCGATATATCGAAGAAATATTGTATCCAGCAATGGAGGATTTTGTTTTAGATATTGTAATTGCCAATGGGGATGGTACTAGTAGAAATTTAAGAATTGATTTACCTCCATTTACTTTAGTAGGAGCAACGACTAGAGCTGGTGATATTTCTGCACCACTACGCGATCGTTTTGGCATTGTTGCTAAATTAAATTACTATAATGAAGATGAACTATTTCAAATAGTAAAGAGAACTAGCAAAGTTTTAGATATGCCTATTGAGGATGAAGCTGCTAAGGAATTAGCTAGCCGAAGTAGAAGAACACCAAGATTAGCAAATCGTTTATTTAAAAGAGTTAGAGATTTTGCTTTGGTATTTGATTCATCAACTATTGATTCGGAGATTATGAAGTTGGCTTTAAAAAGATTAAATGTAGATAGCTCAGGTTTAGATCAAATGGATACAGAGTATTTAGAAGCTCTAATTACGAAATTTAACGGAGGGCCAGTTGGGGCTTCTACTGTTGCAACTAGTATAGGTGAAGAGGTTACAACTATCGAAGATGTTGTCGAACCATATCTTCTTCAAGAAGGATTTATAAAAAGGACTCCTAGAGGTAGAGTGGCATGTGAAAAAGCCTATAAACATTTAAATATAGAGTATGAACCAAATAAATAGTATTTTTATACTATTTTTTGTTTTTTTTACTAGTTTTTATTCGCTCTTTTCAAATAAATGAATTAATGGTAAAATATTTATAGCTTTTGAGGTGTGTGGTATTATGAAAGATGGTAAGACAGAAGTATTTGATGTCACTCTTGTTAAAAAGAGGCTAATAGCCGATATGCTAAGGGAAGTTAGTGATTCTTTGAAAGAAAGAGGATATAATCCTATTAATCAGATAGTTGGTTATTTGATTAGTGGTGACCCTGGCTATATCTCTAGTTATCAGGATGCTAGAACAAAAATATTAGGATTCGATAGAACAGAAATTGCAGCTATTATTTTAAAAGAGTATTTAGAGAAAAAATAATGCGATATTTGGGTCTTGATTTGGGGACTAAGACTTTAGGAATTGCTATATCTGATAAATCTAATCAAATTGCTTCGTTTGTGAAAGTGGTAAGATGGGATGGAGAAGATTATGAGCAGTTATTTAAAGAATTGACTCCTATTATCAAAGAAAAAGAAATAACTAATATAGTTCTTGGATTACCAAAAAATATGAATAATTCTTTAGGCTTTGCTGCTGAAAGAAGTATGAACTTTGAAAAAGCATTAAAAGAAAAGTATTCATTGGATGTAATACTCATAGATGAAAGATTAAGTACTGTAGAAGCTGAAAATTATTTATTAGAAGCTGATACAAGTAGAAAAAAGAGAAAAAAAGTTATAGATGGTGTGGCAGCCAGTATAATTTTAGATACATATTTAAGAATGAAAGGAAATAATAATTATGAATGATGAAAAAAAGGGTGTATTTACAATTGTAAACGATAAGGGAGAAGAAGTTGAATGCGAGATATTATTTACTTTTGATAGTGATGAAACTAAAAAAAGTTATATAGTTTATACTGATAATACTACCGACGAAGATGGTAGTATAAAAGTATATGCTTCTGTATTCGATCCAACAGGAACAAATCCTGATTTACTTCCTATTGAGACAGAAAAAGAATGGTTGGTAATTGAGAATATTTTAGCTTCAGTACAGGAAAAAATTGACGAAGCAGCATAATATGAAGAAGTTTGTTTTATTTATACTTGGTTTGCTATTGATTGTAGTTATAGCAGGATTTATCTTCTATAACTCATCTTTATCTCCTGTTGGATCTAAGGATGATGTGGTTAGTTTTGAAGTAAAGAGTGGTATGACTACTAAAGATATTATAGCTGAGTTACATAAAGACGGTTTGGTTAAGAATGAATTTACCTCATATCTTTATGTTAAATTGAATAAAGTTAATACTTTACAGGCAGGTACTTATAATTTAAATAAGGGGATGTCTTTTAAAGAAATAGTTGATATTATCGGTAAAGGTGATGCTATAGATGATAGTATTTCTCTTACTTTTATTGAAGGAAAGAGAGTAAAGAAATTTGCCGAAACGATTAGCAAAAAATATAATTATACTGAAGAAGAAATATTAAATAAATGGAAAGATAAAGAATATTTAAATAAACTTATAGATAAATATTGGTTTATTACTGATGAAATACTTAATGATAGCATTTATTATCCTTTGGAAGGTTATTTGTACCCAGATACATATAAATTTGCTAAGGATGCTACTATTGAGAATATAACAGAAAAATTACTTGATACTATGGGAGGATATTTAGATCCATATAAAGATAGTATAGGTAATAATGAATATGTGAATACAGTACATAAAATTCTTACTTTGGCTAGTATTGTGGAATTAGAAGGCGCTAAGAGTGATGATAGAGCTGGTATAGCAGGTGTTTTCTTTAATAGATTAGCCGGAGGATGGAATTTGGGTAGTGATGTTACTACTTATTATGCAGCGCAAATTGATTTTTCTGATCGTGATTTGACTCAAGCAGAATTAGAAGCAGTTAATGCATATAATACTAGATCTAGTTCTATGGCTGGTAAATTACCAGTTGGGCCAATATGTAATTTGAATATTGAGTCTATAAAAGCAGTGTTAAATCCAAAAGAAACAGATTATTATTTCTTTGTTGCAGATAAAAATGGTAAAACATATTTTAGCAAGACTAATGCTGAGCATAGTGCTATAATTACGGATTTAAAAAATAAGGGTTTATGGTATACGTATAGTTAGGTGATAAAGATGAGAGAGAAAATATTAGAAATGGAAGAATATGCAAATGAGCATAATGTTCCAATAATTGAAAAGGATTCTATAGCTTTTATTATGAAGTTTATAAAAGCTAATAACGTTAAATCAGTATTAGAGATTGGAACGGCAATTGGTTATTCAGCAATACTGATGGCTCAATCTACTGATGACGTTGTTGTTACAACTATTGAAAGAGATGAAACTAGATATATGGAAGCTCTTAAGAACATTAAAAAATGTGATTTAGAGAATAGAATTACTGTTCACTATCAAGATGCTTTAGAGATGAATTTATCTGGTGTTAGTTATGATATGATATTTATTGATGCTGCTAAAGGACAATATACCAAGTTTTTTGAAAAATATAAGTATTTTTTAAATCCAGGTGGCGTTATTATTACGGATAATCTTAAATTTCATGGACATGTAGGAAATAGAAGTAATATTGCTTCTAAGAATTTAAAGCAATTAGTAGGAAAGATAGAAGATTATATAGATTTTCTTAAGAACAATGAAGAATTTGAAACTAAGTTTTATGATGTTGGAGACGGCTTATCTGTAAGCATTAAGAAAAATGATATCTAGAATTATGTTGGTAATAGATAATCTTGATTATCTAGATGATTATAGAAAAGTGGGAGTGTCTACTTTTCTTTTTCCTTTAAAGGATTTTTGTGTAGGATATAACGAATTTAGTTTAGAGGAAATTAAAAATGTTAAAGTTTCAAATAAATATGTTCTTGTTAATAGAGTTTTAGATTGTAAGGGAATAGATGAGTTTAAGAAGATTATAAATGATTTATCAGATATTAAAGGGATTGTTTTTGAAGATATTGGTGTATATCAGAGTTTAAAAGATCTTGATACAGAAATTGAATTGATTTTATTTCAAAATCATTTTAATTGTAATAGTGAATCTATTAATTTCTGGCTAGATAGAGTAGATAGTGTGGTTGTAAGTAATGAGCTTACTTATGAGGAATTAAAATATATAACGGAGAATGCTAATAAAGAAGTAATTTTACATATATATGGTTATAATCAAGCTATGTATTCAAGAAGAAAATTATTAACTAATTTTAGTCAGGAATTCCAGCTTGTAAATAAGAAACAAAATATTATAGAAGATAAAGCAACTCATATTAAGTTTAGAGTTTTTGAAAATGATTATGGTACGGTAATGTATTCTGATAAGATTTTTAATGGTAAAAGACTTACAAATTTAGATAATATTAAGCGTTTTTTAGTAAATAGTATGATGGTTTCTCATAAGGATTTAATTAGTTTTTTAAAAGATGTTAATAGACCATTAAATGATAGCGAAGATGAAGGTTTCTTGGATAAAGAAACGATTTATAAGTTGAAGGAGAGATAATATGGAAAGAATTGAATTGTTGGCTCCTTCTGGTAATTTAGAAAGACTTAAAATTGCTTTATTGTATGGAGCAGATGCCGTTTATTTTGGGGGAAGAGATTATAGTTTAAGAGCTAATGCTAAGAATTTTAGTATTGATGATATAAAAGAAGCTGTAGAGTTTGCTCATAATTTGAATAAGAGAGTTTATGTAACAGTTAATATTGTGTTTCATGATAAAGATCTATCTGGTTTGAAGGAATATCTTCTTACTTTAGATAAACTTGGTGTTGATGCTTTAATTGTTTCTGATGTTGTAGTAATGCAAATGATGAAGGATTTAAAGATAAAAGCGGAATTACATGTTAGTACTCAAGCTTCAAGTTTAAATTATGAAGTAGTTAATTTTTATAAAGAGTTAGGTGCTACAAGAGTTGTACTTGCAAGAGAAGCACATAAGAGTGATATAGAAAGAATAAAGAAGGAGACCGGTATAGAAATCGAATGTTTTGTACATGGAGCAATGTGTACAGCTGTTTCTGGTCGTTGCGTATTATCAAATTATGCAACTTTAAGAGATAGTAATCGTGGAGGTTGTGTTCAAGCATGTCGATTTATATACGATATAGATGGTACTGATCAAGTATTTAGTATGACTCCTAAAGATTTAAATATGGTTTCTAATATAGAAGAAATGATTAAAGTAGGGGTTAATTCCTTTAAAGTAGAAGGAAGAATGAGAAGTGTCTATTATATAGCTACTGTTATATATACTTATAGACGTTTAATAGATAGAGTATTAAATAAGAATATAGATCCGGATTATACGGAATATTCTCTAAAGATATTAAATAGATGTGCTAATAGGGATAGTACTGATCAATTCTTTAATAGTTTTCCTACTAATAATGAACAATATTTTTTAGGAAGAGATGAAGAGAGTAATAAGGATTTTTTAGGTATTGTACTGGACTATGATGAGAAGACGAAGTTTGTAACTTTAGAACAAAGAAATTATTTTAAACCTGGTGATAAAGTTGAATTCTTTGGTCCAAATCTAGAACCAACTTCTTTTGAAATACCTAAAGAGTTGTATGATGAAAAAGATAATTTAATTGATGTAGCTAATCATCCTCAGATGATAGTTAAATTTAAATGTAATGTAGAGTTAAAAAAAGATGATATGATGAGAGTATTTTTGGATTTTTAAATATTTTTACAGGTGTAACAAATGGAGGATTTTTGTTTGACTTTTAAGTACTTTTGTAGTATTCTTATGAAGTGTTTTGAAGGAGAAACGATTTAAATGAAAAAAGTTGAAGAAATTCTTTTAACTGCAAGCGGATATGCTGAATTGGAAGAAGAGCTTAACGACTTAAGAGTTAATAAAAGAGCTGAGAATGTTCAAGCTATTAAAGAGGCTAGAAGTCATGGTGATTTATCGGAGAATTCAGAATATGATGCTGCAAGAGATGAGCAAGCAAAAATAGAAGCAAGAATACAAGAATTAGAATATAAATTAGAACATGCAAAAATAATTGATAAAATAGACAAATCTAAGGTAAATGTAGGTTGTGAAGTGACTATTTTGTATGTAGATGATAAAGAAGAAGAAAAATATTATATTGTAGGAAGTTTAGAAGCAGATCCTTTTGCTAATAAGATTAGTAATGAGTCTCCTATTGGGGCAGCTATTATTGGTAAAAAAGTTGGAGATGTTGTTTCTGTTAATGCTAATGGCAGCTCTTATGATGTTAAAATATTAGCAATAGCTTAAGCTATTGCTTTTTTTGTGCTATAATTATTGTAGAGGGTGTTAGGATGACAATAATTGATAGAATTAGAAATAAGATGAAAATTCTAATTATCCCGATGAAGTAAATGAGTATCAACTTGAGGAACTAAAGAAGTTTAAAGCTCTATTAGATGAGTACAATGAAAAAAGCTGAGATTATATATACGGATGAAAATGGGGAAGAATCACATGATTTAGATGCTTTAATAGAACGTTTAGAAAAAAAGTAAAAATGATTTAATTATTATTTTGTAAATGATTTACTTTATTAATGTAAATAGAATAAATAATAGCTATCTTTTTTTATAAAGTTTGTTATAATATAGATAGTAGAGGTGTGAATTATGAAAAAGATTAATTATTTATTGATTATGGTACTAGTTTTTGGAGTTTTCAGTGTTGTTAAAGCTGAGAATGTTAATGTTAGCGATATAATATCTAAATTTCAATCTAGTGGTTATGAAGTTACTAGTAAGGCAGATGGGACATCATTTGTAGTTAATACAGGTTCTGAAACAATTGAATATACTTACTCAGAAGCTGATAATACTTTATCTTATAGTGCTGGAGCTGGAAAAGAAGTAACTCAAGTAATTCAAACTGATAAAGTATTAGGTTATATAGTTGATTTATCTCCTAATAAGAGCCAATATGAGGTAGCAAGAAGTAATTCTTCTGTTAGTAGTGTTTCTTATGGTAGTGGTTGTGATTTAGCTAATATGGGATTTTGTTATGATAGTGAATCTGGTAAAATGCAAGTAGTTATGAGTAATCAATTTACAACTTATTTATATAATTATTATTCAACTAATGGTGTACCTGGTGATGCAGCTAAAAATAGTAGTGATCCATTATATACTGATGAAGATGCTAATGGAACAGATTCTAAGAATCCTGAAACTGGTGCTTTTACAGAGATTGGTCTTATAGTTGGTTTACTTGCTTTGTTATTAGTTGTTATTAATCTAAAAAGACATAGTGAAACTGAGTTTAAAATATAAAAGTTCGTAAAGAACTTTTTTTATTGATATTATTTTTTAGGTAAGATATAATATGGAAGTGTTGAGGAGTGAATTTAAATGAAGAATGTACAAAAAATAGAAACTGAAATTAAAGGAGCAGAATGGGAAAAAATACTTGATGATACTTTTAAGAAACGCGTTAAAGATGTGAAAGTTGATGGTTTTAGAAAAGGTAAATGTCCTAAAAATATTTATTTACAAAAATTTGGTATTGAATCTTTATTTATGGATGCTTCTGATGCAGCATTACAAGTTGCTTTTAAAAAGATATTAGATGATAAAGAAGTTGTTCCTGTAGTTGAACCAGGTGTAGATATTAAAGCTATTAGTAAAGATGGAATTAAACTTGAGTTTACTATTATTACTAAACCTGAAGTAAAACTAGGTAAGTATAAAGATTTAGGAATCAAGAAAGAAAAAGTTACTGTTTCTAAAGAAGAATTAGAAAAAGAAGAAGCTCGTATTGCTTCTAGATATGCTGAGATGGTAGTAAAAGAGAATGGTGAAGTTCTTGAAGGAAATACTGCTGTTATAGATTTTAAAGGATATGTTGAAGGTAAAGAATTAGAGGGTGGAACTGGTACTGATTATCCTCTTGAAATTGGATCAGGAACATTTATACCTGGATTTGAAGAAGGTATAGTTGGTATGAAGGTTGGAGAAAGTAAAGATTTAAATCTTAAATTCCCTGATGATTATACTGAAGCTCTTAAGGGTAAAAAAGTTAAATTTGAAGTTACTTTAAAAGAGATTAAAGAGAGAGTTTTACCTGAATTTAATAAAGACTTTTTTGATGATTTAGGATACAAAGATATTTCTACTAAAGAAGAATTTGATAAGGAAGTAAAAAAAGCAATTACAGATAGAAAAACAGAAGAAGTTAATAATAAGTATTATGATGATGTAATTGTTGCTGCTTGTGAAAATATGGAAGTAGAAATTAATCCAGAAATTATTGCTGATGAAGTAAAAAGAACTAGTGATAGAATGGCTCAAAGTTTACAACAACAAGGTATGAGTTTAGAAATGTATCTTCAATTAACAGGAAAGACTAAAGAAGCTTTTGAAAAGGATTTAGAACCAGAAGCAATTAAAAATATTAAAGCTCGTTATTTAATTGAAGAAGTTGCTAAAAAGGAAAAGATAGAAGTATCTGATAAAGAAGCAGATGAACATGCTAATAAAGAAGCAGAAAAATATGGTATAGATAAAACCGAATTCTTAAGTTATATTGGTGGCATGGAAGTTGTTAAATATGATTTAAGAATGAAAAAAGCTTTAGCTATATTAACTGGTGAAGAGGTTAAATAAAAAGCTAAAAAGCTTTTTTATTTTGTGACAAAATGATATAATTAGTAAGGTAAAGAGTGGTTGTATGAAAAAAGAAAAAATAGAAGAGAATAGTCCAAATGCTTTTTTTCAAAAGTTATCAGAGAATAAACTATATTTAATATCATTTATAATTACAGTATTTGTTTTGGGATATGGATTATATAGAGGTTTAAAGAGTTCTGATGGTTTGATAACAAAATGGAATAAAGAACAATTACAAATGATAGAAAAGATAAAGCAAGCTAAAGCAGCTAATGATGGATATTATAGTCATAATATAACTTTAAATGAAAAGATTGATATTGGTACTTGTTCAGTAGATTCTTATGATTATATATATGAAGTAAAGGATGGAGAATTTACTAAATATTTTAGTAATAATTGTTTAGGTGTTGTTAAATTAGGCGAGGAACAAAACATTAGCGTGAGTGATTTTAGTTTTACCGTTGATAATTTTGTTTATGATAAAGATACTTCTATTACGAGCTTAGTTGAAAATAATAACAGTAGTGTTAGTTTGTATTTTTATCCTAATAGTATCATAATGATGAGTGATGATAACTTGATCTTATTAAATAATAATAAGGTAGCATATGTAAGTGATAAGAAGTTTAAAAATAATGGAGGAAATATAAGTAAGAGATATTTTGAAAGTAATAAATATGAAGATACTTTTAATTATATTATTTTCTATAATGGAGAAGATGTTCCTTGTTATGATACAGTAGAGAAAAGTCAAGATAATGATAAGTTATATGAAATATATCAAATACATTATAATAGTTCTTTCAATAAGTTTGATGAACCAAAAGTCTTAATTTCTAGGACTAAAGGGGAGTATTGTTTGAATTTTGAGAATGATATAAATATATTAAAGCAATAATAATTGCTTTTTTTTGTGAAAATTGACTGTATTTGGTTTACAAAAAATGAATATGTATTTATAATAAAAACTATTATATTTTTAGGGAGGCGATATACTATGAATAACTTACCTGTAATGCTTCTAAAAGGAATAGTTCTTCTCCCTTACCAAGACGTAAAATTAGATTTAAGTAGTAATATATCATCAAAAGTAATTGATGTCGCTATAAATAAATACAATAGTAATATTCTTGTTATTTGTCCTGTTAATCCTTATGAGGAAGCTCCTGATTTAGCAGATTTACCTAATGTTGGTGTAATAGGTAAGATCAAGAATAAGTTAGAGCTACCTAATGGAAATATTAGGATAATTGTCTCTGGAATAAAGAGGGTTAAAATATCACATTTTATCCATCGTAAAGAGGATTATGATTTATTAACTTCAGATTTTCATGAAGTAGAATTACCAAGATTTGATGAAGTTGAAGAAACTGCTTTAAGAAGAAAAATATTAGAATTATTAAATGAGTACATAGAAGTATCAATGTCTGGTAATAGTGTTATAGCTAGTACTAGAGATGTTAATGATTTAGACAGATTAACAGATTTAATTGTTTCTTTTATGCCTTTTTCGTTAGATAAAAAATTACTTTATATGCGTGAAATTAATGCTCTACATAGGGCTAATGCTTTAGTTTATGACTTGTCTATAGAATTACAAGTTGCTCAGTTAGATGTTAAATTAGACGAAGTTTTGAGAAATGAATTTGAAGAGAATCAAAGGGAATATGTTTTAAGAGAAAAGTTAGATGTTATTAAGAAGGAACTAGGAGAAGATGAGTTAAAAGATGAGATAATTGGTGATTATCTAGAACGTATTAATAATTTAAAAGCTCCTGGTAAATTAAAGAATAAATTAGTAAATGAAGTAAAGAAATTAGATTATACATCAGAAAGTAATCCAGAGATTAGTTCTATTAGAAATTATTTGGATTTGATTTTGGATTTACCATATGGAATATATAGTTCTGATGAAAAGGATTTAGATAAAATAAAAGATGTACTTGATTCGACTCATTTTGGGCTTGATAAGGCTAAAAACAGGATTATTGAGTATATTGCGGTTAAAGCAAGGAATAAGGACTTAAAAAGTCCAATATTGTGCTTTGTAGGGCCACCTGGTGTTGGTAAAACTTCTTTAGCTATTGCAATAGCAAAAAGTTTAAAAAAAGAGTTTTATAAGATATCTGTAGGTGGATTAAATGATGGTGCCGAGTTGAATGGACATAGAAGAACATATATAGGAGCGTCTCCTGGTAAAGTTATTCAAGCTTTAAAGAAGTGTGGTACTGCTAATCCACTTATTTTAATTGATGAAATTGATAAGATGGTAAAAGATTATAAAGGGGATCCGGCATCGGTATTATTAGACATATTAGATCCGGAACAGAATTATATGTTTATTGATAATTATGTAGAGGAACCTTTTGATTTAAAAGATGTTTTATTTATTCTTACTGCTAATAGTGAAGAAGATATACCTGCACCTTTATATGATAGGTTGGAAGTAATTGAGTTATCATCATATACGGAATTTGAGAAGTTAGATATTGCTAAGAATTATTTAATACCAAATATTTATAAAGAACATTTGGTATGTAGTAAAGAAATTAGGTTTAGTAATGATATTATTATGGATATTATTACTAAATATACAAAAGAAGCTGGAGTAAGAGATTTAGATAGGAATATAAGTACTATAGTAAGAAAAATAGTTACTAATTCTGTTAAAGAACTTAATAGTCCGATTAAAACAATCGTTAAGAAGAGTGATTTAATTAAATTTTTAGGACCAGCGAAATATGATATTAAGAATAATTTGGTTACTATGCAAGTAGGGCTAGTAAATGGTTTAGCTTATACTAGTGTTGGCGGCATGGTAATGCCAATTGAGGCAACTATCTATCCTGGTAAAGGTGATTTAAAAATAACAGGTATGTTAGGTAAAGTAATGGAAGAAAGCATCTCTGTAGCTCTTAGTTATATTAAGAGTAAAAGAGAAGAATATGGTTTGGAAAAAGTTAAATTTGATAAATTAGATATTCATATTCACTTTTTAGAGGGTGCTATTAAAAAGGATGGTCCTTCAGCAGGTGTTGCAATTACAACTTCTTTATTAAGTTTATTATTAAGTAAAGAAATAGAAAAAAATATTGCAATGACGGGAGAAATCTCTTTGAGAGGAGATGTCTTAAAAATAGGAGGATTAAGGGAAAAAGTAATAGCTGCTTATAACGATGGGATTGAAAGAATATTTATTCCTTACGAAAATAACGTTGAATTAGATGAAATTCCTAAATTAGTTAAAGATTCTATTAAAATAATACCTGTTAAGAATTATACAGAAATATATAATAAGTTATTTGTAACTTAATAAATTAATTAAAAGAAACATTTATATTTAAATGTTTCTTTTTTTGTTATATAATGTTATTAAGATATGATATGGGTGATGATATGAGCAAGAGATTTTATATTAGTATTTTTATCATTCTTTCCTTAGCAGTAGTTGTATTATCTGCTACTTATTCTAAGGATTCTGGTACTAGTGAATATACGTCTTTTAGTAAAGATATAGATAATTTAAAAGTTACTTTTGAACATGGGGAGTTACTAGCTGTAGCTAAAGTTAATAAGTTAAAAATTGATAAAGTATTAGGTAGTAATGTTAGTGTTGTTAATAAGAATAAAAACAAAATTAATGTTTTAATAGAACTAAACTATTCTGGTAATGAGGAAGTATATTATTCAATAGATAATTCCGAGATGAAATTGATTGGTGAAAATGCTAAAGAAGTAATTGCTTTAAACGAGTTTGGAACAGAAGGAGATCAAAAATTGTTTAATATTAAAGTATTTAGTCTAAATGAATCTAAAGAAAAAGTAATGGTTAGAATAAGTACTCTTGATGAACAATATTTTAAATTTACAATGGTAAATAACGAACAAGTTTATAAAGATCAAGCAGGTAATTATGTTTTCTATGGCAAACCTAATAATTATATTTTATATGAAAATAATCTTTATCGTATTATTGGTTTAATTAATAATAAATTTAAACTAATAAGATTTAATAGTGTTCTAGAAGATTTTAATGAAAATAATAATTATCTTCAAATTAGTGATTATTTAAAAACTTTTAATAATAGAGAGGTTGATGAATCAAATATGGATTTGTTTGATTCATGGTTAAAAGAATATAATAATTATTGGTTTAAAGATGGTACTGTATATATTGATAATACCTTAAATACTGAACGTTTAGGTCAGCATTTAGGAAATGAAGTAGTAGAATTATCAGATTATTTATTATTAAATGGTGGAAATGGATCAATTAATAATCCATATGAGGTGAAATATGGAAGCTAGTAAGGTTTTAAAAAAAGAAATTGTATTAGAGTTATTGGCTTTAGTATTCTTTGTTAGTGTATCAGCTTATGCTTTATTTTCTTTAAATGGTAAAGAAGAAGGGGCGATAGCTAGTTATGATGATGTAGTAACTATTTTGGATGATAAAAAGTTTGAAGGAATAGATATTGCAAGTGATGGTAAAGCTTTAAGTAATGATGGAATTACATATACTATTACTAATAACCAGAAGGGGATTATTAATTATGAGATAGTAATATATCCTAATATTCATAATGAAGAGGTATTAAAGCAGATAAGAGTTGCTTTAGATGATATCTATATAAGTGATTTATCTTCTTTAGATAGAAGCCAGGGTGGATATGTATTAGGGTTAAAAGTATTGAATTCTGGATATACTAAAATACATTCGATAAAGTATTGGTATAAATTAGATACTGATAAGGAATTATTAAAAGAAAAAGTTAAATTTAATTATAAAATTGAGTTAGTTTGAGAGGATAAGAGATATGAAAAGGGTACTAAATTCAAAAGGTATGTCAATTATAGAAATAATACTAGCCATTGGTTTAGTATCTATTGTTATGGTTCAGGTTTTAAATCTTCTTGTTGATTTAAAAGGTGAGCAGGTACTTGGTGAAAGTAAAACAAAAGATTTATCTAATAGATCTATTATTATGCAACAAGTAGAAAATGATTTTGTTAATAGAAGAATTACGGAGATTGATACTTGTCCTTTAGATGGTAAAATAAGTAATACTACTATATATACTATGAAATCATGTGTAAAAATAGTTTATGATGGAGAGGGATCTACACCATATTTCTTAATAACTGCTAAGAGAGATAATGACTATGATTATTTTATCTATGGGTATGCTGAAACTGATTCTAATGTTCCGACTGTTTATGAAGCATGGAGATTAGAAACGGGTGTATATCCTGATAATACTTGTCAATTTCAATTGCAGTATTTCGATTGTAAATCTGGTTCTAATGATCTTTGTGATAGTAGATATTTTGTATTAAAATATCCGGTGTTACTTTCTAAAACTATGTCTAATACAACGATGAATTTTGATTTGGAATTTGTATATTATTTTAGAAGTAATGATACAGTACCTTTATATTTTTATGATCATTCTCATTTCTGGAATGGCCATTCTGAAGATTGTAAGAGGTTGTTATAGTTTAAGATAGAATTATTGGTGGTAAAGAATTTATGTTCAAAAGAATTTATAGCTTTGTAAAAGAAAATTTATTATATTTAATACTAATCTTTATTTGTTTACTTATTAGTTTTGTTAAATTGCCATATGATGTTGAAATGCCTGGCGGACTTATTAATCTTTCTGATAGGGTAAAAGTAGATAATAAAAAGATACCTGTATCAGGAAGTTTTAATATGGCTTACGTTTCTGTTGTCCAAGGTAGTATTCCATATATTATTGTAGGTTTAATTAATGATGATTGGGATGTAGTTAAAAACGAAGAAAATTTACTTCCAAACGAATCAATAAGTGATGCAAATAAAAGAAATAAATTATATTTAGAACAAAGTAAGAATGCTGCTGTTGTTGCAGCTTTAAAAGAAGCTAATATTGAATATGAGATAAAGAATAAAGTGAATAATGTTTTATATATTTATAAAGATGCTAAAACATCATTAAAAGTTGGGGATAATATTACTGCTATTAATGGTAAAAAAGTAGAAAATATTAGTGAAATAGTAGATGTAGTTAATAAAGGTAAAGTTGGAGATAAATTAAAAATAACAGTATTGAGAGATAAGAAAGAAATAGAAACGACGACGGAAGTTATTCTTTTAGATAAGGAAAAGAAGCTTGGCGTAGTAAGTTTGACAACATTTGACATAGAATCTTCCAAAAAAATAGAATTGGATTCGACAGCCACTGAATCGGGGTCTAGCGGGGGACTTATGATGTCTTTAATGGTATATAGTGGCTTGATGGAAAAGGATTTGACTAAGGGAAGAAGAGTTGTAGGTACCGGTACTATCGAGGAAAATGGAGATGTTGGGGAGATTGGTGGTATTAAGTATAAGATTATCGGTGCTGCTAATAAAGGTGTTGACATTTTCTTGGTTCCCAGTGATAATTATGAAGAAGCTTTAAATGTTATGAATGAAAAGAATTACAAATTTAAATTAGTTAAAGTTTCGACGCTGAAGGAAGCAATTCAATATTTAGAGGGAGACAATAATGAAAAGTAAATATTATGACACTGATGTGTTATCTTATATAGATCATACAATTTTACTTAATCCTTTCTTTGATGAATGGTTTAAATATGTCGAAGAGATACTTCTTAGTGATGAGTTTCAAAAGAGAAAATTATTTCCTCATCATCACAATATTTCTGTATGGGATCATTCTATCCTTGTATCTTTTCGTGCTTTTATTATGGCTAAGATCTTTAATGCCAATGTAAGAAATACAGCAATTGCTGGTTTGTTGCATGATTTTTATCCATGGTCTTGGCAATATAATAAAGATTTAGAGGATTTAGATGAGGGAATATATCTTTCAGAAGTTTATACAAAACATCCTTTATTTAAAATGCATGGATTTACTCATGCTAGTGCTGCAGCTGAAAATTATGTAAAATATTTTCCTCATTTGGAAGATAAAATAATAACAGATTCTATTAAAAGACATATGTTTCCTTTAAATATTATTCCACCTAGATATAAAGAAGGATTTATTATTACTATGGTAGATAAAATAGATAGTGTTCATGAATTACCAAGTCCTACGGTTATTCCTGGTAAGATTAAACGTGGCATAAATAATAAAGTTATAATTCCTATTTTAGATAAGGTAAACTTTAAATAGGTGTATAATTTTTGTTTAGTTTTTAAATAATAATTTGAAAATGTTAAAAGTTAAGTTATAATGAAATTGAACATGAGGAGCGATAGTTAAGATGAATATAGATACTAAAAGTAGATATGCAATAATAGTGTTTTTATTAGTTATCGTAACAATAATATTTATCACTATTTAACATATACTAGTAATAGTATTTTTTTTTGCCCTTTTGTACTATTTTATTAATAAATTTGGGAAAATATGTTATTATATAGGCTGTGATGGATATGAAGAGAGAAGAAGTAGACAGAAGTAAACTTAGTCCAGGCATGAAACAATATATGGAGATTAAAGATAATTATCAAGAAGAATTATTGTTTTTTAGACTGGGAGACTTTTATGAATTGTTTTTTGAAGATGGTATTATTGCTAGTAGAGAATTAGAATTAACTTTGACTAGTAAAAATGCTGGTTTAGATGAAAGAGTACCGATGTGTGGAGTTCCTTATCATAGTGTTAAACCATATATAGAAAAATTAATAGATAAAGGTTATAAAGTGGCTATATGTGAGCAGTTAGAAGATCCTAAGAAAGCTAAAGGAATGGTTAAAAGAGGAGTTATTCAAGTAATAAGTAAGGGAACTATAGTTGATTTTGATATGTTAAATGAACATGATAATAACTATATTGCTAGTATTCTTGATTATCAAACATCATATATTGTTACTTATACTGATATATCTACTGGTTATCTAGCTTTAATGGAGATAGAAAAAAACAAGTCTAAACTTCTTAGTTCTATATTAAATCTTGGTATTAAAGAAATAATACTTAGTGATGATTCTGATAAGGAATTAATTGAATTATTAGCGAATAATTATGGTATAGAAGTTGATATAAGTTCGGATTATTTAGAAAAAGAATATGAAGAAATATATTCGGATATTAAAGATATTAAATATATTACTGGTATAAAACATTTATTTTATTATTTAGTTGTTAAACAGTTGAAAGATTTATCGCATGTAAGTGGAGTAGAAATTGTTAAACTTGATGATTATTTAGAAATGGATATTCATACAATAAGAAATTTGGAAATAGTTGAAACTATTAGATTAAAAGAAAGAATGTATTCACTACTTTGGTTTATGGATAAAACAAAGACAGCAGGCGGATCAAGATTATTAAAAAATCAATTGCTACAACCTTTAAAAGATATAAATGCTATTAATAAGAGATACGATATGATTGATACTCTTAGAGAGCAATTTTTAGTTAAAGAAGAATTAATGGTTTTATTGGATGAAGTATACGATTTGGAAAGATTATGTGGCAAAATATATGGTGGTTCATTAAACGCTAGAGATGTATTACAAATCAAGAATAGTTTAAAAGTATTCCCGCAGATTAAAGAAAAGATTAAAGAGCTAAAATTTGATTTTGATTTAGTAGATGAAAATAAATTATATAAATTATTAGATGATGCAATATATGAGAATCCTCCAATAACTCTTAATGAAGGTTATTTAATAAAAGATGGATATAATAAAGAATTAGATGAATTAAAAGCGATAAGAAGTGGGGGAAAAGAATTTATTGCTTCTTTAGAAGAAGAGGAAAGAGAAAGAACAGGCATTAAGAATTTGAAAGTTGGATATAATAAGGTGTTTGGTTATTATATTGAAATAAGTAAGGGACAAATAGGATCTGTTAAGGAAGAGTTTGGTTATGAAAGAAGACAAACTTTAGCTAATGCAGAAAGATTTGTTTCGCCAATTTTAAAAGAAAAAGAAGCATTGGTACTTAATGCTGAAGAGAAGATAATTGAATTAGAATATAATTTGTTTTGTGAAATAAAGGAATCGTTAAAGAAAGAAGTATTTAATTTGAAAGCTAATGCTGCTGCTATAAGTCAATTAGATGTATTGGTTTCTTTAGCTACAATAGCAGATGATTACTCTTTGGTAAGACCAGAATTGTTACAAGAAAGAAGAATAGAAATCATAGAAGGCCGACACCCTGTTGTTGAACGTGTTTCAAAGTTTGAATATGTCGCAAATGATTGTATGATGAGTGATAAAGATAATACAATGTTAATTACAGGCCCAAATATGAGCGGTAAATCAACTTATATGCGTCAATTGGCAATTATTATAATTATGGCTCAGATGGGCTCTTTTGTACCTTGTAGGTCATGTAAGATACCAGTTTTTGATAAGATATTTACGAGAATTGGAGCTTCTGATGATTTGGTATCTGGTGAGAGTACATTTATGGTAGAAATGTTAGAAGCTAGAAATGCTATTTGTAATGCTACTAGAGATTCTTTAATACTATTTGATGAATTAGGTAGAGGTACTGCTACTTATGATGGAATGAGTTTGGCTCAAGCAATACTAGAATATGTTAATAATAAGATTAAGTGCAAGACATTATTCAGTACACATTATCATGAACTAACAGAATTGGCTAATAAAAATGAGGGAATTAAAAATATTCATGTTGAAGCTATTGAAAAAGATGGTAAAGTAACTTTTTTACATAAAGTAAAAGATGGTGCGGTTGATAAGAGTTATGGTATTCATGTTGCTAAATTAGCTGGATTACCTAATGATGTTTTATCTCGAGCTCAAGAAGTTCTAAATAGGTATGAGAAATTAAGTAAATCGAAGAATAATAAAGAACTAAGTGAACAAGTTACTTTTAACTTTGATGTAGCTACTGATGATAAGGTGTTGGAAAAATTAAAAGATATTGATCCATTAAATATAACACCAATGGAAGCTATGAACTTGTTATATGAATTAAAAGAATTATCTAAGGAGTAATTATGTATAGAGATGGTTATTTTTATGGTTTAAGTGATATATTACATTTTAATGTTATGGCTTCTTTCCTTAAAGATAGAATTATTAAAGAAGAAAGAGCAATTATTAAAGTTTTTAAAAGAGGGGACGAGATAGTTGTTATCGAGACTTTAAATAGTATAGATGAAATATTAAAAGACACTAGAAAAGACAAGAATGAAGATATTACAAATTTCGATTTAGTATTTTTGAAGTCCTTAGAGAGGTATTATAGTGATTATGAATTACCTGGAATGGTATATGAATATGTAGAAGGAATTGGATCATGGTATAGGGTTAAAGTACCTGATTATGATCCGCTTGATAAGAGATTAAAACCGTTTTATTTAAAAAAGAAAATTACTAAGAAGGATTTAGAAAAATATTCTGATAATAAAATAGATTTAGAATATTTGGAAAGATTCATGGATATTAAAGGGGATATTAAATTTAATAAACCTAATGATGTAAAAGAATTTTTTATAAAAATGGAACTTTTGTAAATATATCAGTGTTTTTTGTGGTATAATCACATCAGTGATGAGGAAGTGTATTTATGGGAAAGACTAGAAGTGAATTACGTGAAAAGGCTATGGTTATACTTTATCAAATAGATATAATGAAAAATCAAAATATTGATTATAATATTGAGGAGCTTATTAGCGATAATTTAGAAATTAATAATGAATTTGTAAGGGACTTAGTTTATGGCGTTATTACTCATGAAGAAGAAATAGATGCTTTAGCTAATAAGTATATGAGAAATTGGACTATTGATAGAATAGATAAGACTGGTGCACAAATACTTAGAATAGGTATTTATGAACTACTATATGAAGATGATACTCCTAATGTAGTAGCAATAAATGAAGCAATTGAATTATCTAAAAAATATAGTGATGATAAAGTAAGAAAGATGATTAATGCTATATTAGATAAAATAATAAAAGAAAAGTAACAATAGTTACTTTTTTAAATGCTTTTTTTAATTAATTCTAATTCTTGTAATTCACTTAGTGTTGTATCTAATTCATTGATGATATAGTTTATTGTTGCATCTGGAGATATTTAAAATTTTTAAATATAAAGAAATTTAAAATAATATATTAGTTCTAAACTAACTATATGTTATAATAAGGTATAAGTGCATGGTGGTATTATGAATAGTGAAATCAAGTATTATACAATTACTGCTTTAAATAGAGCGATTAAAAATATGTTTGATGAAAAAGAACAATTACATCATATCTATTTAAAGGGAGAAATTAGCAATTTTAAGCATCATTCTAGGGGACATTTATATTTTACCTTAAAGGATGAGAATAGCCGTATTTCTGCCGTTATGTTCGCTACCAGTACAAGAAATTTAATTTTTGAACCAGAAGACGGAATGAAAGTCTTGGTATGTGGAAGAGTAACAGTATATGAAGCAACTGGTGGTTATCAGATATACGTTGAAGAGATGAATTTAGATGGTATTGGTAACTTGTATTTAGAATATGAAAGATTGAAGAAACAATTAGAAGAAGAAGGTTTATTTAAAAGAGAATTTAAAAAACCTATACCAAAATTTCCTAAAAGAATTGGTATTATTACAGCACCAACTGGTGCGGCGATTAGAGATATTTTAAGTACTATTAAAAGAAGATATCCGATATGTGAAACAATACTATTTCCAGCTTTAGTACAAGGTGTTGGAGCTAAGGAAAGTATTGTAGAACAATTAAATAAAGCTCAAGAATTTGATTTAGATGTAATTATTTGCGGACGTGGTGGGGGATCCATCGAAGATTTATGGGCATTTAATGAAGAAATTGTTGCTAGAGCAATATTTGCTTCTAAAATACCTGTAATTTCTGCAGTTGGTCATGAAGTTGATTTTACAATAGCGGATTTTGTAGCAGATTTAAGGGCACCTACACCAACGGGAGCAGCAGAAATGGCAGTTCCTAACTTAGTAGATTTAAATAATTTAATAAATCAATATAAAATAAGATCAAATGAAGCGATTAATAATATTTTAAAAATAAATAATAGAAAATTAGAAGAATTAAAGAATTCATTTGTTTTAAGAAATCCAATGAGTTTGTATGAGATAAAAGAACAGAAATTAGATACCTTAATTGATTCGTTAAACAAAATAATGATTAATAAATTAACGGAATATAAGGTGAGATTAAATAATGTTAAATCGAGTTATATTCTAAAGAACCCATTAGGGATGTACGATGTAAAGAAGGAAATTATTGCTAAATATGTTGATAGTTTAAAAAAGACAGTTATCAATGTTATTAATAATAATACTTATAATTATAAAATTTTAGTTAATAAATTAGAATTATTAAACCCATTAAATATTTTGGGAAAAGGTTATAGTTTAGTAACTAAGGACAAAGAAATAATAAGCGATAGTAAAATGGTTAAAAAGGGAGATAATATCGATATAAGATTAGCAAAAGGTAATATTAAGGCCGAGGTAAAGGAGATTGATTAAGATGGCTACTAAAAAAGAAGAAAAAACTTTTGAGGAATCGTTATTAGAATTAGAAACAATTGCTAAAGAATTAGAAACAGGTAATGTGGGTTTAGACGAGGCTATAGAAAAGTATAGTAATGCGATGAATTTAGCTAAGAATTGTTCTGATAAACTTAATAAAGCTACTGAGAAAGTTAATAAAATATTAAAAGAGAATGGTGAATTAGAGGAATTTGAAATAGAAGAAGAGAAGTAGTTATTGCTTCTTTTTTTTATAAAAATATGATATATTTTAAGTAGTGATTTTTATGGATGAGAGTAAGAAAAATAGAATATTATTAGTAATTATTATTGTAATTATGTTATTAGTAATAATTATTGGTGGAGTACTATTACAATTAAATAAAGAAGAGAAGAAGTCTTCTTTCAAATTACAACAATTATATGTATCAGATTATAAAATTGTTCCTTTTGATAGATATTTTTTGGGTGTAAATGATAATAAAATAATAAGTGTTATAGATAGAGATGGAAAAGAATTGTATCTAAATGACACTGGAGTTAGATACGATGGTATTTATATGAAAAATGATGATACATCTATTGCTTATAATACTTATAATGAAAAATTAAGTGTTTATACTATTGGTGATAAAGGACCTACGAAGTTATTTACAATTAATGATGTGTCTGAAGTTATACCTTTGATATATAAAAACAATGAGGAATATTTACTTGGTTTTATTCAGTATAAGGATAATGACACCTATATATATAATTTTGAAAATAAAGGTTTAGTAGTTTTAGACGGTATTACTTTAGTAGGTGACAAAGTAGCTAATAATGTAATATATACTTATAGTAGAGATAATATAATTGTTAAGAAAGCTGATAAATATGGATCAGTTAATATTGATGGTAAAATTAATTTAGAGTGTAATTATGATGATTTAATTAATGATGGAATAAGTACTATTTTTGCAATGAATAATAAATATGGAATTATGAATTCTAATAAGGAAGTAGTTTTACAACCAAAGTATGATATTGTTAAAAAAATTGAAGATGGATACTTGGTAGGTAATGATAAACTGTCTTTTTATGATAATTTATTGAAGAGAATAGTTAAAAACAAAATAAGACATAATATAGTTAATTATTCGTTAAGAGATGATAGTTCTTTATATGAGTATAACGTGGGAAACAATTATGTAATTATTAACAATTATTTAGAGACTTTGTTAGATAAAGACTATAAATATCATGATATGTACATAATCAAAGACGATAAATATAATGTTGCTCAAGAGACAGGGTTTAATAATGAGAATGTAGTTTATAGCTATAATAAAGGTGTTTTGTCTATATATTCTTCATCTATGGACAAAGAATTAGAATTGAAAGTTAATAAAGCTAAAGTAAAGAATGTTATTAAGGTTCAAAAAGGTTATTATTATGTATCTTTGGATAAAGGTAATGTTTTATATAATAAGAGTGGTAAAAAGATTATAAATGATTTAGGGGAATTGGTTTATTATAACGATAGGTATTTAATATATCATAAAGATAACAAGATTAAATTTGTTGATTATTCTAATGAGGTGTTGGAAACTTTAGATGGAAATGATATAATAGTATATGATAGTAGATTAATAGTAGATGGCAATATTTATCTAATCAAGAGTTAGTAGGTGTGGTATGAATAATAAAAATAAATGGATTTTAAGCATCTTTATTCTATTTGTTTTTGTAGGAATTTTAATTGTTTCTAACAGAACATCAAATTCTATAAATACTAGGGATTTAAATTCTATTAGTATTGTTAAAGATGAACACGTAGTTCCGTTTGAAAAAGTATATGTAGAAATCGATGGAGAAGTAAAAAACATGAACAATGTTAATCTTTTAGTTGGTAATAATAATTTGAGTTTTAAAGCCGACATAAAAGGATTACAGACGAGTAAACCTTATTTTGAAGTTCCTAATTATGGGGAAAATGTAGTAATTGGATTAAAGTACTTTATTAAAGAAGCGATGATTAAGTATAATGACGGAAGATTGGTAAGATATACAACAAATACTAGTGATAATATGCGTTTGGTTATAGATGAAAAAAAGAGTTACTTTGTAATAGATGAAATTAAAGATGATGTGAACGCTTGGCGTGATTTTAAAAGTATAGATTTTTCTGATAGTGTTTTCTCAAATAGTAATATTTATTTTAGTTTAATTGGAAATACTAAGGAAATGGTAGATATTGAATTAGAATGGGTAAGAATTGATGAAGGTAATAGTTTTAGAACTAGTGTTATGGGATTAGGCAATAGAACTTTTATTGATCTTTCTGATGCTCCTGTTATGGCTGGAGAAGAGTATTATTTAAAAAATATGACTATTTACTATAATAATGGTGGGTCTTATACTTATTCAGCTGATAATTACGCTAATATTGTTAATAATAGGATATTTATTGCTAAAGAATTGGAAGACAGCTTTAAGAAAGTAGAAGTTGAAGCAGAAGGTCCCACTACTGATGGTAATAAACCTAATGCGACTAATAATACTAATAGGGAACAGTACGTTTCTGGGGGAATTATAGTTTTATTCTTAGTTGTTCTTGTAGCTTTTGGAATATTCTTTTATATAAAGGATGAAGAGGAATAGGAGATTATTATGAAGAGGAATATGTTTAGAAATAGTAAATATTATATGATTATTGCTATTTTGGTAGTCGTAGTTATTATATCTATGATTTCTTTAACATATGCTTTTTCAAATAATAATAGATTACCTTTTGAAGTAACTTCATTAAATGAAGAAGAAGCTATTTATAAATTTTTAGACAATGTTGCAGATAGTGAAATTAATGTCGTTACAGAGGAATATGAGTTACCTCTATTGGAGATTAAACCAAAAGAGATAATTATAGCTTCTAAGAACGAAAAGGAAGATCCTAAGAAGATAGAAGTAGATAAAGGAACCGGTAAGGATACGACAGCTACAGAGGCGTTAGCGAGATATGAAACAAATGAAACAAGTATTGGAATTGATGTTTCTACTTGGAATGGTAGAATTGACTGGAAAAAAGTTAAAGAAGCAGGTATTAATTTTGCTATGATAAGAATTGGTTTTAGAGGATATGAATCTGGAACTATTATGATGGATAATACTTTTTATCAAAATATTAAAGGTGCATTAGCTAATAATATAAATGTAGGAGTTTATTTCTTTACTGCTGCTATAAACGAAGCAGAAGCTCGTGAAGAAGCAGCTTGGGTTGCTGAGGTTATTAAAAATTATGATATCAGTTATCCTATTGCGTACGATATAGAAATATTTGGTAATAGACAAGATACTAGGATGAGAGGTTTAAGTGATCACCAGATTACGAATAATACTTTAGCATTTGCTGATTACATTAGAAGCAAAGGGTATACACCTATGATTTATTCTTATCTAAATGCATTTAATAACAGATTAGAAGTTGGAAGATTTGGAAATAACCGCGTTTGGTTGGCTCATTATGCTGATTCAACGAACTATGCTGGTAATTATCATATGTGGCAATATACTTCGTCTGGTAGTGTGCCAGGAATTACTGGACAAGTAGATATGAACGTTTCTTATTTTTCAGTTACTAATGATATCACTAAAAGACAAGTAGTTAATGGAATTAATAGTGATATTAATAATATTGCTGTTACTTTTAATGATATTAATGTCGTAGCAGAAATAAAAGAAGATACTTATTTAAGAACAACTCCGAGTTTAACGGTTCCTAATAAGGCTGGGACTATAAATGCTGGTACTAGCGTTAATATAACGGGTATATCTGATACTCTTGTTAGAATAGTTTATGAAGATGAAGTTTATTACATAGATAATATTAATAAGTTTAATCTACCAGTACCAATATGGACAAAGGATAATATGAATGATTTGGTTATCTTGAAAAAAGATGAAAAATTATATAAAACACCTTATTATTACTTATTTAATAATGTATTTAATACTATTAAAGCTGGTACAGAGTTAACTTTGCTAGGGTATAATAAAGAATATGTTAAAGTTATATATAATGATACTGTTTATTATATTCACGATGATAATAGTTGTTATGAAAAATATGTTGAACCTGAACCAGAAGTAGAAGATAAACCAGAAGATAATGGAGAAAATACTAATCCTCCTTCTGGAGATGGTGCTGTAACTAGCGAGGAAAATTTGGAAAATACCCCATAATGCGATATAATATCCCCAATAAATGGGGGTTTTATTATGAAAGAAAAGAGTATTAAAATACTTCTTGTTGTGGGTATTTTATTTGTTATGTTTATATATTTTAATTATGATAAAGTAAGTAGTGATGAAACTTTAAGTATCGATAACATAAGCGTTAAAACTGAAGAACTTGGTTATGTTAGGTTGATAGATGGAAACTTAGATTATAATATTAATTTTGATAAAGTAGGACAGGAATTTATATTTAGTTTTGATATTAAAAATGATACGTTATTTGATATGAATATTAATAATATTAATATTACAGGTGTTAGTGATTGGATGAGTTATAGAATATATGATACAGAAGGTCATGATATTATCGGTAATAGAGTTTTAAAGAAGAATAATAAACAAAAAGTATATGTTGCACTTAAGTATACTAAAAATATAGCTGATTTTGCTGATAAAACATGTAATATGGGAATCAGCATGAAAGTTACGAGAGTTTAATTAATAAAATGTTAGAGCTTTTTAAAGCTCTTTTTTTTGTAAATAATAAGTTTAGTAATTTAATTTTGAGTGTGATTATGGTATAATTTTATACAATAGAGGAAGATTGTTATGAAGAAGTCTAATATATTTGTAAAATTAGTCTTATTTGTTGTGGTATTTGGAGTTTTAGGTGGATTTGGATACTACTATTTCTTCCTTAGGGAAGAGAATAAAACTGATGGAGGAATTCTTCCTTCTTTAAGTGGAAAAAAAGTAAATGATAATAAAAATGGAATATATTCTTATAAGGTAAAAAACGACAGAGTTAAAACGCTGTTAAAGAGTTGTGTTGTTGATGCTGTATATGACCATTTGGTAGTAATCAACGAAGATTATTATTTGTATCATGGTAATTGCTTGAACATGTTATTTGTTGGTCAGGGAAAAACAGAAAATTTAAAGTTTGAAAAGAGTAATGATTCACAATATTCTGTTGTTTTGAATAATATTACTTATAAAAAGGATTTTACGACTCCTAATATTATTGTTGAAAATGGTGTTTTAAATAATGAAATACGAGTTAATTATGATGTATTAAAGTATATAGTAGATTATTCTGAATATCCTGGTTATTATTATTCTTTTGGAGGATCAATTCCTTCTAAGTATAATTACAAATTTGATTATGGCTATAATAGAGATCTTAATTCCTTTAGATTAAGAATATTTAATCAAAATATCGAGTATGTTAAAAATATGAATAGTTTTAATGATATTCCTTATTTTTCATTGTTAAATAATAATTTGATAATTATAGATAAGAATAAGATAGGGGAATGGTATAAATCAGAATTGTATTTATATACGGAAGAAGCTAAAACTTATGATTATAATAGTATTTTCCCTATTAATGTTAATGGCAATGTAATTGATTCTAGTTGGAATAGATTGTTTATGTATGATAATGATACCAAAGCGGCTTATGTGGTATTTAGTAGATCTAGTGATATATGTGATTTCAATAATAATAATTATTTCTATGAGTTTAAAATGAAGTATGATTATGAAAAATCTGGTTTTAAGAATCCTGATTTGTATAAAAAGGGATCAACTAAGAAAGATTGCAATTATGCTAAGAAAAAGTATTTGAAGGAGGTTTAATATGGAAGCTGTTTGTAAGATATTGGGTATGTGTTTGGCTTTTGTTCCTTCAATATATTTTGCTGCTTATATGATCAAGAGAGCTTCTGGAGAACAAAAATTTGATCTTCATGTTACTAGAGTAAAAGATAAAGCTGGATATTTGGGAGTAGTAATAGCTATATTGAATAGATTATTATTATTTATATTATTAACTTGTTTAGGCTTATATATTACTTCTTATTTTAGTGATAATTGGTCTTTGGATATAGTAATAGTTTCTTTAATTTTGTATATAATTAGTTATTTTATTGATAATAAGAATGATATTTAAAATATATTGTGGTATAATCTATATGATAGGAAAGTAGTGATTTGTATGAATTGTCCTAAATGTGGTAATTACGTAGAAGACGGTAAAGAATATTGCTTTATGTGTGGCACTAAACTAGGTGGAAGCGATTTTTCTTCTCCTGGTAGAGTAGATACTAATCCGTCTTTAAATGAAGATTATTATCGTAAAAAAGAGGAATATAATAATAGATTAAATAATTATCGTGATGTTGAAATTAAGAGAGTAAAAGACGATAAGAAAGATTTTATTGATATTTATACTGAATACAAAATATTTTTTAAAGTTGGTGGTTATCTAATATTAATGATACTAGGGGTTGTTATATTCTTATGGGTTGCCAAAGGAAATAATAAAGATGTTGTTTATAAACCAGTTATAAATAATTTATACTATACGGTAGATAGTAAACTTACTAATACTAATAATAGTAACGGTGCTAACGTATATTCACTTAGTAATGCTAAAGGAACGGCTTGTTCAATAACAGCTTATATGGATTCACAAAACTCAAGTGATCACGTTCAAGATTTTTTTACGCTTAAGGAGGATACTTTAGCCCCAGCGTATGATGACTCTGGAGAAGTTGTTGATGCTAGTAAGATTCCATTATATCAAAATGGATCATTAAAAATTAATAATGTTGAATGGTATTATTTAAATGTCTTTTATAGAAAGAATCCATCTGATAATTATACTTCTTTAAGATATAGATTTTTATCAGCTGGTAATAATGGTATGTTTTATAATATCGAGTTAGCTAATTTTGCTGATACCCCTGAGTGTAATGCATTATTAGATAGTTTTTTAAGGAGTTTAAGATTTGTTGAAAAATAGATAGAAGGAGGTGTTTTATGAAGAAATGTCCTAAGTGTGGTACTGTTTTAGATGATTCTAAGAAAAAGTGTTATATGTGTGGAGCAGATTTAACTGCTTCTACTTCTGTTAGTGATTTTTCTTCTAGTTTTGATAATAAAATAGGTTCTTCTATTACTAGAGGTATAGATAATGTCTTTAATAATGGTAAAGATATTAATGTAGATAGTAGTGATATTATTGGAGAAAAAAAGAATAATAATGGTTCTTTCTTTTCTCATAATAGTTCTTCTAGAGACTTCTTTGGTGGAGAAATTAATAAATTAAACTCTATGACTTATGATGACAGAAGTCAATCAAAGAAGAAAATAAATAATTTGTTTGGCAAGAACGAATTGAAAAGTAAAGATGAGATAAATAGTAAACAAAAGAAAAAAAGACCTGATAAAAATGATGGGAAAGTTAAGAAGATTAGTTATAGTACTAATCCTAATATTCCAAAGAAGATGCAGGAAGCAATAGAAGAGAAAAAGAAAGAACCAAAAGTTAGAAGTAGTAATAACATGTTCTTTCCTGAAAACGAGAATTCTAAGGTTATTAAGTCTGATTTAGTAAAGAAACCAGATAATGACGATATACCTGATGCATTTAAAACGTTTAATAGTTTTAAAGATAAAGGTAATGATAATAAAAAGATGGAGATGCCTAGTCAAAGCAATAAGAATTCTTTTGCGCCTAATTTTGAACTAAAAAAAGATAATCATAGTAATAGTAAGCTTTCTAAAGAGAAAGTTAATAGTGCTTTTGCTATGTTTAATAGTAATAAAAAAGAATTCTATAATAATGATAATGATGTTAAAGTTGATTTTTATGACGATAAAAAAGATAGTACGAAGAATCAAATTAACTTTAAAGGATTTAAAGAACCTAAACCTAGCGTTTTTGAAGGTATAGGAAATAAAATGTTTAATAGAATGAATACAGCTCAATTAAAAGAAACAGGAAGAATAATTTTTAACTTTGCCTGTGTAGTTTGTTTTGTGGCGCTATTAGTATTTGTATACTTTAGATTTATTAAGATTGATGCAACGGAGCAACTTGATGGACTACAATACAAAGTTCCTAGTTATTTTAAACTAAATAGAACTGATACTCATGAAAAATTCTATGTTTCAAAAGAACAAGGAAATGTTTGCTCATTTGAAGTACTTTCGGGAACTGTTTCTGATCCTAATGGTTATGTAGAGAATTATTTTCAATATTTAAAAAATATGTATGCTTCTGATGAAAAAGCTGTTCCTACTTTGCAAGAAATGAAAATTAATGGAAATACTTGGAAATCAGAAAAGTTTATATATTTACCTGAGGATGGTAAAGAAGTTTCATCAGAAAATATTATTCCAAGATATGCTTATACAATAATAACTTATAATGGGTCATTCTATGTTGTAAGATCTTCAAATAAGGATGAAACTAAAGAATGTGATGAACAATTGATGAAGTTCATGAATAGTTTGGAATTTATTGAGGTTAATGTTAAATAAAAGTTTGAAGGTGATAACGTGAACGAGTTTTCTGCTTTTAGATTATTCTATGATAATTTTTTATACAGAAACAACGTAATGATTGAATATGATAAGATAAATAAGTATTTAAATAATATTATAGAAGTACTTAAGGTGGCAACTTCAATTTATCATGATAATGCTAAGTTATATGTTGCTAATTTAACTAAGTATCAAAGTAGAATTAAGAAAGATTTAGATAAAATTATGGAAGTATATCCATATTTTTTTGAAAAGTATTATGAATTATATACAAGATATGAGAAGAATAATAATACTGTTTCGGATATGCCATTTGTAATATCTTGTTCTTTTTATAATGACTATGGATACGATAATATTAAGGAAGATTATGTTCAAAGGTTTACTTCTTTAGAGAAAAAGAGATTTAGAGAAAGGTCTAAAAAAATGTCTTCTATTGAATACTATAAAGAAGCACTCAAAGACTTTGATACAGATGTTTATGATAATCTTATTAATCTTTTGGATAATTATATTAATATTGATGTAAGAGTAGATAAGACTTTTGAAGATAATGAAAAGGATTATGCAAAAGATATTAGTAGAATACTAACTTTAAATAAAAGAATTTTAGAAAAAGCTAGATTAAATGACGATTATAATATTATTAAAGAAAAGATGGAATTAGTTTATAAAACTTGTTTTAATGATTTTGATGCTTTTTTAGAATCTGAATTAAAGAATTATTTATTGTCTTTATATGAGAAAAAGAAAAAGTATAAAACTGATTTTTATGATAGTATTCTTAGTAATGATTTGAGTTATGGTATATATAAAGATTTTGTTAGTAAAGAGAAGAAATATAAAGAAAAATACGATAAAATATTTAGCAATAAGCAGGTTGTTAATCCAAATAAAATAGCTATAGCTCCTGGTTTAAGAACAAAATTAATAAATATCTATTATGATGATAGATTTATATTTGAAGAAACAAGAAATGTTAATTCATTAGTGGAAAAGATTAATGGGCTTAAATCATTAGCTTGGGATGTAGAAGAACTGTTATGGGAACAGGTGTTATTTAATGCCTCTCATTCAGCTTATTTAAAAAGAGATAATACTGTAAGATATGCTATTATTAATACACTTTATAAATTATATAGTCCTAGTGAAATACTAGATAGGTATGATAACGTTAGAAATGAATTATTAACTTATATAGAAAATGATAGTACTTTATCTAATAAGTTGGAATTAAAAGTAATTGATTATAATCAGTTACCATCTAAGAAAGATATTATGAATAATATATATAATAAGAGAATCGAGTTTATTATAGAGAACTCTTATGATTGTATAAGTACTAAATCTAGAGATTATGATACTAGGGATTATGACTTGTTTTATATTGCTAAAGGTTTAAAGAAAGACGATATATTAAATATATACAAAGAATTATCTAAGACTAATAGGTTTGGTAAAGAATTGATTGAATATATTGCTCAGTGTATTTTATTAATTACTAATCATAATTATTCTTTAAGTAATATTGATTATGAAATGATTGCAGATGTAGCAAGAGTAGAATTAAATACTGAATATGAGATAGATATTGATGATGATATATATGTTAATAGAAGGGATCAATATAATATGTTATATGATTCTTATCTTGGTAATAGTGCATTTAATAAGTTAAAAGGGGAATATAGGTTATGATAGAAAAATTAAAGGATAAATATAATAATCTTGATACTTTTGCTAAGAGAGAAATAATACTTAATGAAGTATTAGAAACTTGTTTAGTAATAGAAAAAGTGTGTAAAAAGAAGAAGATTGATATTAATAATTTAAAGAGTTCAGATGTTATAAAAAATAAGAATAAACTAAGTGAAAAAGACTTTTTAGATTTATTATTTATATATGTTTTCTATTTAAAAGAAGATTTAGGTTTATTGCTTCAATAAATGTGTTATAATAGATATTAATTTATTGGGGAGTAGTGGTTATGGAAGAGTTAGATAAGATAATTGAAAAGATTAAAAGATTGGCATCGGGTGGTAATGATACCGATATGGTTTGTTTTATTGTTGCTTTTGATTTTCTATATTTTTTAAATGAAACTGATAATAGAAATAAATTTGTTTATAATTATTATAAGAATGATAACAGTATGTTTTCTGGTAATTTAAAGAAAATAGCTAAGTATGCTGAATCTATTTTGTTAGAAGATGAAATATATCAAAAGATGTTAAAGAATATAGAAATGGAAGTAAGAAGAGATCAATTAGTATCTATGTATAATTATTTTGATACTATGGATAAAATTGAAAAAGGTAATACTTCTGTTAAGGATTTAGTATCTGATGGATTCAAAATAAGATTATTAAAAGAAGAATTTTCTTCTTCTTCAAAAGACTATGCTAAGTTAACTAGTAAAGTATCTGATTTGAAGAATAGATATGATAGAAATATGATAGATATTATAACTATTATTGCTATTTTTATTGCTGTAGTAATTGGTATGGTTAGTGGAATTAGTTTCAGTTTAGAAGCTTTTAAATCAATAGCTACTAATAATTTATATGATGTTTGTCTTGTTGCTTCTGTAGTCGGAATATTCCTATTTAATATATTTTTCTGTATTATTAAATACATTAGTAGATTAAGTGGTAAAGATATTGATAAATATGGTAATCTAATATTTGTGAATGTAATATTTGTTTTACTTATTGTATTTTTTGTAGCATTAGGTGTTAGCTAAGGAGTTAACGCCTTTTTTTGACTTTATTTTAATCTTTTTTCTTGCAAGTTATATAAACTTGTGGTATTATTAATTAGTCGATGGACCTCTAGCTCAGTTGGTTAGAGCATCCGGCTCATAACCGGGCGGTCATAGGTTCGAGTCCTATGAGGTCCACCACGTATGCGAGTGTGGCGAAATTGGTAGACGCGCTAGACTTAGGATCTAGTTCCTTACGGAGTGGGGGTTCAAGTCCCTTCACTCGCACCAGATTGATAGGAAACTCGGACAATTCCGAGAAGCAATAAATTACTAACAGAAATGTTAGTTTTTTTTGTTTAAGAATTGGAGAGTGATAATATGTTTGAATTAGAAACTATAAAACTAAAAGTAAGTAAAGAACTAGAAAGGAAAATAGAAATCATATGTAGATTTGTGTGCTCAAAATATGAATTTATTCCTGGAGATATTAAATCAATAAAAAATACCAATATAGCTTATGTAAGACCTCATATATTAAAAGTTAAAGGAAATGACTATTTGATATTCGAAGAGTCTGATATTGTTTTTATAAATGGTTATAAGAAGAAAATAAAGCTTTGTGAACTTGATAAATACATAAAAAACAATTAATACTGTGATTTTTATAAAATTTGAATTATAATGAAAATAAGGACGTGTAATGTATGAAACAAAAGAAAATATTTTTAATAGTTTTGTTATGCTTATTCTTTTTGCCTTTTATAGTAAATGCTGAGGAATGTGATATAACAAAAATAACAATCACATCTATGGAACAAAAAGGTATAGAAGGAAATACAGAAGAAGTAGAAGAACCAACCTTTAATGACAGAAGTATTAATTTTAATTTAAAGATGTTTGAAGTTGGAGACGCTATTACCTATGATATGACAATTAAAAATGATTCTGATGAAGACTATATGATTGATGAAGAGACCTTTAAAACTGATTCTGAATATATAGTATATACACTCAAAACTAATGATGGTGATAATGTAGTTAAAGCTAGAAGTAGTAAAAATGTAATTTTAAGTGTTGAGTATAAAAAAGAAGTAGACAATTCTTTATTAACTAATAATAAATTTGATGCTTCAAATTCTCTTAAACTATCTCTAAATACATCTGAAAAGGAAGGCCCGTTAGATGTTATAACTACAGATAATATAAAAGAAACTAAAAATCCATTAACAGGTAACAGAAGTATAAGATTAATTTTTCTTATATTATTGATATCCTTAATAATAATTTCCTTAACTTATTATAATAAGAAGAAATATAATAAATACATAATGTTATTGTTATTTCTAGCATTAATACCAACTGTCTATGCTATTTGTAAATGCGATATAGAAGTAGAATCTACAATTGAAATAGAAAAAATACCATCATTATTTAACGAAATCAAAAACTTAAGTAAAGAAGATAATACTTGTGTGATAAAATATGAAGGGAATGTAACTGATAAAGTAGGACAAACTGTAACCGCAACTAATGTATATTTTGATAAATGTGCAGATAAAAGAAATGTCATATTCGGAGGATTCTGTTGGCAGATAATTCGTACCACAGAAACCGGTGGAACGAAGATGATATACAATGGTGAACCTGTCGATGGGAAATGTGAAAGTGATAGGATGGAACATTTGGGAATATATGAAACAACACCAATAACAGAAACATTTGATTCTAGCTATTTGTATGGAAGCTCTTATACATATGATTTATTGTCTAATAATTTTACTTTAAAAGATACTCAGATTGCAACTTTAAATGATTCAACGTATGATGATTTATATGGAAAATATACTTGTAAAAATACTACAGGAACATGTACAGTTTTATATAGAATAGGATTATATAGTTTGGCTAATAAACTTCTTAATAGTAAATATGAGATAAAATCTGTTCATTATTCTCAAATTGGTATCAGTCCTCTAAACCCTCAAAATGAAAATTTAGCGGCAGTAGGGTACATGTATAATAAAAGATACAGAAGTAATCTAAAAGATATTAATAATTCTGATTATAAATATGGAAATAGTTTTACTTATGATAATAATTCTAAAATTTATACACTATCAGGAGAAATAAAACAATTGGATAATTGGGATAACGCGGTGGATGACTTAAAAAACACCCATTATACTTGTTGGAATTCAGAAGGAACATGCAACAAAATATCATATATTTATTCAATTCATATGTTTTCTTCTAATAAAACCGCCCGTTATATAGAACTCTCAGATGGCAAAAGTATAGAAAATGTCTTAGATGAAATGTTATTTAAAGATGATGTTAATAAATATAATTCCGAATTAAAAGAAGTAATGGAAAAATGGTTTGAAAACTCATTAGAGAATTATACTGATAAAATAGAAGATGCAGTATATTGTAACGCAAGAAATATATCGGATTTAGGCGGTTTCAATCCAAATGGAGGAGAACCTACTGAAAGAAATTATTTAAAATTTAAGAACTATGGCGCTTCAACAGATTTATCTTGTCAAAATAAAACAGATCAGTTTGCAGTTGAAAACAATAAAGCTAAATCGGTGTATCCAGTCGGATTAATGACTAAAGAAGAATTAAAAAATATAAATGATTCAGTAATTATAAAAAATGATAGCTATTTTTGGTTGATGTCCCCATATGGTTATGATACTTACACCGATAATGCAATTACAAATTATGTAATATACACAGGTTATCCGTATTACAATTCTTCTGTTAATACTCGTCAAGGAATAAGACCAGTTATCTCTTTAAAAAAAGGACTTGTCTTTAGCTCAGGAACAGGTTCTGAAATCAATCCTTGGATTATAGAATAAATTTAGTTTCATACGAAAGTATGAAACTTTTTTATCTTTAAAAAAATATATTTTTTTGATATAATAAATTTATTAGAGGTGTGTTAAAATGAAAAAATTAAAATGTGAATCTTGTGGTGGAGATATAGAAATTGATGAAGGTAAGAATTTAGCTGTTTGTCCTTTCTGCCAAACAAAATATCAATTAAATGAGAAGAAAGAGATATATATTAGAGTTGATGAAGATATTAAGAAAATGACGATGGACGCTTTTGAAAGGAATAAAAAAGTATCTAAAGTTATTACGCCAATATTTATTGTTATATTCGTAGCTGTTTTTGGTTTTATTGCTTTTAATATATTTAAGATGGAATCTGGGACTAGTGAATTTGATATAAGTCGTTATAATAACGAATTTGATTTTTATAAGGGAACGCAATCTAAACATAGTATTAGTACGTTGATTGATAATATTGTTACTAATAATAAAACTGATAAGAAGAAAATAACTGTCGTGTTTGAAGAACTTGAAACTACAGATCCTGATAAAATAGTAGATATTAAAAAATCTTTAAAAGATGATTTTGATAGTGAATATGAAATAAAATTTGATTATGATAAAAAGGGTTTTATTAATAAAGTAATCATTGAAGAAATATTAAAAGAAGATAAAAATGATCGTGAAGAAAAAAATTCAGATGATTTTGATGAACAAATGGAAAATGCAAAAGATATGTATAATAAAGCTAAAGAAAAAATAGATGAAATGAGATAAAAAGAACTAGAAATAGTTCTTTTTTTGTTAGATATGATATAATGAATGTAGAATATAGGTGATTTACAAATGATTTTTAGCATAATTTTACTAATTGTTTTAATTTATATAAATGGAGTGTTTTCTGCTTGTGAATTAGCTTTTTTATCAGCAAATAAGATAAAAATTAAAGAAGATGTAGAAAAAGGTAATAAGAAAGCGATTATTATTAGTAAGATACTGGAAAACCCTTCTTTATTTTTATCTACTATTCAAATAGGTATTACTTTGGCGGGTTTTTTAGCATCGGCTTTTGCTGCTGAATATTTTGCTGATTATTTTATGAAATATTTTGTTGGTGCTAGTGTATCGCAATCTTTTATTAAAACTGTTTTAGTTGTTTTAATAACTATTGTTCTAGCTTACTTTACTCTAATATTCGGAGAGTTAGTACCGAAGAAAATTGCTATTAATGATCCTTATAGAGTTGCTAAAAAATATGTTGATTTTATTAATGTTGTAGGAATTATTTTTTATCCATTAATAAAATTCTTATCTTTTTCAACCGAGTTAATTTGTAAAATATTTAATATTAAAGAAAATAAAGAAAATTTAACAGAAGAAGACTTAAAAACTATGATTTTAATGGGGCAAGAAGAAGGTATTCTTGAAGAAAAGGAAAAAGAATATATTCTTAATATCTTTGATTTTAAAGATAGAGCTGTAGAAGAGGTTATGACACCTAAAAAAGATGTTAAAATGATAAATGTTGACGCTGATTTAAAAGATATAATTGCCCGGGTAAAAGAAGAAAAGTATTCTAGATTTCCAGTTTATAAGGATAATGAGAATAATATTATTGGAACTATTAGTATTAAAGATTTAATAATTAGAAAGGGAGAAAAAAATAGAGTAAATATAAGAAAGATAGTAAGACCAACTCATCGCTTTAATTTTGATGAAAAAATAGATGATGTATTTAGACAAATGCAAGAGAGAAATGAAAGTATTTGTCCAATATATAATAATGGTAGATTTGTTGGTATAGTTACAATCGAAGATGCTGTAGAAGAGATTGTAGGAAATATTTATGATGAATTCGATGAAGTAAAAGAAAAATAGTGTTATAATAAGTTTATGATGAGGTGATTTAAATGGAAAATAAGAGTGATAACAAGGGTGCAACAATTAATAAAAAAGAATTAGTTAAAAAATTATTAAAACAAGAAATAAGTGCTGAGGATGAGAGTGATCTATTAGAAATGTTAATTGATAGACCGATTACTATTGATGTAGATAAACAAGAAGACAGTTCACTAACTACGGGAGAAAAATTAGCAGATAAATTATCGGAAGTTGCTGGGTCTTGGGGATTTATTATCGGTTTTTCAATATTCATTATAATATGGATAATTATTAATACTGTAATATTAAATAAAGCAAGCGATCCATATCCATTTGTTTTATTAAATCTAGTTTTATCGTGCTTAGCTTCTTTACAAGCACCTATAATAATGATGAGTCAAAATAGACAAGCGAAAAAGGATAGTATAAGAAATCAAAATGATTATCAAATAGATTTAAAAAGTGAATTAATATTAGAGCGTATACATGAAGAAATACAAGAAAGCTTAAGAAATGAAAGACAAATAATTAGATTATTAAAAGAATATATTGGTGAAGAGGATGAAAAATAAAAAGCAAATTTTGCTTTTTTTGATGAATATTATTTTGGATCAAAATTAGAAAAAAGAGATAATATATATCTCTTTATTTTTTTGCTCTTGCTATTTCATAATTTCTATTTCGTCTTTTTTCTGTTAATAGTTTTTTAAATCGATTTAGTTTTATGAACTGAAATTGATATTTAAGTAAAAATAGTTTTTTAGATTTTATCTCCTCATATTTATCTTTATTTTTAAGTAAATTATTTGTAACAATAATTTGTCTTTCTAATCTCTTTATTCTTTCTTGTAATTCTTCTTCACTATATTTCATAAGTTCTTCATAATTTATTATAAAGTCATATGCTTTTAGTAGATTTATTTCTCGTTGTTCTTCAAAGGGGATAAATTCATTACTTTCATATAAATTCAAGTTTGGTTGATTACGATTTATCCAAGAATAGAAGAAAATCTAGGTAAATAAGGGATTGTGAGATTTAATATCTTGTATGTTTTAAATAAAAGTATGCTAAAATAGATAATAATTAGTAAAAAATGAATATTTTTTTGCAAAAATAGGGGAGAAGTTTAAAGGTGATTACGCCACCTAATAATAGAATGATAGAGGTGAGATTATGAAGAAGATTTGTTTTTTTTCAAATAGTATGTTTAAAATTGGTGGAGAACAAAGAATAACTTCAATAATTGCAAATGAATTAGTAAAGAATAATTATGATGTAACAATAATAATTAAGTGTAATGAACAAATAGATTATTCATTATATGATCTTTCAAAAAAGATTAGATTAATTTTTTTAAATATGAATTATGATTTTAGATTAAATAACATTAAATTATTTGAGTATTTAAGAATTTTAAATAGAGAGTATGGAATACTTAAGTATAATAAATTTATTATTAGACATTTCTTTTGTAGCAATAAAATATTAAGAAAATTAAAAGAGATATTTAAGAATAATAAATTTGATGTAGTAATTGGAGTTGCAGGGGATAGAAGTTTTATATTGAGTTATTTAAAAAAATATATTAAAGGTAAATTAATATTTTGGAATCATATGAATTTTGATGCTCACTTTAAAAATAAAAAATCAAGATATTATAATGAAGAAAGTTTCATTAAACCACTTTTTAAAAATTTTGATAGTATTATTAATTTAAATAAAGATGATGTTATTAAATTTAAAAAATATTATAATATTAATTCCATAGCAATTAATAATTGTAAGAGTTTTATTTCAAATGAAAAATCGAGTCTTAATAATAATAAATTTATAAGTTGTGGTAGACTTGTTGAACAAAAAGGATTTGAGTATTTAATAGAAATAATGAAACTATTTGTTATGAATAATAAGGAGTATATACTTGATATATATGGTGATGGACCATTAAGAGATAAATTGATTAATAAGATAAAAGAATACGGTTTGAGTAATTATGTTAATATATATCCAACAAATAAAAATATAGAAAAGTTATATCCTAATTATGATTTATATTTAAATACATCAATATACGAAGGATTTGGCTTAGTTACATTAGAAGCATTAGAATGCGGCCTTCCTGTAATTGGATTTGATATACCCGCTAATAGAACAATAATTGATAATAATAAAACAGGTAAACTCATTAAGCGCTATGATATAAAAGAATACGCAAGAATACTTCTAAAATTAGTAAAAGAAAAAAATATTTTAATGCAATATCAAAATAATATAGAAAGCTCAATTAAAAAGTTTAATAAAGAGACTGTAATTAAAGAATGGATTAATATAATAGAAAAATAATAATTGTGATAATCATGAATAGTGAAAATAAAACTAATATAAATTGGTTGATTACGATTTATCCAAAAATAAGAGAAAGCCTAGGTAAAATAAGGGATTGTGATATTTAACATCTTGCATATTTAATACAAAAATATATTAAAATAGATGAAATTAATTAAAAATAGCTATTTATAATGCAAAAAATGGTAGGAATTATTAAGGTGATTATGCCACCTAATAATAAAAAATAGAGGTGAATTATGAATAAAGATATTATTGAAAAGTATATGAAAATTGCTATAGAAGAAGCTGAAAAATCAAAAGAAAATGGAGAAAATCCATTTGGAGCAGTACTATTGGACCCAGAATATAATTTTTGTCACAAATCCCAAACAAGATGTATAGAATTATCTGATCCAACCGCACATGCAGAGACTCTTGTTATAAGAGAATATTGTAAAAAAATAAACTCTGTGTATTTAAAAGATTATATTTTAATATGTTCTGGTGAACCCTGTATTTTATGCTCTGGAGCAATTAGATGGGCAAAAATAGGGAAAATATATTATTCAGTACCTCAAGAAGCCATTAATAAAGCAAGTGGAGGTAAACTAAAACCATCATGTGACAGTTTGATAAATAGTGGTTCAAGTAAAAAAGAAATATATGGTAATATTTTATTAGAAGAAGGACTTAAAGTATTTGAAGACTATGAATTTGCTCCTCAAGATGAGAGGAAAAAAGCAGGTGATAATCATAAATAGTGAAAATAAAACTAATATAAACTGATGGTAAAGTTATATGTCTTTCATTTAAAGCAATGATATCGTGTATTTGTATCCACATTATTTGTTTGTCATTTTTACTTTCTAATACTTTCATTTTTATCCTCCCTTGTAGCACTATGTTTTCTATCATAAAAATAGTATTTTTCCAAATATTATTTGTTGTATTCGTAATAAAAAGACTTTATAATTGTTTTGGGATTGTGATTATATGAATAATAGATTGGATAAAGAATTAGTTGCAAGAAATCTTGTTCCATCACGTGCTAAGGCACAAGAATTAGTTAAAGAGGGATTCGTTTGTTGTGATGGGAAAATAATTAAAAAGAATAATTATTTAGTAGCTGATAATACAATTATTGATATTATTGATAACGATAAGTTGAAATATGTATCAAGAGGTGGCTTAAAGCTTGAAAAAGCTATTAATGAGTTTGGAATTGATTTTAGCGATAAACTTGTTATGGATATTGGTTCTAGTACTGGTGGTTTTTGTGATTGTGCATTACAACATGGAGCTAAGGAAATAATAGCAATAGATGTTGGTGCTAACTTATTACATGAAACCCTTAGAAATGATAAGAGGATTAAATTGTATGAAAAGACTAATATTAAAGAATTAGATAAGTCTTTTTTTAATATTGATATAATTACTTGTGATGTATCTTTTATATCGCTTAAACATATTATTGATAAGATATATGAACAGAATATACAAGTAGATATTATATGCTTGATTAAACCTCAGTTTGAAGCAGGAAGAGAAATTGCTACTCAGTATAAGGGTATAATTCTTAATAAGGATATTCATATAAATATAATAAAAGATTTACAAAAATATTTTTTAAATAAAAGGTTTAAAATGATAGATTTAGTTGCGTCTCCTATAAGGGGTGGAGATGGGAATATTGAGTATTTAACTTATTTATCTAATAAAGATATAAAGGCAGATTCTTTTAAAATAGAGGAAATAGTTGAACACGCTTTTAAAAAGTTAAAATAGATGTTTTATTATTTTTATTTTTATTGTATAATATTATTTAGAATAGGTGGTTAGTGTGATGGATGAACTATTATTAACTAATTTGAAACTTATATATAAACCAATTGTTACTTATTATGGTGAGTGGTCATTAGGAACTGATTTGGAATCTATTGCTATAATTAAGAGAGGAAAAAATCTATATAAAGAGTTCTTAGATAGGTATTATTATATGCCTTTAAATGTTATATTCAATAACGATAAAATAGTTGATAATTTTGAGGTATCTATTTGCTCTAAGTTTGGTCCTAAAGGAAGAAGTTTATTTTTCTCTAAGAGATCTTTCTTAAGAAACATCGTTACTAATATAGATGATCTTATTGATGCTAGTGGTGAAGAAGCTTATAAAGCAATAAAGAAAGCTATAAGAATCAAGAAGGACGTATATAGAGATGTATATAATAATGGGGAAGATTCTAAATACTATAATCAAGTAATGAATGAGTATTTAAAATTTTCAAACGAAGATTCTTTTGAAGAATTTGTTAAAATATGTAAGAAGCAATATACAAGATTATTGAATGGTTATAATTCTGTTATGGATTTATTTGATAAACCTATTAATATAGATAAATTTATATCATGTTTTGATCTAAATAAATTATATTTATATACTTGTTATATAATATTAGATCATAATATTAATTATTATAATAAGTATAATAATTTAGATTTTACTATTACTTTTGTTGATAATTATAGGAAAGTAATAAATGATATAAGAGAAAAAGATGCGTTCTATAATTCTTCTATAAATGTTATTAAGGAAAAGGAACAAATAGTCTATACTGTAGATGACTTGTTTAAAGATTTAAGAGATTTAGAGATGAGGGCTAGATAACTCATCTTTTTTTGAATAGGTGATAGTATGAATGTAGTATTAAATGTAGAAAAGATATGTAAAAGTTTTGGAAAGAATAAAGTTCTAGATGAAGTTTCTTTCAAGATTAGAAAAGGTCAAATAATGGGGTTTATTGGCCCAAACGGAGCTGGTAAAACAACTGCTATTAAACTAATACTTGGATTACAAGCTATTGATTCTGGAGAAGTTTATATTAATAACTTTAATATCAAGAGAGACTTTGAAAGAGCTATTTCTAAAGTTGGGGCAATAGTTGAGAATCCTGATTTATATTTGTATTTGACTGGTAGACAAAATTTGGAAGTTGTTGCTAGATACTATGGTGTTTCTGATGAAAAGTTAATAGATGATCTACTTAATAAAGTTGGTATTATGGATAGAGCAGATGATAAGGTATCAAACTATTCGTTAGGTATGAGACAAAGATTAGGTATTGCTGCTTCTTTAATTAATAATCCTAATTTATTAATATTAGATGAACCTACTAACGGCTTAGATCCTGAAGGAATTAAAGATCTTAGAGATTTAATTGTTGAGTTAGCTACGAAAGAAAAGGTTGCGGTACTAATATCTAGTCATAATTTAGCCGAATTAGATAGTTTTTGTACTCACATATGCTTAATAGATAAGGGAAAGATTATTAAGAATGTTAATATGAATTCTTTGAAAGCTGGAGAAAAACCAGCTTATGTTATTAAACTTAATAAGACGAGAGGAGTAAGTAAATTCTTAGGAAAAGACGATAGAATTACTGAAGATGGTATTTGTGTTTATAGAAATAATGAAGAAATACCTAAACTTATCAAAGAGCTAGTTGATAATAAATTTAGTATATATGAAGTTAATAGAGAAAAGCTTTCTTTAGAAGAAGCTTATCTTAATATAGTGGGAGGTAAGTAATGAAAGCTTTAATACATAATGAATTATTTAAAATATTTCACAAAAAAATTACTTGGTTCTTTGTAATATTTGTTTTAGTACAATATTTATTCAATGTTGTGTTTATTAAAATGAACGAAAATTATTTGGAAAATATGGATAAGAACAGAGTAGATTATATTATTAAGAGACATAATTCAATGGGTGAAGATGTAAAAAAAGACTTTGAGATGTTTATATCTGAAAGAAACGAAATTGATGCTTTTGAATTATATAAAGAATTTGATAGGTTATCATGGCAAAGATATCTAATTGATAATGATGGAATGAAATATATATCTTGTATGAATTTTGCTAAGTTTAAGTTAAATAGAGAAGATACTTATCAAGAATGTAAGGATAATTTAGATAAATTAATGGATAGAATTCATAATTCTAGCTGGAGAGATTTTGTTAAGGAATATCAAGATGATGCTGTAGAAAGACTTACGAATCTTAAAGATGCTTATGATAAAGAGTTATCCGATACTGTTAAAGCTGATATTGAGTTATCTATGAAATCTGTACAATTAGAAATAGATGGTTATAAGTATCATTTGAATAATAATATACCTATAGATTATTCTGACAATTCAGTTATGATTGATAATTATGTTTCAATGGCTACGGAGTATTTATCTATGGAAAAAGATGAAACAAAGTATAAAGAATATTATCAGTTATTAGAGAAAAGAGATCTAGAGAATACGATATTTACTTCTAAATATCGTATTGAACATAAATATGATGATATAACCTCTAATACAGCGCTTGGTTTATTCGTTGATTATACTTGTGTTTCTGTTAATGTAATAGTTCTTATATATATGATTGTAGTTGCAGGTAATTCAATTGCTGATGAATATAGTAAAGGAACAATTAAGCTATTATTAGTTAGACCTTATAAAAGGGTAAAGATATTATTAAGTAAGTATATTGCTACTATTATTAGTACTATCTTATTCTATATATTCTTTATTGTAACTGTATTTGTAGCTTGTGGAATAGCTAAGGGCTTTGGTAGTTATTTCTCGCCAGTCGTCGTTTATGATTTTTCAATTCAGTCGATTAGAGAAATGGGTGTGTTTAGTTATCTATTAATTAATACTATATCATTTATTCCATTGTTCTTAATTCTATTATCTTTGACGATGTTTATTGGAGTATTTATTAAGAGTGAAGCTTTAACGGTTGGTGTTCCAATAGTAGTTTATGTAATATCTTTGTTCTTAAATTATTCTTCTACGTTAAAGATTATGAAATATTTCCCAACTCTTTGTTGGAATCTAAATGAATTCTTATGGGGTAGATTACCGACATATAGTGAATTAACATTTAAATCTTCTTTAGTAGTATGCATATTGACGATTATTATTGTTACTCTTGGTAGTTTATCAGTATTTAGATCTAGAGATATTAAAAACCAATAAAAAAAGGATTTTATTAATCCTTTTTTATTTTGTTTATTAAATTAGCAGCTGCACTACCATTACCTTTGAATGCATCTAATACTTCAATTGGAATTGCAAAGATGATAGTATTTGATTGATCTGATGATAAATCATTTAAAGTAGCTAATGTTCTTAAATGAAGAGCTCCAGGAGAAGCACTCATCATTTCAGCAGCTTTAGATAAGTTTTGAGCTGATTCAACTTCACCAATACTCTTAGTTATAACAGCATTCTTTTCTCTTTCAGCTTCAGCTACTTTAGCAATAACTCTTTGCATCTCTTCTGGTAGAGATACGTCTTTTAATTCAACGTTTTCAATTTTGATACCCCAAGGATCAGTAGCTTCATCTACAATGTTACAAATTTGATCACTGATTTTATCTCTAGAACCTAACAATTCGTCTAGAGTAACAGAACCAACTACATTACGCATTGTTGTTTGAGCTAATTGTGCTACAGCAAATTGGAAATTTTCTACTGCTATAATAGCTTTACTTGCATCAAATATCTTATAATATAAAACAGCGTTTATTTTAATAGTTACGTTATCAGCAGTAATAGCATCTTGAGCAGGTACGTCAACAGCTTTTGTTCTAATATCTACTTTTCTAAATGAATGAATTATAGGTAATACTAAATTCCAACCTGGTTCCATTATCTTATTAAATTTACCAAATCTGAATCTAATACCTCTTTCATATTCATTTATTTGCTTAATAGAAGGTATTATTATAAATACGAATATTAGAATAATTACCATTAATAATACTTGTGGCATTTTTTATCTCCTTTCTTGAGAATATTATACAATAATAATTCCTTTTTTTCTATGTTTTTGATATAATGAATATGTAATAGGTGATAATATGAAACATAGTAAAATTCTTACAATTTCTATTATTATATTTGCTTTTGTTGTTTCTTTTATTATCCCATCTTTTAAGTATAGAGATGAAAGTGAAATATTAAAAAAGAAACAGATTAATGCAATAGAAAAAATTATTTCTAGTTATGATTATATAGATAAAGATAATGTAGTGAAACTTGATGATAATTATTATTCTATTGATAATGATAATATGCATTTAATTGACTTAAATAATAATAAAGTGATTAATTCTAGTGAAATTATTAGTAACAATGATGCTTTTAAAGAATTGTTGTTTAGAGAATTACGTTTAAAATATCCTTTATTTATTGTTGAAGGAATTATTAATAATGAGTTTAAAGAATTTAATGTTTTTAATGATAGGATTTATGTTTCTTATGAGAATAGTGAAAGTAAAATATTTGATGCAGTTTTAATATGTAAAGATTATAAAGATTTTGTTAATTACAAATGTGTAGATAATATTGAAGAGGATCCAAATATTGTTCAGATTGATTCTACTCAAAAAATAGTTGCTTTAACGTTTGATGATGGGCCTTGTATTTATACTGATGGTGTTATGGAACAATTAAATAATTTTAATATGAAAGCGACATTTTTTGAATTAGGTTCTTTAATGGAACGTTATCCTGATGTTGTAAAAAGAGTTAAAGATAATGGTTATGAAATTGGATCACATGGATATTCACATAAAGCTTTTACAAAATTGAAAGTTGATGGTACTTTACAGGAATTAGCTAGAACAAATGAAATATATAAATGTATTACTGGAGAAGATATAAAGTTGGTAAGACCACCATATGGATCTATTAATGCTACTATTAGAGATGGTATAGCTACTACGTTTATAAAATGGAGTGTTGATTCCTTAGATTGGAAAGTTAAGGATGAAAGATATGTTGATAATATAATGAATGTAGTTAAAGATGGAGATATAATATTAGTACATGATATTCAAAAAACAACCTTGGAGAATTTAAGTACTTTGTTAACTAGGTTATATAATGATGGCTTCCAAGTTGTAACTGTTAGTGAGTTAGCGGCAGTTAAAGGAATAAATATGGAAACTAATAAAGTATATTTTCATTTTAGAAGCAGCTAATTAAAGAATAAAAAGGGAGGTGTGTATATGGCAAAATTTTTTAATGAAGAATCTAATGAACCTGTTTATCCAGGTAATGTTGAAGAAAATAGATTTTTCAATAACCAATTTGTTGAAGAAGAAGTAGAAGATGATACTCCTAGTTTTGTTAGTGCTTCTGATGCTACTATAATGACTCAAATGGGACAACAAGTTCCAGAAGAAGAGGAAGAAGTGTATTCTGGGGAGACTGATTCTAACGAATTTAGTAGTAAAGAAGTATCATCTTTTGATGAAAATGAACCGGTATTTAATAATTATCAAGAAGAATATATAGATTCTCCTGAAGAAGAATATGAAGGAGCTCAAGAACAAGAGTATGTTGAGAAACCAAGTAACGGTAGTGAACAATTTGTTTCCAACTATGAGGTCCCTTTAATAGAAAAAGTCGAAGAACCGGTTGTACACCAAGAATATTCAGCTGTTGTTCCTCAACAAGAAGTTTTAGATTCACAAGAAGAAGTTAATAGTGTAGAACAACTTACTGTTGAGCAACCCTCTCAAGAGATTGAACAAGTTGAACCAGAAGTTACGCAAATAGAAAATGATATAATTAAAGAAGAAGTTGTTGCTCCTACTGAAGAAGTTGCTGCACCTTCTGAAGAAGTGGTTGATACTGTTCAAGAAGAGGTAGTAGAGGAGACTAATAGTGATAATTCAGCTGAACAATTAACTAATATTGAAGAAAGTGATGCTTTTACTAATGTAGAAACTTCTTTTGTAGTAGATAATACATATAAAGGGGTAGACAATACTGGAAAAACTGGTCAAGATATAAAAAATCCTGTATATATTGATGCTCTTGAAAGAAATGATGTACAGGTTTCAGGAAATCCTCTTGCAGTGTTATTAGTATTAATTGAAATACTTTTATCCCCAGGTAAGAGTGTTCTTAGAAATACGGGAAAGTATGTTAAAGGTAAAAAGGTCTTTAAGGTATTTTTAACAGTTGTTATATATGAATTCTTATTCTCACTAGCCGGTCATATTATTGGCGGTTGTTTTGTTAATAAAATGACTTATGGAGATTATAGAAAAGTATTAGATTTTTCTAATATCATGCATTTAGATTATCTATATATAATAATTAGTAGTTTGATTGTAATTTTTTCTTTAGTACTATTAGTAACGATTATTAATTATGCTACATCTTTCTTTAGCAACAAAGGTTTATCTTTTGGAACTTATTTGTTGCTTTCAACATTATCATTCTTTCCTTTAGTTCTTGCTATTAATACTTTTGTACCAATGCTAAATGTTATGTCAATATATTTATCTATTGGTTTGGTAATAGTAGCATTTCTATATTCGTTTTTGATCTATACTAATGCTTTATGGTCAATTATGGAATTCAAAGGAGATAATGCAAAAGTATTCTATTTATTAGCTAATTTTATATTAGTAACTGTGGTAATCGTAATAGTTATACTAGTATTCTTTGAAGATTATGTTAATGCTATAAAAGTTGTATTTAAATAAAGTAGTAATACTTTATTTTTTCATAAAAAAAAGCTCTTATGAGCTTTATTTTTTACGTGGCGGAGCAGGAGAGATTTGAACCCTCGCGCCAGTTACCCGACCTACACCCTTAGCAGGGGCGCCTCTTCGACCACTTGAGTACTGCTCCATAACCAAGGTAACAAAGAAATTATATCGAAAAATTATTTTATTGTCAACTAATCCTTTTGGGATTTTTCTTTTTCGTTCTTTTTCATTCTGGCAATTTCGTATCTTTTAAGTCTGTGAGAAGTGTACATAAAATATATTCCAAAGACAATAAGAATACCAGCCATAATATAGAATATTACACCATCTTTAAAGATAATAGTTGTTACTATTAAAAAGATAGCACATATAAAACAAAGAATACCATCAAACATTAATTTATTTAATGTAGGATATACTTTATTTCCTCTTTTAGTGTTTTTAAATTTCTTAATATCTTCTTTTTTCATATTATCACCACACTTTTATTATATTATTAAATTGTCTAATTGTATATAAAAAAACTCCATTGGAGTTTTATTTTTAATGGTGTCCTCTTGGGGGCTCGAACCCCAGACCCACTGATTAAGAGTCAGTTGCTCTACCAACTGAGCTAAGAAGACAAACTCAAGTTCGTTTATAATTATACAACAATATTTTGAAATAATCTACTTTTTTTTAATGTTTGGAGCAATTTTTCCATTTATTTTATTTGTTTTTCGTTAAATTAGATAATTTTTAGTTGATTTTTTGCGGTTGTATTGGTATACTTATCTAGTCAGCGAAGAAATTCGTAGTAAAACTTGCAAAAATAACAAAAAAAGGTTATTATTAAGTAGGTTTTAGAAATGGGCTTGTAGCTCAGCTGGTTAGAGCGCACGCCTGATAAGCGTGAGGTCGGAGGTTCAAGTCCCCCCAGGCCCACCATTTTAATGGCCCGTTGGTGAAGTGGTTAACACATATGCCTTTCACGCATACATTCATGGGTTCAAATCCCGTACGGGTCACCAAGTTGACAGAAAAAATCCTTGATATCAAGGATTTTTTTATGTCTAATTTCAAATTATGTAAAATCACAAAATATTCATATATTTTTTATATATTATGTGGTATATTTAATAGGATGGGAGAGTTGAAAAAAATGAGGGAAGAGTGGAAAGGCTTTAAGACTGGTAAGTGGAATGAAGGCATAGATGTAAGAGATTTTATACAGTTAAATTATCATCAATATAATGGCGATGAGAGTTTTTTAGCTAAGAAATCGACAAAAACTGACAAAGTATGGAAAAAATGTGAAAAACTACTTAAAGAAGAGTTAAAAAAACATGTTTTGGATATTGATGTTGATCATATGTCTGGCATTAATGCTTTTAAAGCTGGTTATATTGATAAGGATAACGAGGTTATAGTTGGTTTACAAACTGATCAGCCATTAAAAAGGATTGTCAATCCTTATGGTGGTATGAGAATGGTTTATCAAGAGTTAGATGCTTATGGATATAAGTTAAATCCAACTGTAGATAAATATTTTAATGAGTTTAGAAAAACACATAATCAAGGTGTCTTTGATGCTTATACTAAAGAAATAAGAAAAGCACGTCATGTTGGGTTATTAACAGGATTACCTGATGCGTATGGTAGAGGTCGTATAATAGGTGATTATCGTAGAATAGCTTTATATGGAACAGCTTATTTGATGAAACAAAAATATGATGAATGGGAAAATATGACCATAGATGTAATGAGTGAAGATGTAATTCGTACAAGAGAAGAACTATCTATGCAATATAAAGCATTAGATGAATTAACGAAAATGGCTTTAAAATACGGATGTGATATTTCTGAACCTGCTAGAAATGCTAAAGAAGCTATTCAGTGGACATATTTTGGTTATTTAGCTGCTGTTAAGGAAAATAATGGTGCAGCTGAAAGTATTGGTAGATTAGATGCTTTCTTTGATATATATATTGAACGTGATTTAAAATCAGGTCTTTTAAAAGAGGAAGATGTTCAAGAATTAATTGATCAATTTGTAATTAAATTAAGATTAATAAGACATTTAAGAACTCCAGAATATGATGAATTATTCTCTGGAGATCCTACTTGGGTTACTTGTTCTATAGGTGGTATTAATAGTGATGGAAATAGTATGGTTAATAAGACTAGTTTTAGATTATTACATACATTAACTAATTTAGATCCAGCTCCAGAACCAAATATGACGGTTTTATGGGCACAAAAATTACCACTTAAGTTTAAAGAATATTGTGCTAAGATGAGTATTGCTACAGATGCTATACAATATGAAAACGATGATGTAATGAGGCCTTCAATGGGTGATGATTATGCAATAGCATGTTGTGTTTCATCAATGCGTGTTGGAAAAGATATGCAGTTCTTTGGGGCTCGTTGTAATTTGGCTAAATCATTATTATATTCAATTAATGGTGGAATAGATGAAATTAAAAGAGAGTTAGTTATTCCAGGATTTGAAAAAAATACTGATGAATATTTGGATTATGAAAAGGTAAAAAAGAGTTATTGGCATATGCTTGAAAAAGTAGCTAAGATATATAGCGATGCTATGAATATTATTCATTTTATGCATGATAAATATGCTTATGAAGCTGAACAAATGGCTTTACATGATACTAATGTTAATAGATTAATGGCTTATGGAGTTGCAGGACTTTCTGTAGCTGCAGATTCATTATCAGCTATTAAATATGCTAAAGTTAAACCAATTCGTGATGATGATGGCATAGCTATTGATTTTGAAATTGAAGGAGATTATCCTAAATATGGTAATGATGATGATCGAGTAGATAATATTGTAAAAGAAATACTAGAAAAGATTTATTCTGAATTAGCTAAACATCCATGTTATAGAAATGCTCATCCAACATTATCTGTTTTAACTATTACTTCTAATGTTGTATATGGAACTAAAACAGGATCTACTCCTGATGGAAGAAAAGCTGGTGTTCCTTTTGCACCTGGTGCTAATCCAATGCATGGTAGAGATTCTAGTGGTGCTATTGCTTCGCTTAATTCAGTTGCTAAAATAGATTGGGAAAATTGCTGTCGTGATGGTATATCTAATACATTCTCTATTATTCCATCTGCTTTAGGTAATGATGCAGATAGTAGGGTATCTAATTTAGTTACTTTAATGGATGGTTATTTTGTCCAGGGAGCGCATCATTTAAATGTTAATGTATTAAATAGAGAGACATTAATAGATGCTATGAATAATCCAGAAAAGTATCCATTATTAACTATTAGAGTATCTGGTTATTCAGTAAGATTTAACCGTTTAACTAGAAAACAACAAGAAGAAGTTATTGCTAGAACCTTCCATGAGAGTATGTGATGATAAAAGGTTCTATTGATTCAATTGAAACTTTTGGGCTTGTTGATGGACCAGGTATTAGAACTGTAGTATTCCTTAATGGTTGTAGTTTAAGATGTAAATTCTGTCATAATCCTGAAATGTGGGTTAAAAGAGATTTAAACTATACTCCAGAGGAGATTGTAAATAAAGTTCTTAGAAGTAAACCATATTTTAAAAATGGTGGGGGTGTTACTTTTTCAGGTGGAGAACCTCTTTTACAATATGATTTCTTATTAGAAACTTGTAGATTATTAAAAAAAGAGGATATTCATGTTGCTTTAGATACAGCGGGAGTAGGATTAGGTGAATATAAGGAATTACTAAAATATATTGATTTGGTGATTTTAGATGTTAAACATGTTAATCATGAGGGATATTATAATATTACTGGACATAATTCTATGAAAGATGTATCGGAGTTTATCAAGCAATTAAATAAATCTGGAAATGATGTTTGGGTTAGACAAGTAATTGTTCCGGGTATTAATGATAATACCGATTATTTGGATAATTTAGCCCACTATATAAAAGAAAATATAAAGAATGTTAAGAAGATTGAGTTTTTACCATTTCATCGCTTAGGAAGGGAAAAATACATTAAAATGAATATACCTTATCCTTATGAAAATATAGATGATATGGATAAAGATAAATGTAATGAATTGTTTAATTATTTTCAAAAAAAATATACTAGTTTGAACTAGTATATTTTTTAATTTAATACGTTATTTGATAAGTCTGTTAAGAATTTATTCATTATAGTAAGATATGTTTCTTTATTATTTCTTTCTTCTTCTGTTAATGTATTCATTGTATCAATTTCTATTAATTTTGCTCTGTAATTATCAGATAAATCTTTTATTTCATCCATTACAGGAGAATTAGCCCTAACATAAATAGTATTATATGTTCCATTCTTAAATTTTTCTTTGATACCATTAGTAATACTATTTTTATCTGATATATCGATTATATTAAAACCGTATGATTCTAAAAAAGCAAAAGCTTTGTCGCCAATAATTAATGTTTTTTTAGATGCTTCTGTATTATCAGCTATTGTTTTAAGATTAGCATCTAATATTGATAAATCTTCTTCCATTTTTTTGTAGTTTTCGTTTATTTCATTAGTTAAATATTTATTATTAGTTATTTCAATTAAATCATTTTTAATAGTATTACACATCATCAGATAGTTACTAGGGCTTAACCATAATTCTTCAATGCTATTAGTATATTTCAAACCATAGTTAACATCAATTATTTGAATCTTTTTATTTTTATTAACTAATTTTCTAGCTACTTCTTTTTCTTCTGTTAGACCATTATAAATAAACATTGTAGTTGTTTTTGATATTTCATCAATTTGTTTATTAGTTAACTTGTATGTTTTTGTATCTGCTCCGTTAGGATATATTGAAGTTATTTCTTGTTTAGTATAAAGATTGTTTACGATATACTCGATAGGGTATACTGTAGTAGTTATTTTACTACTTTTACTTGTTTCCCCTTCAAAACATCCTCCCATAGGTATAATTAGTATGCTTAATATTAATATATAAAATAATTTTTTCATAATTCCTCCTTGGTACATTAATATTATATTATAATTTACTATTTTTTTAAAGATATTTATTCTTTTATTAATAATATAATTCTTCAATAATTATTCTTTATTTGTTATAATAATATAGGTGATTCGTATGGATTTTTTAGAAAAGTTTGATATACATATTACGGATAAAGATTTATTATTAACAGCTCTAACTCATTCTTCATATGCTAATGAACATAATTGTATTAGTTATGAAAGATTGGAGTTTTTAGGAGATTCTGTTTTACAAATATTAATGAGTGATTATTTATATAATAATATGGATTTAAACGAAGGAAATATGAGTAAGACGAGAGCATCATATGTATGTGAAGCAGCTTGTGCTTATTATGCTAAGAGAGTTGATTATTTTCCGTATATTAGAGTTGGGCATGGCCAAATTGGTAAAATAAATGACACTATAGTTGCTGATATATTTGAAAGTATTATGGGGTGTATTTATCTTAATTTGGGCTTAGATGAAGCTAAAAAACTATTTGATAAGGTTGTAATACCTTGTGTTGAAGAACACGATATGTTTTTTGGTGACTATAAGAGCAGATTACAGGAAATGGTACAAACTGATAAAAAGTCTCTTGAGTATAGAGTTATTAAAGAAGTTGGACCTGCTCATGATAAAGAGTTTACTGTTGAAGTTGTAGTAGACGATATTGTATACGGAAAAGGAATAGGTAAGAGTAAAAAAGAAGCTGAACAAAATGCAGCTTTAGATGCTATTAATAAAAATGCTATTAAGTAATTATGAGTATTTAGTAGAATGGTTGTGTTGCTATGTATTTGAAATATATTAGAGCAGATGGATTTAAATCATTTGCTGATAAAACTGAATTAGAAGTAAAACCTGGTATTACTTGTATAGTAGGGCCTAATGGTTCTGGTAAAAGTAATATAGTTGATGCTATTAGATGGGTTTTAGGAGAACAATCTGTAAAGGCCTTACGTGGAGATAATTCTATGAGTGATATTATTTTCTCAGGAAGTAAGACTAGAAAAGAAAATAATAGAGCGATTGTTAGTTTAACTTTTGATAATAGTGATGGTTATCTTAATACAGAGTTTAAAGAAGTAGAAATTAAACGTGTTTTATATAAAACAGGAGAAAATGAATATTATATTAATAACAGTAGAGTTAGATTAAAAGATATTACAGATTTGTTTTTGGATTCTGGAGCTTCAAAAGAATCTTTCAATATTATTAGTCAAGGCGCTATTGCAGATATTATAAATAGTAAACCAGAGAATAGAAGAAATATTTTTGAAGAAGCAGCTGGAGTTTTAAAATATAAAAAGAGAAAAGAAGAAACTTTAAGAAAGATTAGTAAGACTAAAGATAATATTGAAAAGATTAATCTATTAACGGAGGAATTACTAAATACTTTAACTCCTCTTAAAGATCAAGCAGAAAAAGCTAAGTTATATTTAGGTTATAAAGAAGATTTGGAAAAGAGAGATATTGCCTTAATTGCGAATGATATTACTATTATTAATAATGAGTATCAGGGAGTTAAGAATAATATAAACAAACATAATAAAGAGTTAGAGATGTTAAGCAAAAACTATTCTGTAGATGATGAAGAACTTGAGAAACTTAAATTAGAAAATATTAAGTTAGATGAAGCTATAGAGAATAAGAATAAAGATATTATGTTGTTAGTTAACCAAATTAGCGATTTACAAAGTCAAAAACAGATTACTATTGAAAGACAGAAATATAAGGTTGAAGATCAAAAATTAGAGAATAATATTATTTCTTTAAAGGAAGAAATACATAGTATTGAAGGTAATCTTGTTGTTTTAAATAAAGATTTAGAAAATGATAATTTAGAATTACAAGCTAAGAATCTTGAAAAGATGGATTTGAATAAAAATTTACAGCAAATAGACAAAGAAAGATTATTTAATCATAATAATCTTAATAAAATTAATAAAGAATTATTACAAATTACTAATAAAATTGATATTTTAAATGATAATATTAATAATGACACTAAATTACCTTTTGCTGTTAAATCAGTTATTAATAATATTAGATTAGAAGGAATTCACGGTGTAATATCTAAGTTAATTGAAACAGATGATATTTATACTACTGCTATAGAGATAGTTCTAGGAGCTAATTGTAATGTAATAGTTGTCGATGATGAAAATTGTGCTAAAAATGCTATTAATTATTTAAAAGAAAATAAATTAGGTAGAGCTACTTTTTATCCTTTGAATGTTATTAAAGGAAGATATTTAGATAATGATGTCATAAGCAATATAATTAATGATAAAGGATATATTGGTGTAGCTGCTGATTTAGTTAAATATGATAAAAAATACAAGAATATAGTTTTAAATCAATTAGGAAATGTAATTATAGTAGATAATATAGATTCTATGAATAGAATTGGTAAATTAGTAGATTATAAATACAGAGTTGTATCATTAGAAGGAGATATATTATATACTGGTGGAGCTATATCTGGTGGTACAGTAAAGACTAATAAAGGAATATTATCAGAAAAGAAAGAGTTAGAAGATTTAAATAAATCATATACTACTAAACAAGAAGAAGTAGATGAGTGCACTACGTTAATTAATAATCTTAATACTAAGTATAGTGATATAGAAGATAAATATAATAATATTATGAGAGATATTAGTTCTTTAGAGGGCAAAATAGAGCAGAAAAATAAATATATTAATGAATTAAATAATAATCTTAATAATAAGAAGAACGAGTTAGAAGGAACTAAAAACATCTCTAGCAAAGCATTAGATAAAGAATTGGATAATATATTAAATAAATATTACGAAGTTTATAATAATAAAGAATTATTAGAGAACGAATTAAAGAAGTTAAAGAGTAATAAATTTGATGTGGTTAATAGAATAAATGAATATGAGAAGAAATATAGAGATTTTAATGCTAATTATAATAGTAAGCAGAATTCTTTAAAGAATGAAGAGATAAAACTTGGTAAAATGGATGTTAAACTTGATAATCTACTATTAACTTTGAATGAGACATATAGTATGACTTATGAAAGAGCTAAGGATGAATATATATTAGATGGTGATCCTGAGACTGTTCGACTAGAAGTTAATAATTTAAAAGCTAAGATTAGAGAGTTAGGGGAAGTTAATACCGGTAGTATTTCTGAATATGAAAGATTAAATAATAGATATACTTTCTTAAATAATCAAAGAAATGATCTTGAGGAAAGTATAGATAATTTAATTAATATTATTGAGGAAATGGACAGTATTATGAAAACTAATTTTGTAGATACGTTTGAAAAGATTAAAATCGAATTTAGTAATGTATTTAAAACTTTATTTAAAGGTGGAGAGGCAGTATTAGAGTTAACAGATCCTGATAATATTTTAGAAACTGGTGTAGAAATTTCAGCGTTACCTCCAGGTAAAAGACTTAATTCAATTGCGTTATTATCTGGTGGTGAAAAAACATTAACTGCTATTTCCTTGTTGTTTGCTATCTTAAATGTTAAACCGGTGCCATTTGTGGTATTGGATGAGGTAGAGGCGGCCTTGGATGAAGTTAATGTTGATAATTTTGGTAAATATTTAGATTCTAAAAAAGATAAAAGTCAATTTGTAGTTATAACGCATAAAAATAAAACTATGCAATTTGCTGATATTCTTTATGGTATTACAATGCAAGAGAGCGGAGTATCTAAGCTGGTTAGTGTTAAATTAGAAGATTAAAAATACACTTTTTTACAAGTGTATTTTATCTTTTTATAATTTTTGCTATTCCAGTAAAGGTATCTAATTCAATTAAGTCACCATCTTTAATAATTGATGTAGCATTACCACAGTTTATTAAGCATGGTTTTTTAAGTTCGCGGGATACAATGGCGGCATGGCAAGTTACGCCACCTTCATCGGTTATAAAACCTGATGCTCTTCTCATGATACTCATGAATTTTGGAGTAGTCATGGAAGAAACTATTATGTCGCCATCTTTGAATTTATAAAAGTCTTCTTTAGCAAATATTATTTTAGCATATCCTTGTATTTTTCCTGGATATACTATATCTCCTTTAATACAATTATCACTATTATTATTAAATCCCTCTATATAGTAATTAAACTTTTTACAAAAATCATCTAAGGATATATCATACATTATACCTTGGTAATAGATAAATCCTTGTAGTCTTTTTTCTAGTTCTTCGATATTTACATTATTAAGATCTTTTAAATCTTTGGTTGATAAGACTGAGATATATTTTTTAAGATGTTCAGGAGTAGTCTCGTCTATATAGTTATTTATTTTTTCTTCACATCTATAGTATACTGAATCATAATGATCACGAAAATAATGAAGTTTTTCTTTTAGTTCTTCGGTCATTCCCCAGTCTCTACCAGATATATTACCTAGAGTCTCAAATGGATATATTATTAATAATTGTTGATATAATGAATCGAATGTCCAAGTATTATTATCAAGAGATTTTAAGATATCAGAACATGTTTTTTCAGCTCTTTTAAAGTATTCTATGAAATTAGCGAAGTGTTCCCCTAAGTCTCTAAATATTAGACCAGGATATTCTTCTAGTTTTTCAATGGTGTAATAGACTTGGGTTTTTTGAGGTGATACAAAGTGAAGAATAGGATTTTGGAAGTATAAGTTATTAGTCATTTCCCTAATACCAAAGTATTCTCCTTCACAATAACATTCTATTTGCCATAGTCTTTTATTTCTAGTAAGCATATTTTTTATTGGTTCGATTTTTTCTTGATAAGCAGTTATAGGTCTAGCTTGGACAACGTATAATTTATTATCTTTAAGGCACCATTCGATATCAATTGGACATTTATATATTGTCTCTATTTCTTTTACTAAATCGGCTATGTTTTTCGCTTGTTCTGGTGTTAGGAAATCATCTCCTTTTACGGAATCTATTTTTTTAGTTTCTCTTCTTATTTCATATTTAGATGGGGTAATTTCTCCTGATACTAGGGAGTCTCCTGTACCTTTACAACATTCAGTATAATAATAGTTATCACTTTTAATAGTTGGGTTAAAAGAAAAAGCTACACCTGCATAATCAGCTTCAATCATTTCTTGAACAATAACACTCATTAAAAAGGGTGGAGTAGTATTTTCTCTATAAGCAGTTACACTATCATTGTAATATGATGCCCAACATTCTTTTATAGCTGTTAAGAGTTTATCTTCGGTAATGTTTAAGTAAGAATTATATTGACCCGCAAATGATTTTTCCGTACCGTCTTCATCAGCAGCTGATGAACGTACAGCAGCTAACTTGGTATTTAGTTTTTGAAAACGATTAAGTATATCTTGTTCTAAATCTTTGGGGAAGATACCATTTAATATTTTATTAGGGATATTTTTTTGATTATTGGTATCAATATTATTTTCTTTAAAGAAACTTTTAGCTTCTTCATAAGTTATTATAAAAAAACTTGGAACTGGTAATTTATTATTTTTAAGAGTAATCAATGAATTACCTTTTCCTCCGTATATATTTGTTTCGTTCATTTTTATCACCTATTTGAATAATAATACATTTTTATATAAATTGCTACAAAAAAGATTTAGTATTAACTAAATCATTATTTTAAACAAATTGAACGATCTAATTCATCAATTTCTTCTTTTCTCATTTTACTATACTGTATTAAACGCATTATAAAATTTTGTAGTAAACTTCGAGTAAATATTTGATCATAATTCATGCTATTATGAATATATATTGGATTACAAACAAATATTCTGTTTTCTGCAGCTTTGTCGTTTGTTTCTTTTTTATCATCTATTAAACCGAGTACTTTAAATTGAGGTGTACTTCTCATTACACTGGTAAGAAAGCTTACTTTTTGATTTGCACTTACTATAGCTACGTTTTCTTCTTTTAATTTATAAGCTTTCATTATTACTTTTTTAGCAATTGGATCATTTTCTGATACTACTTGTATAAAAGCTTTTTGAAACATTGTAATTAAATCGTTTACGATATCTGGATCTGGTATATTTAAGGCTTCAATTAGGGCATCTATTCTTATTTCTTCTCCATATTTTGTTGCCATTTCTGTTGCCAATATATCTTTAGTTACATAAAATCTTTTGATATATTCTGGAATTGTTCCTGCGGTTATTTCTTGGTTTCTTAGAGCTTTTTGTATTATCTCTTCACTTTTTTCTTTACTGTCATTTATTTGGTTGTTATTTAAGTGCTTTTTTGCTATATCTATTGCCCGTTCTAGGGCAGCTGTTAAGTGTTCTTCTGTATAGCCAATTGGATCTTTACTTAAGTCAAAGAAAGCTTCTTTTAAGCCGGCGTCTTTACCTGTATATTGTGGATTTTGTTTAGAATTTGCTAAAACTCCCATTAGATCTATTCCACAATATGTTTCTTTAAAATTTGGGAAATACTCACGTGTTTGATGCTCAGAATCCGGTAGGTTTACTCCTGGTATTACTATTTTTGATGTAGGTATAGATGTAGGTATATTTGTTTTTTCAATATTTGACATAGGATAATCCCTCTTTTCTTGATATGGTATTATAGCATTTGAATTAAGAGAGGTCAAATTTATTTTAAAAAAAACACCCATAAGGTGTTATTAGATACAACGATATTTTTCGGCGTTTTTATATGGGTGTTTTGGATCTATGTGGTCTACAAATAAGATACCATTTAAGTGATCTATTTCATGTTGGAAACAAACAGCTAATTCTTCTCTGACGCGAATATTATAAAGATTACCATATTCATCATATGCTTCAAGAGTTATTCTAGCATGTCTTGGTACTATACCTTCAGTAGGACGATTAATACTTAAACATCCTTCTCCTTCTTTTATGTAAACCATTTCTTCTGATGAACTTTTAATCTTTGGATTAATAACAACGTGTCTTTCAAATTTTCCTTCTTCTATTTCTTCTGATATAACAAATATTCTTTTAGGAATACCAATTTGAATATATGATAATCCCATTCCTGCTCTAAGTTTATAATATTCTCTTGTTTCATCTATTTGAGACATTTCCAAATAGAGTAGCATATCGTGTATTCTATTAATATCAGTTTCTGATAGAGGGAAGGTTACTTCCTTACTTTTTGTTCTTAATATTTTGTTTTTCTCATCTAAAATTTTTATTTTGGGTAATTTTTCCATACTCCTCACCGAAAATAATAATACCAAATATTTGAAAAAAATACAAATATCACCTTTTTGTAAAGAACTGTTATAAAATTATAAGTTATCTTTTTTAAAGATTGATTATATGATATTATATATTATAGAGGGATTGCTATGAAGAATAATTTAAAAAATATGAATTTTCTTTTATTAGTACTAATGGTTTTTTATACTATATTAGGAATAGTAATGATTTTATCTGCTTCTTCTGTAGCAGCTGTTTTAAGATATAATGTTGTTTCAAATTATTTTGCTTTTAAGCAAGTTAAGTATTATATTCTTGCTTATTTTATGGGATTAATCTTAATGGCTATTCCTACAAGTAAATATAAATTTATTTATCGAATATTCTTTTATGGTATGATAGCGGCCTTAGTTTTAGTACTTTTTGTTGGTAAAATATCTAATGGTGCGCAAGCTTGGTTGGAAATGGGAGGTAAGAGATTACAACCTTTGGAGTTTACAAAGATTGCTTTAATAATATACTTAAGTATTTATTACTATAAGTTTTCTTTAAAAACTTATAAAAATAAGTGGTTATATGCTTTTATGGCTTTATATCCGATGTTACTTTCGGTCATTATTTTTGGATTGCTAGCTAAACAACCGGATTTGGGTGGAGCAATTATTATTGCATTTATAGCAGCATTTATTTTCTTTTCTATTCCTTTATCTCGGAAGTATAAGAAGTTAGTATATAGAATTATTGGTATTTTGCTTTTAATAGGAGCAGGGGGAGTATTAATTTTTAAAGATAAAATATTTGATTCCTATCAGTTAAATAGATTTAATTTCTTAAACCCTTGTTCAAGATATAAAGAAGATAGTGGTTATCAAGTATGTAATAGCTATATTGCTATACATAATGGAGGACTTAGAGGTGTAGGACTTGGTAATTCTACACAAAAATATATGTATCTTCCAGAAGCACACACTGATTTTATATTTGCTATTGTAGTAGAAGAGTTAGGGTTAATATTTGGTTGTGTTATTGTTGTTGGATACTTTGTAATGTTGTTTGCTATTCTTAAAATTGCTAAGTCGGCTAAAAATTTACGAAATAGTATATTAGCTTATGGAATATTCACTTATATGTTTGCTCATATTATTATTAATTTAATGGGTATTTTGGGAATTATTCCTCTTACTGGTGTTCCGTTGCCATTCTTAAGTTATGGTGGTAGCTATGGAATTTGTGTTATAATTAGTATGGCTATTATTCAAAGAATAAATATTGAAACTAAAATAGAAGATAAAAGAGAAAAAATAAAGAATCTCAAATAAGATTCTTTTTTTGTTGTAATATTTGATTTTTGTGATAATATACTTTTTAACGGAGTGGGTTTGTTATGACTTTATATGATTTGGAAGAAAAGCGTAATAGAATATGTAAGAAAGATTCTAAAGCAGCTAATTTAAATAGTAAATATGAAGATAGATTATATGATGTTAATCAAGAGTTGTATATTTATTCTACTTTTTCAATTGATAATCTTAGTAAGATTCTTATTTTTTTACTAGGGACTATAGAGGGCGAAAAGTTTTATTCCTTTAATCTTGTAGATTTAACTATTATAGTTCCTAAAAGAACATTAGAAACGTTAATTGAGAATAGTAACTCTGAAGGTATAGATTTTGATGGTATGTATTATAATTGCGATTCTTCAGCTTTCCTTGAATTAATAAACAAGGGGACGACTAGTTTTTATATTAATGGAGAATATCGGTCATATTTTAGAAATTATCCCTATTTGTGTGGTTTTATAAAGGATCTTATTAATTATAGAATAGAAAATAAAATAAGACATATTATGTCTTTTGAAGAATTGTTTGTTTTTGCTAATGAATATTTGTTATCTCATCCTGATATAATAAAAAATAAGAATGTGTCTGGAGGAGTAATTGATGATTGCTCATATGAGTATTTTAAAGGTGTTAGTTTTAGTCATAAGTAATTATTTATTGAGCTTTTTTAGCTCTTTTTTTAATGTAAAAAAAGGAATGAGAGTATTAACTGCTAAAATATATTATGAAAGGAGTAGTTAAATAGAAGGAGGTTTTATGGATTTTATTGATGATATTAAATATAAGATAATAAAAGATATTATAATAGCTGTACTTTTGATAGTTTTAGTGGTATTAAATGTTTTATCGATTATTAACAAGAAAGAAAACGTCGTAATTAATAGTGATAAAAAAATAGCTTTAGTTGATAAAAAAGAGATAGATCAAAAGGATAAGTGTATAGAGACAACTGCGGAGATAAGAATAGATGTTAAAGGAGCAGTTAAACAACAAGGTGTTTATTTACTTAAAGAAGGAAGTATAGTAAATGATGCTTTAGAGGCTGCTGGAGGTATAACTAGTAAAGGGACGACTAAAAATATTAATTTGAGTAAAAAACTTGAAGATCAGATGGTTATCTATGTTTATACGAGTACAGAATTGAATAATTATAAAAAAGAAATTAATATTAATACTATTGAGAATGTTGAAAAGAAAGAATGTATTTGTCCGACTTATGAAATAAGTTCTTGTGAAGGGTCTTCTTTGATATCATATGGTGAAGCAGATAATGATAATAGTTCATTAAATGAAAGTACAAAGGTGAATATTAATATAGCGACTAAAGAGGAATTGTTGAGTTTGGCCGGTATAGGTGAAAGTAAAGCACTCGCAATAATCGAATATAGGAATAGTAATGGATTATTTAAAAGTATTGAAGATATTAAAAATGTTAGCGGAATAGGAGAAGCGTTATTTGCCAAGATTAAAGAAAATATTACAATCTAATGTTTTGTATTATTTTCTTTTCTTTTTTATAGTTATTTTTGTAATTATAAATTACAAATTTGATAAAGACAGTATATACAATTTGGATACTAATTATATAATTGGAAAAGTATTTGATTTTTCAGTAAAAGAAGGTAAAACTAGTATTCTTTTAAGTGGAGAAGAGAAAGTCATTGTAAATAGTTATAATAATAATCTGAATGTTAATTTTGGAGATGTAATTAAGGTAGAAGGTAAAATGGTAATTCCTAGAGCTAATACTATTTCACATAATTTTAATTATAGAAAGTATTTAAAAAATAAGGGGATTAATTATACAATGACAGCTAAAAAGGTTGTGATTGTTAAGAGAAATACAAATATTTTATGTATTTTAAAGAATAATATAGTTAAACGTATTGATGATATTGATTCTACGGGGTATTTAAGAGCTTTTATTATTGGGGATAAAGGTGATTTGGAATTATATAGTAGTTATCAAGATTTGGGAGTTGCTCATTTATTTGCAATTTCCGGGATGCATATTGGCTTTTTTTCGATTTTTTTTATGAAGATTTTTAAAAGATTTAAGCACAAGATATTATTATTAGATATTTGGCTTTTTATTTATGCTTTTATTGTTTCTTTTCCTCCTTCTGTTTTAAGAACCATATTTTTTCTTGTGATTAAACAATTGAACGACAAAATGAAGTTTGATATTTCAAATGTTAGAATTCTTTTTTTAACTATTTTTATTCTTGTTTTAGGTAATTATAGAATAGTTACCGAAATGTCTTTTATGTATTCTATATCTTGTGTCTTTGGCCTCTTTTATGTAGACAATAAACATTCAAATAATACTTTTATAAATCTTCTTTTTTCTTCATTTATTGTTTCTTTATTTAGTTTACCTATTAATTTGTTGTTTTTTTATAGATATAATGTATTAAGCATTTTTCTAAATGTCATATATATTCCTTTTGTTTCTTTGATTATTTATCCGTTTAGTTTATTTGTATTCTTTTTCCCGTTTCTTATGGGCCTCTTTCAGTTTTTGATATTTCTACTTGAAAAAATTACGTTCTTTTTTTCATCGTTTGATGCGTTTACTGTTTATATGAGTTTTTCTTGGTTTATTTCTATTATTTATTATGCGTTGTTACTATTATTCATTAATCGCGGATTTAAATATACGATGGTTCTTTTAATATTTATCATTTTGATTAAATATGCATATTTATTCGATTTTTCTTACAGTTTATATTTTTTTGATGTTGGGCAAGGAGATAGTGTGCTTTTAGTATCTCCTCAGCATAAAGATGTGATTATGATTGATACTGGAGGGGCTGTTTTAAATACTGGTTTTCATATTTCGAATAATATTATTGAATTTTTTCATGCTGAAAATATATCGTCCGTTTCAACTTTAGTTATTACTCATGGGGACTACGATCATATGGGAGAAGCAATAAATCTTGTAAATAATTTTAAAGTGGAAAAAGTAATCTTTAATTGTGGAACCTATAATGATTTAGAGAAAGAACTGATTAAAGTACTAGATAAGAAAAATATTAAATATTATTCATGTATTAAAGAATTAGATATAGATAAAAATAAACTATATTTCTTGCAAACGAAAGAATATGATAACGAAAATGATAATAGTAATGTAATAATCACTGAACTCGATGGTTATAAGTTTATGTTTATGGGAGATGCATCTATTACTACTGAAAAAGAAATACTAGATAAATATAATTTACAAGATATAGATGTATTAAAAGTAGGACATCATGGATCTAAGACAAGTTCAAGTAAAGAGTTTATAGATGATATTAATCCTAAATATTCTGTTATTAGTGTTGGTAAAAATAATCGTTATGGACATCCAAATAAAGAAGTATTAGATAATTTAAATGATTCAAAAGTATATAGAACAGATCAAGATGGAAGTATTATGTTTAAGATAAAGGATAATAAATTAAAAATTGAGACTTGTAGTCCATAAGCTTATATAAATGTGATATAATGATTACGGAGGTTTTAGTAATGTTTGAAGCAAAAGTTAAGTCATTTATCAGTAAAATCAATTATTTAAATGATGAAGACAATATTTTATTAAAACTAACAGAAAAAACATTTTTACATTTATTTAATATGAATGAAACATATGCAAACAGTACATTGGATGCACTATTAGTAATTGTAGATAATTCTGATTTTAGTATTGAATGTAGTGATAAATCTCAGTTTATGATTAATTTTGTTGAAAGACGTATTTTAATTAGTATATTAAAAGATGATAATGAATTTGCATTAATTCATGAATTTGAACATATTATACATTATTATGGGGCTAGACAATATGATCCTTTATTTATTAAAAAACTATTAAATGATATTAACACTGATGGATTTATCAAAAAAGTAAAATCTATTATCAATAGCATTTTACTACCGATTATTGACAAATGTATAAAACTGGCTTCTTTAAGCGAAAATAAATATGAAAGTGACATATTATTAAGTGTTGATGACTCAAATATTAAAAAACATATGATAGAAGAAGGATATGACAGCGAGATGATTGAATTTGTATTAAATTCAAGAGTTTCATTTGAAGAATATATTCGATTGTTATATATAGAAGATAATAAACAATATACATATAAAATTATGGAAAGATTATATCCTTCATATTTTTATTTTTATGGATTGATTAATAATATTATGAGAGGTAGAATAGCAGATATTTTACCTAATGATACATTTACTTACGGCCATCCAAGACAATACTTTGAACAAAATGATGACATTATGTGGTTTTCTGAAATAATAGCGACATATGAAGAAATACGAGCTACCAATGATGTTGAAACTATCAATCAATTATTAAATGAAGTATTAGAAGAGGAATTATATTATTGTTTAATTGGATATTCAAAACATTATCGCGAATTAACAATTAATAATTTTAATAAAGAAAAGAGGAATGTTAAATAATGGATAAGTATATTTATCTTACGATAGAAAAAAAGTATCAGGAATACTGTAAAAACAATAAAATTAAAACAGTATGTCCATCATATTGGTATAAAATTTCAGATTATAAGTTAAAATCAAATATATTATATGAGTCTATGAATGAAAATAAATCTATAGAAAAAACAAAGTCTTACCAAATACTCCTAGATAAATTTAAGAACATAATCGTTTAAGAAATGATTATGTTCTTTTAATTCGTATGCATAAACGTATGTCACCACATGGAGACTATGATCATATGGGAGAAGCGATTAATTTAGTAAATAATTTTAAAGTAGAAAAAGTAATCTTTAACTATGGTGAATTTAATGATTTAGAAAAAGAATTAATCAATGTATTAGATAAAAAGAAGATAAAATATTATTCATGCATTAAAGAATTAAATATTGATAAGAATAAATTATATTTTTTACAGACAAAAGAATATGATAATGAAAATGATAATAGCAATGTTATTTATACGGAACTTGACTGTTATAAATTTATGTTTATGGGAGATGCATCTATAACAACTGAAAGAGAAATAATGAGTATTTATAATTTATCAGATATAGATGTATTAAAAGTAGGACATCATGGATCTAAAACAAGTAGTAGTAAAGAATTTGTTGATGAAATTAATCCTAAATATTCAATTATTAGTGTAGGTAAGAATAATCGTTATGGTCATCCAAACAAAGAAGTATTAAATAATCTAGAAGAATCTAAAATTTATAGAACAGATCAAGATGGTAGTATTATGTTCAAAATTAAAAATAATAAATTAAAGATTGATACTTGTAGTCCGTAGAAAGGAGTAATATGAATTATTATAATGAGATTAAAAATAAATTAATTGATGATGAAGTATATTCAAAAGTAAAAGATTATTCTAAAGAAAAACATACTCTTTTGACACATTACGAGGTAGGAAAATTATTGTTAGAAGCAGGAAGTAAATATGGTGATAATATAATTGGTAATTATTCAAAAAAACTATCAGTTGAAGTAGAAAAAAAATACAATCCAAGAACTTTAAGAAGAATGCGACAATTATATCAATTTTTTGAAGAGCAAAAATGGTCCCCACTGGGGACCAAATTATCAATTAGTCATATAAGGCAATTATTTAGCATAAACGATAGTAATGAGATAAAATATTATGTAGAACAAATAGAAAAAAGAAATCTTTCAAAAAGACAATTGGAAGAAATAATTAGGAATGGTGAATATGAAAGACTTCCGATTGAAGCAAAGAACAAACTTATTAATAGTGAAAAGCTTGAAGTAAAAGATTTAATACCTAATCCTGTCTTAATTAAAAATAAAAATGATATAGAAATAACAACCGAAAAAGCATTACACCTTTTAATATTAGAAGATATAGAATCTTTTATGAAAGAACTTGGTAATTCGTTTAGTTTTATAGGTAGTGAGTATAAGATTAAAATAGGTGATAGAAACCACTATATAGATTTGTTATTATTTAATATAAAATACAATTGTTATGTAGTTGTTGAACTAAAAGTAACAGAGTTTAAAGTAGAATACATTTCACAAGTTCAAAAATATATGAATTATATTGATAAAAATATAAAAGAAGTAAGTAATAACAATACAATGGGAATTTTAATATGCAAAAGAGAGAATAAATTTGTAATTGAATATTGTTCGGATGATAGAATTGCAGTTAGAGAATATGAATTAGTGTGATATAATCTTTATGAGGTGTAATAATTATGACAATCGAAAGAAAAATTAGAATTAATAATAGAGATTATTTTTTAGGAGTTGAATTAAAGTATATAAAGGATAAAATATTAATTCAAACTAATGGTAATGATTTTGATATGGGAGATTTGAGTATAATGATACAAGATGTTGAATCAAATCATAAAAAGGATGCAAAAGAGATAATTTACGATAAAGATATTTCATATATGAATGATATTATCTATTTATATGATAGATTTTCTTTCGTAAGTTACATTAAAGATATAGTGTATAATGATGATGGAAAAATAACTTTTATTGGTTGCATAAATAAGGATGAAATAATTGATTATATAAAAGACAACAAAATAAAAATTAATAGATGGGATAAAAGTAGTTGTCGCTGTCCTTTATTATATAAGCAACGTAGGGAACCAAAACAAATTGTCATAAGATAGTTTGTTTTTTTTTATTATATGTACTAACTACTCAATACCAGTTGGCAAAAATAATAGATATGGTCATCCAAATAAAGAAGTATTAAATAATTTAGAAAACTCAAAAATATATAGAACAGATCAAGATGGTAGTATTATACTTAAGATTAATAATAATAAATTAAAGATAGAAACATGTAGTCCGTAGGAAGGAAGATGATAAAATGAATGAAATAAAAGAATATACAGAAAAAATATTTGAAGATATTAAACATATAGATGAAAATGGTAATGAATATTGGCTAGCAAGAGAATTAGGGAAAATATTAGAATATGGTGAATATAGAAAGTTTTTGCCATCAATAAAAAAAGCGATGATTTCCTGTGAAAAGAGTGGTCAAAATGTCGAGAACCATTTCGCCCAAATGGACGTAATGGTAGATATAGGTTCAAATGCAAAAAGAAAGCTAAAAGATTATGGATTAACTAGGTATGCATGTTATTTAATAGTTCAAAACTCTGATTCCTCAAAACCAGTAGTGGCTTTTGGACAAACATATTTTGCTATCCAAACAAGGAAACAAGAACTAAGTGAAAAAGAATATAATGAACTATCAGAAGATGAGAAAAGACTATATCGAAGAAATCAAGCAAGAAAAGGAAATTATAATTTAAATAAAACTGCAGTTAATAGTGGTGTAAAAGATTTAGCAAGATTTCATAATGCAGGATATAAAGGACTATATAATGGTGAAACAGCAGATGATATTTTTAAAAGAAAGAAATTAAGATATAGAG